>DKEX01000002.1:7278-36208 GCA_002452295.1 Firmicutes bacterium UBA6811 | reverse complement strand
GCCTGATACGCCGGTTCAACCAGGCCTACGGGCGGAATGTCAGCCGCGTCTCCGACGAGGCCCTCGACGCCCTCGCCGAGTACCACTGGCCCGGCAACGTCAGGGAGCTCGAGAACGTCCTAAGCCGGGCCATCATCAACATGCATTANNAGCGAGGTGGAGATCCTACCCGCCCACCTGCCCGCGCTCGGCAGGTTCCAGCAGGGGGCGCAGGCGGCGCAGGCAGACACGCAAGGCCCTGGCACGGAGAATCGCGCCGCAGCCGGCGTCCTCAGGATGCGAGAGGTCGTCGAGCGCGCCGAGAGGCGGGCCATCCTCCGTGCCCTGGAGGCCACAGGTGGCAATAAGACCGCAGCCGCAAAGCTGCTCGGAATAGGCCTGCGTGGCCTCTACTACAAGATCAAGCGCTACGGCGTCCAGTAGGGCGCAGGCGCCCGACTGTTCGGGCCAGCCGACCTCCCCCTGCGCCCCATGGCATGACCCGTAGCCCCAGACGGTGCTGGCTTTGCCCATACATCAAAAGGCCCGCTGCAGGGGGTCTAGACCCCTTCACCGGGCAAAGCCAGGGGGCGAGCACGCCCCGTGGCCCTTTCTTCTGTGAAGCTCATAGGCGGGCGACCCCGCCGCANNATGCCCGCCGCGTCCGCGCGCCGCCGCACTCAGGCGCCCCTACCTCCGGCGCCTGAAGCCTCCCCCGTGCTGATCCGGCCGCCTGGGACCCCCGCCTTGCTGGCGCCGCCCGACCTCGGCTGCGTGGTCCCTCGGGAGCAGGTCCTTGCGTGAGAGGTTGATCCTGCCCTGCCTGTCTATCTCGGTGACCTTCACGTCGATGGTGTCACCCACATGGACGACATCCTCGACCCTGGGCACGCGCGTGTGGGCGAGCTCGGAGATGTGCACGAGGCCTTCCTTGCCCGGCAAAACCTCCACGAACGCCCCGAAGTTCATTATCCGGGTGACAGTCCCCGTGTAGGTCTTGCCCACCTCGACATCGGCGGTGAGGTCCTCGATCATCTTCCTCGCTTTCGCTCCGGCGTCCTCGTCAACCGCAGCGATGAAGACCCTTCCGTCGTCCTCGATGTCGATCTTGGCGCCAGTTTCCTCGATGATGTGTCTTATCACCTTGCCGCCGGGCCCGATGACGTCGCGGATCTTGTCGGGATCGATAGTCATCCTTATGATCCTCGGGGCGAAGCGCGAAAGCTCCTTGCGCGGCTCTGGCATGACCGCGAGCATTTTTCCGAGGATGAAGAGCCGCCCATCCCGGGCCTGAGCAAGCGCTCGACTGAGGATCTCCCTCGTTATGCCGGGGATCTTGATGTCCATCTGGATGGCGGTGACCCCGCGCTCGGTGCCGGCNNACCTTGAAGTCCATGTCGCCCAGGGCGTCCTCGATGCCCTGGATGTCGGACAGGATGGCCACCCTGTCGCCTTCCTTCACGAGGCCCATGGCGATCCCGGCCACTGGCCGCCTGATGGGAACGCCTGCGTCCATCAGCGCCAGCGTGGACCCGCACACGCTCGCCTGGGATGTCGAGCCGTTGGACTCGAGCACCTCCGACACGAGCCGAATCGTGTACGGGAATGTCTCCTCATCGGGGATCATCGCCGCAAGGGCTCTTTCCGCAAGCGCTCCGTGGCCTATCTCTCGCCGCCCGGGGCCCCTTATGGGCCGCACCTCGCCGACGCTGTAGGCCGGGAAGTTGTAGTGGTGCATGTAGCGCTTGGATTCCTCGTCGCCCAGCCCGTCGAGGAGCTGCTCCTCCCCGATGGCCCCCAGCGTCACGCTGGTGAGCACCTGCGTCTGGCCGCGCGTGAAAAGGCCTGACCCATGCACCCGCGGAAGCATGCCCACCTCGCAGGATATCGGGCGGATCTCGTTGAACGCTCGCCCGTCGGGTCGCGACTCCTCTTCGAGGATCATCTTCCTGACCTGTTCCTTGACTATCTTGTCAAGGACCATGGTGATGTCCTTCTCGTAGAGGGCGAAATCATCGCCGAGGCTCGCCCTCATCTCCTCGACGACCGTCATCTTCACCGCGTCGGTGCGCTCCTCGCGAGCCAGCTTATCGCCGCTCTTGAGGGCGTCGCGCAGGTCAGATGTCGCACGCTCCCTTACCTTCGCTTCGATCTCGGGGCTCGGCCTGTACAGCGTTACCTCCCGCTTGGACTTGCCGCACGCGGCCACAAGCCTCTCGATGAACTCCACGATCCCGCGGATTGTCTCGTGGCCCACGGATATCGCTTCCAGCATGACGTCCTCAGGCACCTCGCTGGCGCCTGCCTCAACCATGAGGATGGCATCTTTCGTTCCTGCAACCACAAGCGAGAGATCGCTCTTGAGGGATTGTTCGAGGGTGGGGTTTATGACAAGCTGCCCCGCGACCCTGCCGACTCGCACTCCGCCGATGGGGCCGCGAAACGGGATGTCGGATATGCTGAGAGCGGCGGAAGCGCCGATCATCGCCGCTATGTCCGGCTCGCAGTCTTGCTCAACCGACATCACTGTGCAGACCACCTGCACGTCATGCCTGAACCCCTCGGGGAAGAGCGGCCTTATGGGCCTGTCGATCATTCGGGCCGAAAGGGTGGCTACCTCGGAAGGCCTTCCTTCTCGCTTTATCCACCCACCGGGGATCTTGCCCGCGGCGTAGAGCCTTTCCTCGTAGTCCACGAGAAGAGGGAAGAAGTCAATCCCCTCTCGCGGCTCTTTCGACATGCACGCCGTGACCAGAACCACCGTGTCTCCGTAGCGAACCAGAACCGATCCGTTGGCCTGTTTCGCAACCTTCCCGACCTCAAGCGAAAGTCTCCTCCCGCCCAGAATCATATCCAGGCAGTGATGTTCCATTCCAAATCATTCCTCCTCAGGTTCTCGCCGCTACTTCCTGAGGCCGAGCCTGTCGATGATGACGCGATACCTCTCGATATCCTTCTCCTTCAGGTAGTTGAGGAGATTGCGCCTCTGGCCGACCATCTTCAGAAGCCCTCGCCGCGAGTGATGATCTTTCCTATGCTCCTTGAGGTGCTCCGTCAGGCTATTGATCCTTTCGGTGAGGATCGCGATCTGCACCTCGGGGGAGCCCGTGTCGTTCTGGTGAAGCCTGTACTTCTCGATAATCGCCTGTTTCTCTTCGGCGGGTAGAGCCACGCCGTTCCACCTCCTTGAATGCTATCCCCCAACCGCCAAGAAGCCCGTCGGAGGACCGAGAAATCCTAGCGGTGGGTTCATCTTGCTCCGTGGCGGTATCCACAGATTACCGTCACGCACCAATTCTATCATACAAACACCCTGTTGTAAACGACAGGCGGCGCCTCGTCGCTCGCACGCCGCGCCGCCTTGCGGTGCGGTGCGGCGCCGTGCATCGCCTCATTCGCCTGCCAGCCTGACCCCCTCTAGCAACCGGGAAAGAGCGCCCGCCGCCTCTCGCCTGATGCAGCCCCGCTCCGACACGCGGCCCTGGCGGACCCAGCACCCCCAGTATACCCTCTGTGGCAGCGCTCCAGGGCCATTTTGGCGTTCTTCACGTCCTCGGCGATCTGCGACGCAAGCGCCGTGGAGGAGCCAAACTTCCTCTCGTCGCGCAGTCTCTCGACAAAGGACACCCTGACGGCCTCCCCGTAGAGATCGCCGGCGAAATCCATGATGAACACCTCCAGGCTGAGCGCCCTGCCCTCGAACGTGGGCCGCACCCCCACGTTGGCCACGGCATGAAGCTCGAGGCCCCGAGCCTGGGCGATGGCCGCGTATACGCCCCGGGCGGGAACGGCCATTCCCCCGCTCACCTCCATGTTGGCGGTGGGGTACCCGATGGTCCTTCCGCGACCGTGCCCCGGGACGACCGTGCCCTTCATGGAGAAAGGCCTGCCGAGCATGGCCCGGGCGCCCGCCACATCGCCCCGGGCAAGACGCGCCCGTATCTCCGTGCTGCCGACGGGCACGCCCCCGACCGTGACAGGCTCGACGACCTCCACCTCGAAGCCGCATTTCTTGCTCAGATCAACCAGCGCCTCCGCCGTCCCCCGGGCCCGCCACCCGAACGTGTAGTTGAACCCGATGACGGCCTTCGTCGCCCGGAGGCCGTCCACGAGCACCTCGCGCACGAACTCCTCGGGCGTCGCCCGGGCGAGCGCCTCGTCAAAGCGGGCCACCACGGCAACCTCGATCCCCGTCGCTTCGATCAGGGCGAGCTTGTCCTCGATGTCCGTGAGCTGCGGCGGAGCAAGCTGCGGGCGGATGACCTCGAGGGGGTGGCGGTCGAAGGTGAATGCCACGGCGCGCGCGCCGGTGCACCTCGCATACATCGAGCACCTCTTCAGGATCTCCTGGTGTCCGAGGTGCACCCCGTCAAACGTGCCGAGCGCAACCACAGATCTCGGTGTGTCCACGGCGTCAGCCCTTGCAAGATCCCTGATGACCTTCACAGAAGACCTCCTAACCCCGGCGGCGGACCACGTTTTTGCTTTAGCCCCTGGCCCCTGGCCCTTGGCCTTCAGCCCTTAGCCTGTGAAGACCCTTACAGGTCGAAGACGGGCGCGCGCGCCGGATCTTTCGACCCGCGCAACGCATAGAAGCTCGCCGGTCTCCTGGTGCACCCTTACGAGGTCGCCCCCGCGATCGTCCTCCCCAGGGGCGGGGGACGGCTCCGCGCTGCACCGGACACATCCGGGAGCCTCGATCTGCGCCCCGGTGGATATCCTCCTTGCGTCCTCACCGCCCACCGTGACGGCCGGCAGGTGGGAAAGCCCCGCCGCAACGGGCACTAGCAGCGAACTCAGGTGGCCGTCCCACGCAGATGCCTCGATCTCATCCAGGCCGTGCGCAGAGGCAAGGTCGAAGGGGCCCACGCGCGTCCTGACGAGCGAGCCAAGATGCGCGCCGCATCCCAGAGATTCGCCGATGTCCGCGGCAAGCTGCCTGATGTACGTCCCCGAGGAGCACGTAACCCTCACAGTCACCCGGCTGCCCACGGCAAGCGGCACATCGGGCCAGCGCTCAACGCGAATCTCATATATCCTCACGCGCCGCGGCCTCCGCTCGACCTCGATCCCCTCGCGCGCAAGCTCGTAGAGCCTGCGCCCCTCGTGATGGACCGCAGAGACCATCGGAGGCACCTGGGATATCTCGCCGGTGTAGCCGGCAAGGGCATCCAGGAACCGCTCTTTCGATACATCGACAGCGTCCGCCACGCGGACCGCTTTTCCCGAAGCGTCCTGCGTGTCGGTGGTTATGCCGAGGACCATTTCAGCCGTGTAGGCCTTCGGCATTCCCACCATGAACTGCATGGCCGCGGTCGCCCGGCCAACGAGGATCACGAGGACGCCGGTGGCATCGGGATCAAGCGTGCCGGCGTGCCCCACCCTCTTCGTGCCCGCGGCCCGCCTGATGCGCACGACCACGTCGTGGGACGTCATGCCGCCCGGCTTTGTCACCACCAGGATACCGTCCATGATCGTAAGAGCTACCTCGCCGCCATCATTTCGTATACCTTGTGGAGCACCGCCCGCCTCGCGTCTTCCAGGGAGGTCGAGCCCATGCTACAGCCCGCAGCCCGCGAGTGGCCGCCGCCGTTGAACGCTTCGGCCAGCGCGCTCACGTCGAAATCCCCCCTGGACCTCATGCCCACCCGTATCTTGCCCTCAGCGCTCTCTCTGAACAGGAGGGCCACTTCCACGCCTTTCACCATGCGGGGATAGTTCACGAAGCCCTCGGTCTGCCCCTCATCCACCCCGAATTCCGACAGCCATTCGCGTCTGATCTCGACCCAGGCGACCTTCCCGCCTTCATCCACCTGCAGGGTATCGAGCACGCGGCCAAGGAGCCTGATGCTTCCGAGGGTCTTCGTCTCGTACACCTGCTCGGAGACCTTGAACGGCTCGGCCCCTTTCTCCACGAGTCTGGCCGCGATTCGCAGGGTGGTCGGGCTCGTGTTGGAGAACCGGAAGAACCCCGAGTCGGTTCCAACCGCGGTAAAGAGGCACGTCGCCATGTCCCTGTCCACGGGCACCCGCATGGCCGTGAGGACCCTGTAGACCTGCTCGCCCGCAGCGGCCGCGCCCGGATCGATGTAGTTATAAGTGCCATACATCCTGTTCGTAACGTGGTGGTCGATGTTGATCACCGGCGTGCCCGGCGGAATCCTCTCGGCGATTCCCTCGATGCGGTCGAGGTCGCTCGAGTCGAGGATCACCGCCGCGTCGAACTCGTCCAGGATGCGGTCGGGCGTGACTATCCTGTTTGAGCCAGGTAGAAAGCTCAGGCTGTCAGGCACGCCGCCTGGGCAGGAGAGGATGGCCCGCCTCCCGGTTTTCTGGAAGCCAAAGCCGAGACCAAGAGTGGAGCCGATCGCGTCACCATCAGGAAACACGTGAGTTGCTACGAGGAATCTACGGTACCGCACAAGAATGCGCGCGATGTCCTGGTGGCTCTCCACTACTCCCGGCCTCCCTTTTGGCTCCCCGTCTCCCCCTCGCTCCTTATCTCCTTCAGGATCTCGAACACCCGTGCCCCCCGCTTTATCGACGTATCATAGCGGAAGACGATCTCGGGAGTGTGGCGCAGCCTGATGCGCTTCCCTATCTCGCTGCGAACGAACCCGGTGGCGCTCTCCAGGGCGGCCATGGTCTCGTCAACCTGGGGCTTATCGCCCATCACGCTTACGAAGACCTTCACGTGTCGCAGGTCGTCCGATACCTCCACGTCAGTGACGGTGGCGAACCCGAGCCTCGGGTCTTTGATCTCCCGGGCCAGGATGTCAGCCACCTCGGAACGGATCGCCTCCGCAACCCTCTCAACCCTCAGTCGAGCCATCTCGCATCACCCTCCGACGCTAAACGATGGTCCTCTCGCAACTGGTCACCTCGAGATCCGCTTCCCTCTCCACATCGCGCAGCACGCGTGTAAGCACACTGTCCACGAGCCGCGCCTCGTTGGAGACGCATGCGACCCCGAGAGTGGAGCGCTGCCAGAGGTCACAATCGGCAACCTCGGCGATGGCCACGTTGTGCCTGGCCCTTATCCTGTCGCACACCCCCTTGACAACGCGCCGTTTGTCTTTGAGGCACGCGGCCCCGCCGATGAAGATCTCGAGTCTGAGCACGCCGACTATCATCGCCCCACGCCTTCTCTATACCTACATCTATAGCTGCACTTATAGCGCTCTACGAGTCTCCTCAACCTTGAAAGCCTCGATGACATCGCCTTCCTTGATGTCCTGGAAGTTCACGAGGCCGATGCCGCACTCATACCCGCTTGCGACCTCGGGCACGTCGTCCTTGAACCTGCGCAGCGACTCGATCTTGCCCTCGTGGACCACCACGTTGTCGCGGAGCACGCGCACGAGAGCGTCTCTCGTGATCCTGCCATCGCTCACCTTGCACCCGGCCACAACCCCGACCTTGGGCACGTGGAAGGTGGCCATCACGTCGGCTCTGCCAAGGGTTACCTCGTGCTTCTCCGGCTCGAGCAGGCCCTCCATTGCGGCCTTGACGTCTGCCGTGGCATCATAGATGATCCTGTACAGGCGCACGTCCACGTGGTCTCGTTCCGCCATCTTCTTCGCATTGACATCGGGCCTCACCTGGAACCCGATGATGATGGCCCCCGACGCGGATGCCAGCATGACATCGCTCTCGGTGATGGCGCCCACGCCGGAGTGGATCACGTTCACCTTGACCTCGTCTGTGGACAAGTGCTCCAGCGACTGTCGCAGCGCCTCGACGGAGCCCTGAACGTCCGCCTTGATGATGAGGTTGAGTTCCTTGACATCTCCCTCCTGGATCTTGCCAAAGAGGGCGTCCAGGCTCATCGTGCGCGCCCCCTGGATCTCCTCGGCCCGCTTCCTGTCGGACCGCCTTGCGGCGAGCTGCTTCGCCAGCTTATCCTCGGATGCGACGTGGATCACGTCGCCCGCCTGCGGCACCTCCGAGAACCCGAGCACCTCCACAGGCGTGGACGGTCCCGCCGCCTCCACGGCCCTGCCCTGATCATCGGTCATGGCCCGGACCTTGCCGAACACCTCGCCGGCGACGATGGCATCGCCCACCCGCAGGGTGCCCTTCTCCACGAGGACCGTGGCGACCGGTCCCCTGCCCCTGTCGAGCCTGGCCTCCACGACAGTACCTTTTGCCGGCCGGTCTGGATTGGCCTTGATATCTCTCATGTCCGCAACGAGCAGGATCATCTCCAGCAGTTCCTCGATGCCCTGCTTGCGGAGGGCGGATATCTCGACGGTGACTGTATCCCCGCCCCACTCCTCAGGCACGAGACCCTGCTGGGCAAGCTCCTGCTTGACCCTGTCGGGCTGGGCGTTGACCTTGTCTATCTTGTTTACCGCCACGACGATGGGCACCTTCGCCGCCCGCGCGTGGTTGATGGCCTCGATGGTCTGCGGCATGACGCCGTCGTCGGCCGCGACAACAAGCACCGCTATGTCGGTCACCTGGGCGCCGCGCGCTCGCATGGCCGTGAACGCCTCGTGGCCCGGCGTGTCTATGAAGGTGATCCTCCTGCCGCCCAACTCCACCTGGTAGGCCCCGATGTGCTGCGTGATGCCCCCGGCCTCCTGCGCGGTGACGTTCGTTTGCCGGATGGCGTCCAGAAGCGATGTCTTGCCGTGGTCAACGTGCCCGAGCACCGTGACCACGGGCGGCCTCGTCCTGAGAGCCTCCGGCGCGTCGGGAGCGTCCTCGATTCCAAACTCCCGCGCCTCTTTCTGCTCGAGAGGCTCCACATCGAACCCGTGCTCGTCGGCCACCAGGCTCGCGGCGTCGAAGTCGATCTCCTGGTTGATGGTGGCGAGAACCCCCATGGACATCAGGGACTTGATGACTTCACCCGAGCCCACGCCGAGCTTCTCCGCAAGTTCACCCACGGTGATGCTGGCAGGCAGGGCGACCTTCTTTTCCTTCCTGGGGTGCTCCCTCTTTCTGGCGGCAGCAGCCCCGGGCTGCGCGCCAGCCCCGCGCCTGGGCTTCCTTGCCCGGATGATGGCCTCGGCCCGCGCCTCCCGCAGCTTCTCGGCGCCCTTGCCGCCCTTTATCAGCTCCAGCCTGCGCTCCGGGCGGTGATCTCTCTGCCCCCTGCCGTCCCTTCTTGCCTCGGGGCGCGGCCCCTCGGCAGAAGGCCTTCTCGCATCAGGAGCACGGTCCGGCCGCGGCGGTCGCGGTCGCGCCCCGGCGGCAGCGCCTCCGGCGGGACGGCCCGCGACAGGCTGCCTCGGGGTGGCCTGTCTCGTGGCAGGGCGCTGCGCGGCTGGGGCCTTTGGAGGCTGTTGCGCTCGCCGGTGCCCGTCAGCCTCCCGGGATCGGGCTTCTTCAGGGCGCGTGGCACGAACAGAAGGCTCAGCGCCTTCCTGACCCGGCCGCGCCGACGTCCCAGGCGCCGCCGTGGCGGTCACCGGGATGGTCTCTGGCGCCTTCTCCGGTGCCCTTGTGACGACCTCTGGTGTTTCCCGGGGGGCAACCCTCTCAGGCCGTGGGGTCGCGGTAGCTCCCTCAATCGGCATGCCAGGCGCTCCTTGAACCTCCGGTTCGGCTGGCTTCTGCGGGGCCGGGGGAACCACAGGGCGGATCTGCCTGGATCGCTCGAAGGCCCTGCCTCTGCCTTCCGCTGCACCTGCAGGCATCCCGGCCACTGCGCCGGTTGAGCCCGGAGCAGGGCGGCCCGTTCGAGCCTGGGTCCTGGGCCGTGCAGGTGGCATGGTGGGAGCGATCTGGGTAGGCCAGTGCTTTCTCGCCCCAGGCCGCTGCCCGGCGGGCGTTGCACCTGCTGGCGTCCACCGGCGTTCCCGGCTGTCGCGTGCGGCCGGGTAGCCGTCCGCCGCTGGCCTTCCGTTGCTGGCACGCCTCGAGCCTGGACCGCGCCTCTGCCCAGGTGCGGGTGGGGATGCGGAGCGTGCCGCTCCCATATCCCGGACGGCAGGGCGAGGCCTTCCAGCCCCATAGCGCTGGCCCGGCCGCCTTGGCTGAGTCGGCCTTGGCAGCGGGAGAGGTTTCGGCCTCGGCTTCGGCTTCGGCTTCTCCCTCGGCGGCGCCGCCTCCTTTGCTGCCGGCGTCTCCCTCTCCGTATCGGGCTGGGCAGCCCTGCCCCCGGCAGGGCGCTTGGGCTCCTTGCGCCCTTCCTTCTCGGCAAACCTGTTCTCTATGAACCTGACCACATTGTCCTCCAGGGCGCTCATGTGATTCTTGTCGCGCACGCCGGACTCGGCCAGCAGGTCGAGGATCTCCTTGCTGTTCCTGCCAAGCTCGCGTGCGAGCTCATATACCCTGGTCTTCTTCCCCATATACCCACCACCTTTAAATCTTCCCGGCCCCAGGCGGGAGACCCTGCGCCAGCACGCACGATGAGAGCTGACGCGCAAGACCATCGACCACATCACCGGGCACGGCCACTCCAAGGGCCGCATCCAACCGTTTTCCTCTCAACGCAAGCTCCAGGCACCGGGGATCGGGGCAGATGTAAGCTCCCCTTCCCGAGCGCTTGCCAGTGAGATCCACCTCAACAAGACCTTCCGGCGTACGCACGATCCGGACAAGCTCCTTCTTGGGCCTGACCTCCCTGCACCCGACGCACGTTCGCTGCGGGACCTTCCTTACTTTCTGACGGGACTTGCCTCTTGCCATTGCCGAAGATCACCCGCCTCCGCTTGCCTCACCTGCAGCCTTAACCTACACATCGAGGTCCACATCGATCTCATCATCGAGGTCGTGATCGCGCCGTGCCTTTTTCGGACCGCGCCCTTTCCGCGGAGGCTCTTCCTCGTTCCCCTCGCCCTTCTTCGCCTTGTCCTTCTTCTTGCGGCGAGGCATGGACTCGGGTGAGGATTCCTTCTCTTCATCTGAAGCGATCTCTTCCTCCCTGCCGACCTCCGCAGCAGGCTCCGTCTCCTCCACGGGGGTCGTCTCGTGAGCGGCCTCCTCTTCATCCACCCCGGCGATCTCGGCCACCGGCTCGCCCGGTGGGACAACCGGCTCACGCCAGGTCGCGTGCGACGGCTCGGCCTCTCCCCGCGTGCCCTCGGCCGCGGACCCGGCCTGGTCAGCCGGCTCGGCGGTCCCCCATTCTGGCTCTACCTCCTCGCCGCCAGGCACAGGCTCCGTTTCATCCACGGACGGAGCTGGCTCCTCGATGGGAGCAGGTTCCTCCCAGAAGGCCTCATCCACTGATGGAGCTACCGGGGCCCCCGCCTCGGCCACGCCTTCGGCCTCCGCTTCGAGCTCGTGCCGAAGGCCCTCCTCTGGCGCCTCCCCGGCCTCGCCCTCGCTGGTTTCCTGCTCCCTGGCGGCCCTCTCCGCGGCCAGCCGCTCCTCCTCTTCCTCGAGCGCCCGCGCCTGCGAGTCGCTCTTGATGTCGATCCTCCAGCCTGTGAGCTTGGCCGCAAGCCGCGCGTTCTGACCTTCCTTGCCGATGGCGAGCGACAGCTGGTTATCCGGCACTATCGCTCTCGCCACGTGGGTTTCCTCATCCACGCGCGTCAGGATGACGCGCGCAGGGCTGAGAGCGTTGGAAACGTATATACCGTGGTCGTCGTGCCACTGGATGATGTCTATCTTCTCGCCGCGCAACTCCGCGACGATCTTCTGAACGCGCATTCCACGAGGGCCCACGCATGCTCCGACAGCGTCCACGTTCGGATCGTAGGACACCACCGCCACCTTGGACCTGCTGCCAGCCTCCCTGGCGATGCCCTTGATTTCGACAGTCCCGTCGTAAATCTCGGGGACCTCGAGCTCCAGAAGCCTCTTCAGGAGGCCCGGATGGCTACGGGAGACGACCACCTGCGGCCCCTTCGGCGTCTTGCGCGCCTCGACGATGTAGACCTTTATCCTGTCGCCGAACGAGTAGCTCTCGCGATGCACCTGCTCGGAGGGGGGCATGACGGCCTCGACCCGCCCGAGATCCACGATGACGTTGCGCATCTCCCGACGCTGGACGATCCCCGTCACGACGTCGCCTTCCCTGTTGCTGTACTCCTCGTATATGACGCCTCGCTCGGCCTCGCGGATCTTCTGCACCACCACCTGCTTGGCGGTCTGCGCGGCTATTCTTCCGAACTCGCGGGGCGTCACCTCCACCTCGAAGACGTCACCGACCTCGTGCGTGGGGTCCACTGCCCGTGCATCTTCCAGTGATATCTCCTGTCTCGGATCTCGCGCCGTTTCCGCGACGTTTTTGTGGGCGTAGACGTTGATCTCCCCGGTGTCGGGGTCGATCTTCACCCTGACGTTCTGCGAGGAACCATAGTTCCGCTTAAAGGCCGAGACGAGCGCCACCTCTATGGCCTCGAGCAACGCGTCGCGCGGGATCCCCCGCTCCTTTTCAAGCTGTGTGAGCGCCTGAATGACCTCGGAATTCATCGTAACCCTCCTCGCCCTCCGGCGAATTGCTCCGTTATCCCGTATCAGGGCCTGTAAAATGCGGGCTTTTCGCCCGCCTGCAAGAACCGGAACACACCAGGGCCGCCCGCTGGGCCTAAATCTCCACGACCAGCCTCGCGCGGCTCACCTTCTCACGCGGCAGCTCGACGACGCGGCCCTCTAGATCGAGCCTGACCTTTCCGTCGGCGATGCCCAATAGCTTGCCCTCGAACGACTTTCGGCCGTCGACAGGTGCGTACAGGCTCACCAGCACCGTGCGGCCGCGGGACCGCTCATAGTCGCTGTCGCGCCTGAGGGGCTTCTCCCCCGAGGATGACACCTCTAGCACGTAGCTTTGAGGGATCGGGTCGAGATCATCCAGCTTGCGGCCAAGTTCGTCGTTCACCCATTCGCAATCGTCCATGGAGACTCCTTCAGGGCGATCGATATACACCCTGAGGCACCACTGGCCGCCTTCCTTGACGTATTCCACGTCCACGAGTTCGATCCCTTTTCCCTCCACCATCGGTTGCAGGACGCCCCTCACAAGGCTCTCGATGTCCTGAGGCTTCAAAAGCATCTTCCTCCTCTACCGATCCCGCGATGCCATCCTCTCCCCCGCCCGGCACCCGGCCCTGCCGGTGCGCAGGGGATGAGTCCAAACCGCCCCACAACATGAGAGAGTGGGTTCCCCCACTCTCCACAGTTGCTGCAGCGTCGCCTGCTGGAAGGCTTCACGCTGAGAGTATAACATAACAGGCGTCGTCATGCAAGTAACGCAAAACAGAGCAAGAGACAAAGCAGGCAATGTAGATATGCGCGGGAAAGAAACGGGCGGGCATACGATCATGTTGACAAGGGGCAGGAGGCTATCTGACGTGATAGGCGAGGAAAGAGTCGTGGCAGCCATGGCGTGTCTCAGAGTTGTGGGCGCGGTGGTGGAGGTGCTCGCGGCGTTTGTCATGCTGAGATGTAGCCGTGTCTCGGTGGCGCTCAAGATCAATGCGGCCCTTGGGGTTCTCGGGCCGGCCGTGCTCGTGATGGTGTGCGCGCTCGGCCTCTCGGGCCTGGCCGGCCGGGTGTCCTGGGTGAAGCTGTTCGTCATCCTCTGCGGCACCATGCTGATCATGGTGGGCACAAGGTGACGCAAGCCGAGCGCGTCGCGCGCTTCTCTTGAAATCGGCGGGGTGCAAGTGTAGAATAATGAAGGCAACACAAGACCGGACGAGCGTTCTTAAGGAGGAGATGTTTTTGAAGAAGTACCGGACGGAGGATCTCCGGAACGTGGCCCTTATCGCCCATGGCGGGGCGGGAAAGACCAGCCTTGCCGAGGCGATTTTGTATGATGCCCACGCCATCGACAGGCTGGGCAGGGTAGACGAGGGAACCAGCACGATGGACTACGATCCTGATGAGATCAGGCGCAACATCTCCATATCAACGGCGGTCGCTCCCTGCGAATGGGCGGGCGCGAAGATCAACCTCATCGATACGCCTGGTTACGCTGATTTTGTCGGCGAGGTGAAGAGCGGTCTCCGGGTGGCTGACTCCGCCCTCGTCGTGGTCTGCGCGGTCTCGGGGGTCGAGGTGGGCACCGAGAACGTGTGGAGGTTCATGGAGGAGCGGGAGCTCCCGAGGGCCATCGTCGTCACAAAGCTGGACCGCGAAAACGCTGACTTCTTCAAGGCTGTCGAGGCCGTGCGCAGTAGTTTCGGGAACCGCTGCGTCCCGGTGCAGATCCCCATTGGGTCCTGGGACAGCTTCCGGGGCGTGGTGGACCTCGTCAAGATGAAGGCTGTCGTGTACGAGAACGGAGCGGGTGGGAAGTTCAAGGAGGAGGACATCCCAGGAGACGTTCTCGACCGGGCTCAGGAGTATCGCGACGCGCTCGTCGAGATCGCTGCCGAAAGCGATGACGAGCTCATCGAGAAATACCTCGAGGGCAACGAGCTGACGCAGGACGAGATCGCGAAAGGCCTCCGGGCGGGAGTCGTCCAGGGAAAGGCGTACCCCATCCTGTGCGCCTCGGCGCTCCGGAACATCGGCTTGCAGCCGCTCATGGACGCCATCGTGTCGCTTCTGCCGTCGCCAGCGGACGCCGGTGCAGTGATTGGCACAGTGCCCAGGTCCGAGGAGAAGGCTGAGAGGGCCCCGGAGGATGGATCTCCGCTCTCCGCTCTCGTGTTCAAGACCACAGCGGACCCGTTCGTCGGCAAGATAAGCCTCTTCCGGGTATACTCCGGCACGATCAGGTCGGATTCACAGGTTTACAACGTCACCCGCGACGCCCAGGAGCGCATCGGCCAGGTGTTTTTCATGAGAGGAAAGCAACAGGAGCCTGCCGGTGAGGTGGGTGCCGGCGACATAGCCGCCGTGGCAAAGCTATCGGTAACGGCAACGGGCGATACGTTCACAGACAAGATGAGCCCTATAGTCCTACCAGGCATCGACTTCCCCAGGCCCACCCTGGCCATGGCCATGAAGCCGAAGAGCAAGGCCGATGAAGAGAAGATCGGCAGCGGCCTTGCCAGGCTCGCAGAGGAAGACCCTACAGTGATCGTGAGGCGTGACGCGGAGACATCCGAGACGATAGTTGAGGGCATGGGCGAGGTCCACATCGAGGTTATCGCGGACAAACTGAAGCGCAAGTTTGGGACAGAGGTCGTGCTCGAGACCCCGAAGGTGCCGTATCGCGAGACCATTCGCGGAACCACGAAGGTCGAGGGGAAACACAAGAAACAAACCGGTGGCCGCGGCCAGTACGGTCACGTGTTCCTCGAGCTTGAACCGCTGCCTCCCGGAGGCGAGTTCGAGTTCGTTGACAAGATATTTGGCGGCGCCGTGCCGCGGCAGTACATCCCCGCAGTGGAGAAAGGCGTGAGAGAGGCCCTCCTGGAGGGAGTGTTGGCAGGCTACCCGGTGGTTGATGTCAGGGTCACCCTCTACGACGGTTCCTACCACCCTGTGGACTCGTCGGAAATGGCGTTCAAGATCGCCGCGTCGATGGCGTTCAAGAAGGGCGTTCTCGACGCCCGCCCCGTGTTGCTCGAGCCCATCATGAGCGTCCAGGTGGTGGTTCCTGAGAACCAGATGGGAGATGTGATGGGAGACCTGAACAAGAGACGCGGCAGGATCATGGGCATGGAGCCTCACGGCAAGTACCGGGTCATCAAGGCCCAGGTGCCGATGGCCGAGATGTTCAAGTACGCCATAGACCTCCGCTCCATCACAGGGGGGCGCGGCTCGTACTCCATGGAGTTCTCGCACTACGAGGAAGTGCCAGCACAGGTCAGCCAGCAGATAATCGAGAAGGCGAAGAAAGAGAAGGAGCAGCAAGCCTGACAGGCCGCCGGGGAAAGCCCCGGCAACGAGAGCTTGCCGAGGGATGATGACGGGGGCCCGCAGTGTGCGAGCCTCCTCTTTGCATAATAGGCAGCGGCACAGGGAATACAAGAACTGGTTTACGTGTATCTGGACCCGGGAGGTTGTGCCAATGCCGCTTCTCACGGTTGACTCGCCCAACACCACCAGGGTTTTCGGCAGGGGGCCGTATCAAACCAGTGTCGCCGCAACGCAGCTTGTCTTCGGGCGCCGGTCGAACGCCGTCATTCTCGCAAGTGTGGAGCAGCCGCTCGATGCTATGGCCGCCCTCTCCCTCGTGCACCAGCCGATTGACGGACCGGTGCTCCTCGGCTCGCCAGAAGGAATCGACCCAGTCGTTCGAGACGAGATCCGCAGGCTCGCCCCCATGGGGGCAGAGGGGCTCGCCCAGGTGATCATCGTCGGGGCCCTCGGCGACGCAGTCGAGCAGCAAGTGGCGTCGCTGGGGTTCTCGGTCATGAGGCTTGCCGGGATGAACGCTTACCACACCGCGGCGGAGATCGCGAGGTTTCTCGGCTACCCTGGCGACATCATGCTGCTATCCGGCGAGCACCCGCTTTCAGGCCTTTGCGCTGGCGCCATGGCGGTTCACGGCGGAGTTCCAGTGCTTTTCACCTTGAAGGACACTCTCCCCCAGGAGACCGCCGGGGCCATCCAGGCATCGGGAGACGCTGCGAACGTGTTTATCGTGGGAGGCCGCGACCTCGTCTCAGACAACGTGGAGGCCGCCGTGCGCGACCTCACCTCCGGCACGGTGGGCAGGATCTCTGCGGAGGATCTGTTCGATCTCGCCGTGAAGTTCGCGAAGTACCGGTCCTCGGATGGGCGGTTCGGGTTCGGGAAAACGGAGAAGCAGGGCCACGCGTTCACCTTCGTCAACCCGGCGAAATGGCAGGACGCGATATCGGGCGCCCTCCTCGCGCACATGGGCAAGCACGCCCCGGTGCTTTTCTGCCGGAGGGACGACCTCCCGACGGTCGTCCGCGACTACCTCCTCCGGGTGAACCCGGCACAGGGCAGGCCCGAGCCTCCGTTCATGCATGCGTTCATCGTGGGCGACTTCGATGCCATATCCCCTTCGGTGCAGCTCGATATCGATGACACCATATCCATCGACAGGAAGGCCGACCATGAAGTCGTGCACACCGTAGCCCCCGGCGATAGCCTCCTCCGGATCGCAAGGCGGTACGGAGTGCTCATACGTGACATCGCCAGCGCAAACCAGCTCTCAGCCGAGGCAGGCTTGAAGCCCGGGTCAAGGCTCCTCATCCCATACACTGTCATAGGGGCTCCCCCGACCCCTCCAGCCCCGCCCGCACAGGAGCTCCACTAAATACCGCAGGCCTGCACCGTTACGGACCGCGCCGCTCTCGCAGGGCCTCAGAACCTGTACACCAGCGTGATCGTGGACTTGAGCCTGTGCATGCTGCTCGTTTGTTTGAGCGGGTACTCGCGGCGCTTCACCAGGGACCTGTATGTGATGGCGAGGTCGTCAGAGATATCGTAGGCAACCTTCCAACTGGCCTCGGCTTCGCTGTAGTCTCCGGCCCTCGCCGCCGGGCTGAGGTAAAGCCTGCGTGATAGCATACAGCCTGCAAGGACCGCAAGCCTATCACAGGGCGAGACCTTCACCTCCGCCCCAATGCTGTGCACGCGGTACTCTTTCTCTGTAAATGCAGGCACCTTTCGCTCGAACACTGCTCCCTCAAGTGTAAGCGTGTCCGCCACAAGCCCATCCAGCGATACGGATACGCAAGCCTTCCTGTCACGGAGGTCTTTCTCGCGGGCATGCGGAAACCCCTTGTTCACCTGCGAGACGACCACGTCGACCGCAAGCCCTGGCCCGGGCTCCCATGACAGCGAGGCTTCCTGCGCGTGTTGGTTGTACGTTTTCCTGGGCGAACCCGGGTAGCAGACCCCTTTTCGCTCTAGCTTGAGGGTGCCTGACAGGTTCCTGCCCCGCTTCAGGCCGAGCTCGAGCGAGGATAACGTCGTGTTGGAGGTGTTGCGAGGCGTGATGAGGTATTCCTTGGCAGCGAAGCCGAAGTCGGCCTGCACCCACACGTTCGCCGCGGGATTCACCTTGACCTGACCCGAGACCGCACTGCGGTCATAATCGCTCGTCGGCCGGCAAGGGTGAACCGACTCCTCTCCCTCGCAGGAGACCTTCATGGACAGTCGCCCCGAAGGCGATCCCCATGCGAGCGAGGCCCTGAGCCTGGACGATACGCGCTCTGGTCCAGGGTCACCGGGATCGTCGGCTTCAGACGTCCTGCTCCTCCTCGCATCCAGGGCGAGCCTGAGCCCGCCCCCGGGTTTTGCCGCAAACTCGATGGCGGCATACCCCAGGAGGCTGCCCGAGGCCGGGTGCGGCCCGGCTCCGGCCGTGATGTCGAACGACATCCCGCTCCCGGCCGGCAGGTGTAGCTTCCCGTCGAACGCCATGCCAAGCCCCATCCCTTCGCCCCCGGCCTCCTCGCTGGACGACATGAACTCCAAGGTGAGCTTTCCGCTGAAGCTGGCAGCAGCGACCTCGTCGGCCTCGGCGCCGTCCATGGCGGCCGCAACGAGCCGCTCCGAAGCGAAGACCCACGGCACAATGAGCGTGCACACAAGTATCCTGACAGAGCGCACAAGGAACCCCCTTCTGTCACGCACAGCCGCACATCCTCCCACCAGCACGCACGTCTGCCGCCGTGTCGCCGGCAAGCCCGCCGCCTTGCGAGGAACCATCAACCCCAGCAAGACGCCGGGCATTTCCATAATACCATGCCCTTCCATGGGCGACAATCCCACTTTCGGGTGATCTTCCCTACAACCAGGGCGGCCAGCCCGGAAAAGCAAAAGCCCCCTGGCACGGCACGCAGCGCGTGTCAGAGGGCCTCATGACACTATCGTCCACAGCCTGGCGTGACCGAAGCGCCCCGCTCGCGTCGTCGCACGGGACCCCGGTTACTTCCGCTTCTTCACGAGCCCCAGGCGGAGAGCCTTCGCATAGTCCCTGCAGTTCTCGCAGTCCTTCCAGCAGTCCATGCAGCCTTCCTCCGAGTCCCAGCAGTTCTCGTGCCGGGCGTAAACCGGGCAGTTCAGGTACAGACTCGCAGGGCATCCCCTGAGCTGGCGGCAGCTTCTCAGGCTCGCAACGGAAACGCCCTCCGGAAGTTCGACTTCAGCCACGCGGCACCACTCCTCCCTGCCAGTCGCCCCAGCTATTCCCCTTGTATCCAAAGTGTACCACACGGCGCCGGAGACGTCAACCTCGCGAAATCCCAGCTTAGAAGAGCGTCCCCTTGAACCGCTCCAGGATGATCTCCTCGAGGTTCGGGTGGCCGATCTCCTCGAGATCGTACCGCACCCGCAGCGCCGGCCTGGTGAGGTTTACCACACGGCGGAGGTCGATGGGCGTCCCGATGATGACGACGTCAGCGGGAGTGCGGTTTATGGTCTCCTCCAACTCCCGCACCTGCTCCCGGCCGTACCCCATGGCCGGCAGGAGCGGCTCCAGGCCAGGGTATTTCCTCAGTGTCGCCTTGATGGAGCCCACCGCGTACGGCTCGGGGTCTACAAGCTCCGCCCCGTGGCGTCTCGCGGCGATCACCCCGGCGCCGTAGGTCATGCCGCCGTGCGTGAGCGTCGGGCCGTCCTCCACCACGAGGGCCCTCTTCCCTCTTATCATGTCCCCTTGCTCGAGCACGACCGGCGACGCCGCCCGGATGACCTGCGCCCCCGGGTTGACCCTCCTGACCGTGCTCTCCACCCTGTCCACGTCCTCAGGTTTCGCGGTGTCAACCTTGTTGAGGACGACCACGTCTGCCATGCGGAGGTTGGTCTCGCCGGGGTGGAACGAGGTCTCGTGGCCAGGCCTGTGCGGATCTGCAAGCGTGATGTGGAGGTCAGGCCGGTAGAACGGCATGTCGTTGTTGCCGCCGTCCCAGAGCACGACCTCCGCCTCCCTTTCAGCGTCCCTCAGGATGGCGCCGTAATCCACCCCCGCGTACACCACGAAGCCCCTGGCGATGTGCGGCTCGTACTCCTCGCGTTCCTCAATGGTGGTGTCGTAGCTGTCAAGATCCTCGAAGGTCGCGAACCTCTGCACCTTCTGCTTTATGAGGTCCCCGTACGGCATCGGGTGGCGGACCACCACCGCCCTCTTGCCGTGTTTCTTCATGATGTTCGTCACCCTGCGCGTCGTCTGGCTCTTGCCGACGCCTGTCCTGACAGCCGTGATCGCGATCACGGGCACCTTCGACCTGAGCATCGTGGCACCCGGGCCCATGAGGCGGAAATCCGGCCCTTTCGCGAGGGCAACTGACGCCCTGTGCATCACGTCGAGATGGGAGACGTCGCTGTAAGCGAACACCACCTGGTCCACGCCGTGCCTCTCGATTATGGCGGGGAGCTCCTCCTCGGCAAGGATGGGGATGCCGTCGGGGTAGCCCTTGCCCGCAAGCTCGGGCGGGTACCGCCTCCTTTCGATGTTGGGGATCTGCGTCGCGGTGAACGCCACCACCTCGTACTCGTCGTTGTCGCGGAAGAACGTGTTGAAGTTGTGGAAGTCTCGCCCCGCAGCGCCCATGATAACTACCTTCGTCTTCCTTGCCACTTGAGACCTCACCCCTGTCCTCTGATAGTCGATAGCGCTCAATATCATCCGGCGAGTTCAAGGCTTCGCATCATTATCGCGATGGCCGCCGCCGGGTGCGATCTTGCCAGCACCCCGCACGACGCCATCACGTAGTCCCGATCTATTACACACCTGGCATCCAGGGGCGGAAGCAGCCGCATATCCCCCCGTCGTCCCTTGACGACCTCGAGGATCCGTTCTCCTTCAGGCAATCTCGCTGCCGCGCCCCCCGTGCCGATGACCCATCTCACCCTGGAGAGGTCCTTGCCCTCTGCCACCGTGATCCGGCCGAGGGGTCCGTAAAGGTATCGCACCTCTCCCGCGTGCCGCGCCACGGCGATCCGGGCGGCCTCCGTCGCGAGCGCCCGGACGAGCCGGATCCCCCGCTCGCTTGAAGGCACAGGTTCGATGGCCCCCAGCGCCTCCGCCGGATCGAAGCCCAGTTCTTGTGCGAGGATATCGCGGCCAGCGAGGTCCACGATGTTGCCGGCGTTCACATACACGCCGAGGTCGCCTTCGACCGTGCGCTTCGCCACCGGCTCCGGGCTCGTGAGGATCCGCGCGATCTCCTCGGACCCCTCGGTCACCGAGTGGACGTCGGTGGTCGCCCCGCCCACGTCGATCACCACCAGGTCCCCTATTGCCTCGTAGACCAGCCGCGCAGCCGCCATCACCGCGCCAGGCGTCGGCATGATGCCCCCGTGCGCCATGTCGCGCACGCGTTCCATCCCTGGCGCCGTCACGATGTGCTCCTCGAAGACCCTCTGGATCGCCCGCCGGGCCGGCTCGATGTTGAGCACGTCCACCCGGGGATAGACGTTTTCGACCACCGTGACGGCCATTCCGGCGCTCTCGAGGATGCCCCTGGCCTCGTCCTGGACCGCCTGGTTGCCTGCGTATATCACCGGGGCCGAAAGCCCCGCACCCGCGATGCGCCTCGCGTTCTCGAGCACCGTCTCCTTCTCGCCGAAGTCAACGCCGCCCGCAAGAAGGATGATGTTCGGGCGTATGGACCGGAGCCTCGAGAGGTCCTCGGGGGACATCCGCCCCGCCGTGACGATTTTGAGAACAGCCCCGGCCCCCAGGGCGGCCTCCTTCGCAGCCTTCACGGTCATGTCGTGTACCAGCCCGTGGACGGTCATGCGAAGCCCGCCCGCCGCGCTGGACGTCGCGAAAAGCGCCCCGTGCTCGACCCGCTCCGTCCCGAGCACCCGCGCAAGGTCGGCAATGGCCATCTCGAGGCCCAGCCCGACGTCCCCCTCGGCCGCCGTCGTGAGGGCCTTGCCCTGCCCGAGAAACACGGGGTCCGGGCCATCCACTCTATCGAAGGCGTTCACCAGGGTCGTGGTGCTGCCGATCTCCGCGACCAGCACGTCGATCATGCGAAAGCCCCCGCTCACAACCCTGATCCCGATCCTGATTCTGACCCCGATCCCGTTCCCGCTTCCCTTGCCGGTCCCGCCCCGCCGCCCTTCTCGCGCAGGGCCCGCACAAGGAAGCTGGCCACGTCCACGCCTCTCGTCCCCCGGCCGAACCCGGCGTCCATCCCCGACTCCACCGCGATGTCCCACGTCACCTGGGTGCCCCCGGCAACCAGGATCACCCTGTCGCGGATGCCCTTCTCGACGCACAGGTCGGCGAGCTTCTTCATGTTCATCCTGTGGACGTCGGCGTGGGTGATTATCGTGCTGATGAGGATGGCATCGGCGCCCACCTCGATTGCCGCGTTCACCAGCTTATCAACGGGGCAGGACGTGCCGAGGTAGTGGCACTCGATGCCGAAGCCCTCGATCCCGCCGTGCTTTATGTCTAGTATCTCCCGGAGGCCCACCGAGTGCTCGTCCTGGCCCACGGTGGCTGCAACCACCTTGACGCCGTGGTCCCTCACGAACCCGTGGATCTCGTCGGGCGAGAGCGTCTCCTGCTCCTCCGGGGCCTTGAGGCTCGCGAGATCTATTCCGAAGGGCACCTTGCCCTTCACCTCGATCAGCGTGCCTTCGGACGGGTGCATGACCTCCTTGTGGATGGCCTTGGGATCCTCCAGGCCCAGCCTGCGCGCGGTCTCCAGCGCCGCTGCCTCCGCTCGGGCCTCGTCGACGGGCCAGAACATGGTCAGGGTCACGACCCGGTCCGCAGCCCACTCGACCTCGGGATAAACCACGCCCGGCGGGCCAGCCTCGAGCGCGGCCAGCCTGGTTTCGACGTTGTCCGTTGGGTCGAGCTCGTGGATGTAGACGATCTTCGACGGGTCACACAGGGTGCACCCGCCGATGAGATCACACGGCCGCTCCGCGCTCGTTCCCTCCGGGAGGTGGTTTGCGCCGAAGTGGGCGCACACGGGGGCCATGTAGTCGGGGTCGCGCGGCACGATGGTCCCGGCCGAGACGCCCCCTTCGGGATCGCGCGCAATGCCGTCGCCGTTGCGTTCGGGGTACATCCCCGAATCGACGAAGAACCCGCGCCGGACGGCCTCGAAGTACCCGCCGACATCGAGGATCTCTTCGAGGAACAGCACGGCACGCTCGGTGATCTCCCTGGCGTTTCGCTCGAGCTCACCATCGGGGCTCGCGTCCAGCCTCACCATGCTCTTCAAGCCGTCAAGCCCCACCAGCACCTGCTTCGCGGTGTCGAGGGCCGCGATGTTGTTGTAGTGCCAGGGCACGTTTCGCCCCTCGTCGGGCGTGATCGTGCTCTGAATGTCCGCGCTGGTGAGGCGCGAGAGCATGAGGTTCAGGGTGTGCGTCACCGTGGCCTCGCGCGTCGAGGACTCGATATACTTCGTGTTCATCTGCGCCCTGAACCTGTACCCCGCGAACAGCCTGCGAAGGGCCACGGCGTAAGGAAGGTCGAGGCGTATCTCCGGGGCGGGCGGGGCTGTCGGGGGCACCGTCGAGAGGCAGATGTTCTCCTTCGCCATACCCACCTTCACCGAGTATGCGCAGTTGATGGCGTGCTGTACCATTAGCTCGGGCATGACCTTCCACGCCTCGCGCGCCGTGGCGTTCGCGTTGTGCGCCCCGTCGATCTGTGCCATCCCGGCCCATTGCATCAGGGTCTTGGCCACTGCGGCGTCCACGAAGGACCTGTACATGTTGACATTCCTGTAAAGGACGTTGTACTGCGGGTCCTGGTGCGCGCCGTTCACGCCCTCCTCGGCGAACAGGACGGCGATCTCCGGGCCTGCGACCCCGCTCACGTAGGAATGGAAGTTGATGGGCCGGCCCACCTCGTCCTCGATGAGGTCGAGGGCCTTGCGCGTCGCGCGCACCTGCTTGCGCGTGATGGGGACCCCGCCGACCCCTTCGGGCGTGCCCTCGATGAGACCGTCGAAGTGGCTCTGGCCGGTGGTGCGGATGACCATGATGTGGTCCGCTCCGTGCCAGGCGGCCATCCTCATCCGCCTTATGTCGTCCTCGAAGCGGCCGGAGGCGATCTCCGTGGTCACCACCATCCGGGGCTGTGGATCTATGCCGCCGAAGTACTTCGCAGCAGGAAGCGGCACCGACCTCTCGAAGGAGCGCGATATCTCCTGGAACTCGAACGGCCCGAGGTCCGTCCCGGGCGGCAGCTTCTCGCGCCAGGTCCACCCGCGCCGCCTCGGCCTGTAATGCTCGAGGTCCTTCAGGATCTCGCGGACGTCAATCTTCTCATCGGGTGAAAGCCGCATCCCACTTGCAGCTCTCGTCTTGCTCGTTCCGCTCATCCTGCCCATCTCGCCCGTCCCGCTCGCCCCACTTGTCCCGCTCATCGCGCCTCACCTCCCGGCGCCGAAGAGCGCCGCCACGTCGTCCCACATCCTGCCCTCGGCGAGGGCGGCGCCGGCCTCTCGCACGCTCATCCCGCGGGCGGAGGACAGCTGCCAGACCACGTGCCCCGCACCCTTGCCGAGAAGCCGCTTCTCAACACACTTATCGACAATGGCCTTGGCCTCCAGGCTCGAGAAGCCCATCCGGAGGAGCACGGACCTCTCGATGGAAGGCGACGTGTGGGTGCGCGCAAGCACCACCAGGGGATCTGTCACCTTGTCCGCAAGCTCCCAGAAGTACGTGGCAAGCCCCTCATCGCTCATGCCGGCAAGGTGCCGGCGCCTTTCCTCGAAATCGTCCGGCCTGGTAGTCACGACGGCCCCTCCCCTCCCTCGAGCTCGCGTATGGTTCTCCCGACGAGCGCCACCGTGGAATTGATGTCCTCCGCAAGGAACCGGACGTCGTCGGTGGATAGCCTCCTGTCCTTCGCGTGGGACAGGGCGTTTCGTATGTACGACCGCCGGATGCCGTCGAGCTGCACCTCCTTCGCATGGATCTGCGAGGGGTGCTCCGGTATGACGATCCTCCTGCCGGGCACGTTGTCCCGAGGATCGCCCCGCCTTACCTCGGCCCCCATCTCACGTGCGAACGCAAGCTGCGCGTACGGGTGCTTGCCGGCGCCCGTGTACTCGGTCTCCTGGACCACCACCACCTGGTCGCGGTCCATCTCGCGGGCGATGGCGATGGCGGCCGCAAGGGACGTGTTCCCGGCCGGGCCGCGCTCCATGCCCTCGAGTTTCGCCAGCATCTCGGTGACGTAGAAAACCTCGCCCTGCGTCATGGTGACATACCTGTCCATGTAGCGGAGGGGCCTTGCGGCGTTGCGCGGCACGTCGGCCCTGTCGGGCCACGTCGCAAACGGGATGCCGAACCCAGTGTGCCCCGTGGTGAACGACTTCCTGTTGAAGTCGGTGTCGCTCGCCATGTGGAGGCCTGCAAGGTCCACGCTTGCCGCGATGACGCAGCTGTGGCGGCAGCCGGCCTTCCGGAGGCCGCGCGCCGTGCCGGTCACGTTCCCGCCGCCTGCATGGGTCACTATCACCGCGTCCGGGTAACGTCCTGTCGCCCGCAAGGTCTCCGTGCCGACCTCGTACCCGAGGGTCTCGATGCCGGCTATGCTAAAGGGCGTGTAGAGGGATGCGTTGAAGAACCCGGTCTCCTCGAGGAGCCGGAGGAACACGTAGAAAAGCTCAGGCCCCACGGTGAGCTGGTGCACCTCGGCGCCGTACGCCTCGCACGCCCTGCCCTTCTCGATGATCTCCGGCTGGCCGAGGCCCCTCGAGTCATACGCTTCCTGCACTATGATGCACTCGAGGCCTCGCCTCGCAGCCTGGGACGCCACCCCCGCACCGTAGTTGCCGCTGGTTGCCGCGATGACTCCGGGGTAGCCCTTCTCCTTCGCGCAGTAAACTGATACCGACGCGCGCCTGTCCTTGAAGCTGCCTGAAGGATTCGCGGACTCGTCCTTCACCAGGATGCGCGCACCTTTCCCGGGGGCGGACATCCGGCGCACGACCTCCGTGATGTTGCGAAGCTCGACGAGGGGCGTGCGGCCCACGCTCGTCTCCTCCTGGATGGCGTGGATCTCCTCGAGCGTGTAGCCGACCTCATCCATCATTCCCTCGTAGTCGAAGGCGATGGCGCCGGTCTCGAACTTGTCGTAGTCGATGCCCACGGCGGACCTTATGATGTCTTGCCGTCTCGCCATGACTTCCGCGTAGCTCGTTCCCGCGATCATGGCTCCTCACCCCTGTTTGCGTCCCTCGTGCCGAGAAGGCGCCACAGCTCCTCGCCGACATGCAGAAGCTCGGGCGTTGGCCTTGCAAAGCTGTGGGGATAGGGCGGGTTCACGGCCACAAGCCGGCCCTTCACCTTCCTGCCCAGCACGGTCCTGATGGTCACCTCGTCGCCAAGGCCGGCATCGTGATCGAGGTAACCCTTGAGCCGCAGCTCCAGGGGCACCCTCTGGGTGTCCTCCGGCACCTGCGGCGCCCGCTCCCCAGGCTTCAGGATGATGGAGTGTATCTGTACGTACTCCCCTGCCCGCACGCGCTTCGAGCTTTCGCCGCAGCCGGGCACCCCACCCTCCGGCCCAGGCGTGCGCTCCCCGGACGCGCTCCCGTCAAGCACCTTCGCCATCCCCTCTCGCATCTTTCGCAAACCTCGTCATGTCCCCCATCATGCAGGCCGGCACGGGCAGGTCCTTCATCGTGACCAGGCCGGGTTCGGCCGCAACGACGTGCGGTATCATGTTCACCGCTACCGCAATGGTCCCGATGCCGCCGGGGATCTCGGGCTTGATCGCCAGATTCACCCTGGGCGTGCCATCAATCCATATGTAGTCGCCGGTCTCGACCCCCTCCAGGCCGGGCAGCACCTGCTGCGGATGCTCGAGGGTGATGACCTCCTCGCCGTTCATGAAGGCGTGCGCCGTGTGGTTGCAGCCCGCCACCATGCCGGGCTTCACGTCAACGTGTTGCGTCGTGCGCCCAACGCCGGAGACGATGGGCTCCCGGGTCTGGGTTATCTCATCCAGCTTCCAGCCGAGGGCGCCCGCGATCATGCCGCAGGACTGGACGAACCCTATGTGGCCGACGATGGTGCCCTCGGCTGTGCCGCGCCTGAACTCCTCCAGCGTGGTCCCAACCCCTTGAGTTCTCATGACCGTGGGGCCGAACGGCGAAAGGTCGTTGACCCGCCTCGCCCTCACCTTCTTCACGTCAGTGCATATGCCCGTCAGCGCGATGATGAGGGTATCAAGGACGAACCCGGGGTTGATGCCGGTGCCGAGGATGCTCACACCGTACTTTCGGGCGAGCAGGTCGATCTCCGCCGCAAGCTCAGGGTCGCTCTGGTTAAGGTAGGCCATCTCCTCCGCGACGGTGATGACGTTCGACCCGGCGGCCATGGCCTGATCGAGCTGCGGGTAGACCTCCCGTGCAAACGACGATGTCGCGTGAAGCGCAACGTCAGCCCCCGCGGCGAGCGCCTCCTCCGGGTCGGTCGTGACCCGCACACCCAGCTCACGCCCGGCCCCAAGCACCTCTCCGAGGTCGCGCCCGGCCTTCTCGGACCTCGTCGCGATCGCCCCGACGATCCTGACTCCTTTCCGTTCCAGCAGCACCTTAGCCATACCTGATCCCATTGCGCCAAGGCCCCAGCACACCACCGTGATCTCGTTCACTGCCATCACTCCTCGTGCATATCTTCTGGAGGGCCGCACAGCGACGCACGGCCCACCCGGCTTCCCGAACTGCATAGTCTATCGGGCCGCGCGGCCGGGTAGCGGCCGGGCGTAGGCGAAACAGCGCGACCACGACCCCGCAGTCCGGGGGCGGGCCATATGCAATACTGCATAGTTATGCAATACCTGCATACACCTGGACGAAAAACATGCCGCCTCCCCCACGTCGATGTTCGGCAGCTTGTCGCAGTTATGTTCTGTAGTTCTCATCAACCTATTCTACTGGGAAACCTGGATTCCTGCTACCGTGCCGGCGCCGGTGCAATTCGACGTCGATACGAAGCTGCACCAGGCACGCCAGGAGAGGTGGACGGAAGAGGACCGCCCGTGGGGCGGCCCCTGCAAGTTCGCTCCCGATTCAGCCATGGCCTCACTCTCACCGGTTCAGGCATAGCCTCCCTCGTCGCTCCAGGTCTTCAGACCACGGCTCCTCCCCTATTGGGGATCCTCTCCTACTGGCAGGACCCGTAGTAGATCTGGTTCGACACGGGGCCTGGCTGCTGGTCGTGGACGATCGCGGGAAGAGCTTGCTCGTCCTCGTCATCCGCCGCCCGCGCACCCTCGGCGAGGTCTTCGCGCCGCCTGAGCGCAAGGTCCATAACCTGGTCCATGTGGTCCACGAACACCAGGTTCATGGTGTCGAGAACGTTCTTGGGCACCTCCTCGGTGTCCTTCCGGTTCTCCCCTGGCAGTACCACGGTGAAGACGCCAGCCCTGTGCGCCGCGAGGATCTTTTCCTTGACCCCGCCTACCGGGAGGACCCGACCGCGCAGGGTGATCTCGCCGGTCATGGCGACGTCGCACCTCACCGGCCGCCCGGAGAGAGCCGACGCGAGGGCGGTGGCCATGGCGATGCCGGCCGACGGCCCGTCCTTGGGTATGGCGCCCTCTGGCACGTGGATGTGCACGTCGCGGTCCTGGTAGAAGCCGGGGTCGATCCCGAGGTCGTCCGCGCGGGACCGTATATACGTGAACCCCGCCTGCGCCGACTCCTTCATGACATCCCCCAGCTTCCCGGTGAGCGTGAGCTTTCCCGTGCCTTTCATCACCGACACCTCGATGGCCAGGATGTCCCCACCGGCCTCGGTAACGGCAAGCCCGGTCGCGACGCCCACCCTGTCCTCGGACTCCGCCACGCCGTAACGGTACTGCGGTATTCCGAGGTATTCCTCGATGCCGGCGCCGTCCACCACGGTCTCCGGAGCGTCACCTTCGTCGGCTGCCTTGCTCACCACTTTCTTCGCGATCTTCCGTAGTATCGAGGAGATCTCCCGCTCGAGGGTGCGGACCCCCGCCTCGCGCGTGTACTGGCGGATGATCACCCTAATGGCGTCCTCCGTGAAGCGTATCTTGTTGTTCTTCAGGCCGTTCTCCCTTATCTGCTTCGGCACGAGGAAGTGGAGGCCTATCTGCACCTTCTCCTCCTCCGTATAGCCGGGTATCACTATGATCTCCATCCTGTCCGCCAGCGGCCTCGGGATCGCGTGCAGAACGTTCGCCGTGGTGATGAACATGACG
>DKEX01000002.1:0-7267 GCA_002452295.1 Firmicutes bacterium UBA6811 | reverse complement strand
AGCACCTCCAGAAGAGCCGACGACGGGTCGCCCCGGAAGTCGTAGCTCATCTTGTCTACCTCGTCGAGGAGGATCACCGGGTTCTTCGAGCCTGCCTGCCGCATGGCCTGGATGATCTTGCCCGGAAGCGCGCCCACGTACGTGCGGCGGTGGCCCCGGATCTCGGCGTCGTCTCTCACGCCGCCCAGGGAGAACCTGACGAACTTCCTGTCGAGCGCCCGTGCTATGGACTTCCCCAGCGAGGTCTTGCCCACGCCAGGAGGTCCTACGAAGCAGAGGATAGGCCCTTTCAGCTTGCTCGTGAGTTGCCGCACGGCGAGGAACTCGAGTATGCGATCCTTGACCTTCTCAAGGCCGTAGTGGTCCTCGTTGAGGACCTTTGCTGCGGCGTCGATGTCGACCCGGTCCTCTGTCTTGACGGACCACGGCAGGGCGAGAACCCAGTCGAGGTATGTCCTGACCACGACCGCCTCGGCGGCCATGGGCGGCATCTTTTCGAGTCGCTCGACCTCGCGCAGGGCCCGCTCCTCGACCTCTTTCGGGAGACTGGCCTCGGCGATCTTCTCGCGGTACTCCTCGCCTTCCTGGGACCTGTCGTCCCTCTCGCCCAACTCCTTCTGTATGGCCTTCATCTGCTCGCGCAGGTAGTATTCCTTTTGAGTGCGCTCCATCTGCTTCCGCACGCGTGAGTTGATCTTCTTTTCAAGCTCGAGGATCTCCATCTCCTTGAGGAGGATCGCGCACAGCTTCTCCAGCCTGTGCCTGGGCGATGCGGCCTCCAGCACCTTCTGCTTATCCTCGGTGCGTAACGGCAGGTGGGCGGCGATGTCGTCGGCGAGCCTGCCCGGATCGTCTATGGACTGGACGGACGCAAGGATCTCGGCGGGGATCTTCTTCCCGACCTTGACGTACGACTCAAAGTACCCAAGGACGCTGCGCATGAGCGCCTCGGTCTCTTTCGTCATGCGCTCCGAGGTGTCCATGGCCTCGATGCGCACCTTGTAGAACGGGTCGGCCTGGACGTACTCGGCGACCCTGGCCCGCTCCACGCCCTCGACGAGCACCCTGATGGTGCCGTCGGGGTACCTCGCAAGCTGCTTGAGCTCGGAGATGGTGCCGACCTCGTAGATCTCCTTCGGCGTCGGCTCGTTCACCCTGGCCTGTTTCTGAGCGGCGAGCAGTATGAGCCTGTCATTCATCATTGCGTCCTCGAGCGCGGCCACGGATCTATCTCTGCCCACGTCGAGGGGAACCGTCATGTAGGGGAACACGATCACGCCACGCAACGGGAGGAGAGGTATGATGTCCCTTGCTCTTGCTGCTTTCGCTTCTTCCTTCGGCATGCTGCGTCCACACCTCCTCGGCTACTCCGGCGGAGTGCTCCTCGCTCCATCCCACAAACCAGGCCGCGCGCCCAGACCTGGCGTCCGTCACTGCCCCCATCACTGTCACCGTCGCCTGTCACTGTCACTGTCGGAGTCGGTGTCGGTGTCGCCGTCATCGTCGCTGTCCCCGGCGCTGCCGTCACTAATCAGTGTATTCGCCCCGGCCTGTCCGATTCCTGCCCTTGACTCAAAGGGCACATGCGGCGCGCGTGCGCCGCTCCCCAGAGCCTCCCGGTTCACGATACACGACGGATGACGGTGCAGATGCCGTGCACCAGCGGCAGTAGTAGCAGGCAGAAGACGAAGGCAGAAAGACAAGGAAAGCCCCGCCTCTCAAGCAAGGCTATCACACGGGGCGATGTTATGTCAACGCGCCGGGCCTGTCAATTTCTGTCGTGAAGAGGAGTCTTTAGCAAATGGTGGTGGTCGGTGGGCAGCCGACACGGTGCTGGCCGATGACCGCGTGAGCGGCTGCGCTCGCCGCCACCTGTGTCTGCGCCGACGCACCGAGAGATCCCGGCAGCGCGCCCCTGGCGATCACGGCCGCCTGCACCACCTCCTCGATCCGCTCCACGGGCACGACCAGGATGTCCTTCCTCCCGCCGAAGCTCTCCTGCCAGTTCTCGCGCGGGACTATCACCCTGCTTGCCCCGGCGAGCGCCGCGGCCTCCACCTTCGCCACGATTCCGCCAACGGGCTTCACCTGCCCGCGTATGGACATCTCGCCCGTCATGGCGAGCTTGTTGTCGACGGGGATCTGGGTGATCGCGGAGTAGATGGCGGTGACGATGGCCACCCCGGCTGAAGGCCCGTCCAGTGGAATGCCACCGGGGAAGTTCACGTGGATGTCATAGTCCTCCGGCCTGACCGAAAGAGATCTCCGGAGCACCGTGATGACGTTCTCCACCGATCCCCTGGCCATGCTCTTGCGCCTCATTATCCTCCCTGTCTCGCCCATCTCCTCCTCATCGATGACCCCGGTGGTTATGACCTTTCCGGCGCCCTCCTCCACCGGCACCGCCGCCGCCTCGATCTCCACGAGCATCCCGCTGTTGGGGCCGTACACGGCGAGCCCGTTCGCATACCCCACCTGCGGCACGTCGGGCACCTTCTTAAATGGACGGGGCGCATACTGGCCGGAGCTCACCACCCATTCCACGTCCGCCCTGGTCACCACCTGGCGGCCCGCGGTAAGCGCAGCCCCGCCGGCTATCTGCAGGATGTTTACGGCATCGCGGCCGTTGGCCGCGTATCTCTTGATGACGTCAAGCGCGGCGTCCTCCAGGACAAACCCCGCCTTCTGTGCCGCATTCGCCGCGATTGTGCCGACCTCCTCCGGGGTCAACGCCCGGAAGAAGACCTCGATGCACCTGGACCGGATGGCAGGCGGGATCCCCTCCGGGGACCGCGTGGTGGCCCCGACCAGCCGGAAGTCGGCAGGCAGCCCGTTCTGGAATATGTCGTGGATGTGCTGGGGGATGTTGGGGTCCTCTGAGCTATAGTAGGCGCTCTCGAGGAACACCTTCCTGTCCTCGAGCACCTTGAGGAGCTTGTTTATCTGCACCGGGTGAAGCTCCCCGATCTCGTCTATGAAGAGGATGCCACCGTGCGCCCTGGTCACGGCGCCCGGCTTGGGCTGCGGGATGCCCGCTATCCCGAGCGGGCCCGCACCCTGGTAGATGGGATCGTGAACGGACCCTATCAGGGGATCCGCTATGCCGCGGTCGTCGAACCTGGATGTCGCGCCGTCCACCTCGACGAACCTGGCCCACTGCTTGAACGGCGAGCGGGGGTTCGTCTTGGCCTCCTCCAGCACCACCCTTGCGGCCGCGGTCTTGCCCACGCCCGGGGGGCCGTACATTATGACGTGCTGGGGGTTCGGCCCGCAAAGCGCCGCCCGCAGGGCCCGCAGGCCCTCCTCCTGGCCGACGATCTCCCTGAACGAGGTGGGCCGCGTCTTCTCCGATAGAGGCTCGGTCAGAGATATACTGCGCAGCTTCTGGAGTTTCTCCATCTCCTTGCGGGACTCGCGGTCAACCGCGACCCTGTTCCCCTGCTGAGTTCTGAGCAGGTTCCAGAAGTACAGCCCTATGACTATTCCGAAGAACAGGTTGATGATCCCGAAGAAGCCGCCTGTGAAGTCCATCGTGAAGTCGCCTCTGCCCGGTGAGATGCGTGTTCCTGAGGTCTATTATGTCCATGATGCCGGGGGTTATCTATGGCTGTACAGCGCAGGGGGCCCGATGCGGGCCCCCAGTCGAGATGCCGAAATGACGACTATGCTGCGACGGCGGGCACCTGGCCCTTCTCCGCCCCGCCCCGCCTCGCTACGCAGTCTCCTCTCTTTTCTTTGCCCCCTTACGCTCCTGCAGCATCATGGTGGGCCTGGCAAGCCCCTCTACGACTTCCCTCGTCACCACGACCTTCTTCACGTCGCTGCGCGACGGGATCTCGTACATGATCTCGAGCATCATCTTCTCCATGATCGACCTCAGGCCCCTCGCGCCGGTGTTTCGTGCTATGGCCTTCCTCGCTACCGCAATGAGGGCATCCTCCGTGATCTCGATCTCCACGCCGTCCAGCTCGAACATACGCTTGTACTGCTTGGACAGGGCGTTCCTGGGCTCGGTGAGTATCCTCACGAGAGCCTGCTCATCCAGGGCGTCGAGGGGAACCACCACGGGCAGCCTCCCGATGAACTCGGGGATGAGCCCGAACTTGAGGAGATCCTCGGGCATGACCTGCCTCAGGATGTCCCCGATGTTCGAGTCGATCTTGGGCCGCAGCTCCGCCCCGAAGCCAAGGGCCTTCTTGCCCACCCGGTTCTGGATGATCTTCTCCAGCCCGTCGAAAGCGCCCCCGCAGATGAAGAGGATGTTCGTCGTGTCTATCTGTATGAACTCCTGGTGCGGGTGCTTTCGCCCGCCCTGCGGAGGAACGCTGGCAACGGTGCCCTCGAGGATCTTCAGAAGAGCCTGCTGCACGCCCTCGCCGGAGACGTCACGAGTGATCGACGGGTTCTCGGACTTCCTCGCGATCTTGTCTACCTCGTCGATGTAGACGATGCCCTTCTCCGCCTTCTCGATATCGTAGTCCGCCGCCTGGATCAGCCGCAGCAGGATGTTCTCCACGTCTTCACCGACATACCCGGCCTCTGTGAGCGAGGTCGCGTCGGAGATGGCGAAGGGCACGTTCAGGATCTTGGCAAGGGTCTGCGCGAGCAGGGTCTTGCCCACCCCGGTCGGGCCGAGGAGCAGGATGTTGCTCTTCTGAAGCTCCACGTCGTCCACGCGCACGTTGGCGCCGATGCGCTTGTAGTGGTTGTACACTGCCACGGCGAGGGTCTTCTTGGCGTCCTCCTGGCCGATGACGTACTGATCCAGGATCTCCTTGATCTCCCTGGGTTTCGGGATGTTGCCCAATTCGACATCTGCTTCCTCGCCCAGCTCTTCCTCGATGATCTCGTTGCAGAGCTCGATGCACTCGTCGCAAATGTAGACGCCAGGCCCAGCGATGAGCTTCTTCACCTGGTCCTGGGCCTTGCCGCAGAACGAGCACTTGAGCTGGCCCTTTTCGTCGCCGAATTTGAACACCCTACCACCCCCTACTTCTTCTTGGTCCGGAAGATCTCGTCAACGATCCCGTAGGCTTTCGCATCTTCAGCCGACATGAAGAAGTTCCTGTCGGTGTCCGCCGCGATCTTCTCCATTGGCTGACCCGTGTGCTTTGCGAGGATCTCCTGCGTCACCTCGCGGAGCTTCACGATCTCCCTCGCCTGTATCTCGATGTCGGTCGCCTGGCCCTGGGCGCCGCCGAGCGGCTGGTGGATCATGACCCTCGAGAAGGGAAGAGCGTATCTCTTGCCCTTCGCGCCTGCCGCGAGAAGAAGCGCGCCCATGCTGGCCGCCATGCCGATGCAGGTGGTGGCCACGTCGGGCTTGATGTACTGCATCGTGTCGTATATGGCAAGCCCCGACGTTACCACGCCGCCCGGGCTGTTGATATACAGGTTGATGTCCTTCTCGGGGTCCTCGCCTTGAAGGAACAACATCTGGGCGATGACGAGGTTCGCGACGTCATCGTCTATCGCGCCGCCTATGAAGATGATCCTGTCCTTGAGCAGCCTCGAATATATGTCGTAAGCCCGCTCCCCACGGTTCGTCTGCTCCACCACGATCGGAACCAGATTCACAATCGACCCCTCCTCCCTTGGATCATATGCTGACTTGCCCGACATCACTCGCCGGACTTCACTCGCCTGACGCGAGCCGAACCAGGTGATCTATGGTCTTCTCCCTGACGATTGCATCTTCTATACTGTCAATACGCCCCGTCCTTGTCAGGAGTTCCCGGATCTCACCGGCAGGTTTCCCCTGACTCGACGCGATCCTGGAGAGCCTGGCATTAACTTCGTCGTCGGTGGCGCCGAATCCTTCCGCCTTGCTTATGGCATCGAGCACCAGGTCGGTCTTGACAGCGGCCTGGGCCTCGCCGCGGAAGCTCTTTCTGAGCGCCTCCTGATCCAGGCCGCAGGCCTCGAGGTATCCCTCGAGGGTCATCCCCTGTTGCGCAAGGTTCTCCGACAGGTTGCGGGCCAGGAAATCGACCTGCCGCTCCACCAGGGCCTCCGGAACGTCCACCTCGGCCTCCTGCGTGATCCTGTCCACCACAGCCTTCCCGTATTCCGCCTCGGCCCGGCTTTCCGCCGATTTCTGCAGCCGCTCGCGGATGTCCCGCCGCATCGCATCGACGCTGTCGTAGCCGCCGACCGCCTTCGCGAACTCGTCGTTCACCTCGGGGAGCTTTCTCTCGCGAATCTCCTTGACCACAACGCGCGCCTTTGCGGGCTTTCCGGCGAGGCTCTTGTCGTGGTAGGTATCCGGCACAGTGGTGTCGATGACCTTTTCGTCTCCCGCCTTGAGCCCGATGAGGCCCTTGCCCAGACCCGGGAGATCCTGTTTCGCGGCAGCCTCGATGACGATGCCCTTCCCGTCGCCCCGGATCTCCAGAGGCGTGTCATCGGAGGCGATCTCGAGGTCGACCGTGACAAGGTCTCCGGCTTGCACCTCATCATGGTCGGCAGGCACGGCGGTGCCCCTGTTCTGCTGCAGGACCCCGATGTAATGGTCCACATCGTCGTCGCTGACCTCGGGCACCTTCTTCTCCACCCTGATGTCGCGATAGTCAGGCAGCTTGACCTCGGGCCTCACCAGTACCTTCGCCTTGAACCTGAGCGGCTTACCATCCTCGAACTGCTCTATATCGAAGTCTGGCTCATCCATGGGATCGATGCCGGTTTCCTTTACCGCCTCGACGTAGCTCTGCGGAACGAGGCGCTTCAGCGCGTCCTCATAGAGCGCGCCCTTGCCGATCCTCATCTCGAGGATCTGCCGCGGGACCCTACCCTTTCGGAAGCCAGGCACCGTAACACGTTGCGCGAGCCTGTGATAGCTCTCGTCGAGAGCCCGGCTGATCTGGGCCTCGTCCACCTCGATAGCCAGATGAGCAAAGCTCCCCTCTATTCTCTCCACCGCAGCCTTCACCATATTCGCCGCCGCGACGCCCCGGGGCATGGTCCCCCGGGCGGATGGCAGCCTCCCCCCTCCTGCTTTCATCCTCACGAAAACCCTGTCTAAACGCCGCTCGGAGCAGCCCTGCGTCGGCGCACGCCCGGCCGCCCGGGGTGCGCGGTGCGGGCCTGCGCCGGGAAAGATTCTACTCCTGCACGGCTATTTTACCGCAATCGCACGCAAACGCAACGCACAAAAACAATACCTCGGTAGGCGCCGAAGCAGCAACCGCCGAGGCAGCGTCATTCCAACATTTCTGCCCATGGTATTGTAACACGCCGGAGGGGGGTTGTAAAGCCGACCCCCGCCGCC
>DKEX01000088.1:19301-37208 GCA_002452295.1 Firmicutes bacterium UBA6811 | reverse complement strand
TCCGGCGGCGAGCAGCAGATGCTGGCGGTGGGGCGCGCGCTCATGTCGCGGCCGAGGCTCCTGTGCCTCGATGAGCCATCGCTGGGACTCGCACCCGTGCTGATGCACGAGGTCTTCAAGGCGCTTGCCAGGATCCACGAGGAGGGGTGCACGATCCTCCTCATCGAGCAGAACGCCAAGGCCGCCCTGAAGCTCGCGGACTACGCGTACGTGCTGGAGACCGGCTCCATCACCATGGAGGGGCCGGGCCGGGAGCTTCTCGAGAACGAGGCGGTGCGAAAGGCCTACCTGGGAGAGTAGGCCGGGCCCGCAACACAGGACAGTATGAGACGCTGAAATAGTATGGGACGCTGAACAAGATCGGGACCGCCCCGCCTACCCGCAGGGCAGGTCCCTTGTCGTTTACCCACACCCTCTTCCTCGTTTTCCCTTCCTTGCCTTCCGCTTTCCCGGGTGCTATGATATGGCTGCACTGGATATTGCCATACGTCTGAAAACTATCATAACTCTTTTGAGGAGGCGATCCGCCGTGAGAAGGAACTGGTCCCGCTCCCTCGGCGCAGGGTTTCTGGTGCTCGTTGCCCTCTGCGTCGCCGGCTGCATCAACCCCATCGTGGACTCCTGGTCGGGCGAGACCGTAAACGACGCGCTTGTCACGTACCAGGGTGTCACCTATGACATCGCGACTCTCCAGACCATGAACATAGCCCCAGGCGACTATCAGGTCATTGTAGGCTCGCCGAACCACCATCCCGTGTTGACCACGATCACCGTGGGGCCACAAGACGTCCCGCCCATCCGGCTCATCCCTTATCGCCGTGTCTATAGCCCCCTCGTCGCTGACGCCGTGCTCTGCCGGGGCATCGACATGCAGGGAACACCGATCGGGCCAGGGTGGAGTTACACCCCCCTTGATGCGCAGGTCGTGGCATGGGTCAGGTGGAACATCAACGACGTGAACCTGCATTATCAGGTCACCAGGTGGTACCGGCCGGACGGGATGTTGTACAGGGAAGACGCCCTTCCGCCTTTCGCCGGCACGCCGGGCAGCGTGTCGCTTATCTCCGCGCCGGGGCTGGCGCTCCAGGTCTCTCCAGGCTGGAACGTACCCGCACCTGCCCTACTTCCGGGTGTCTGGGTGGTGGAGGTCGTCATTGACGGGTCATGCGCAGTCAAGATGTCCTTCTCGATCTGAGTTACCTGTGGCCGTCGCGAGGTAAGCGCCGGGGATGCTCCGAGACCAGGCGGCGTCTCCGGCGCGCTCCTTGAAAGCGCGGAGCACGCGAGAGCCTGCCACTATGTCCGGCTGAGACCTGAGCGCTTGAGGATGGCAATGATCTCGAAGATGAACCGCATCTCCTTCTCGTCCAGCGTGCACACGGCGCTGAGCAGCATCTGGACGTTGGGATCCTGCAGAAGGTCGCGGAGGTCCCGGCTCATGGTCGGGACGCTCTCGTCAATACCCTCGCTATCCAGAACCAGGTAGCACGGGGAGACGCCGAGGGCCAACGCCACCTTGCTGATGGTCTTGAGCGACGGAGAAACGCGTCCGAGCTCGATCTGGCCGATGAGGGCGGCTGAGACCCCGGCCTTCGCCGCCACCTCGGCCTGCGTCATGTTGAGCTTCTCTCGCAGCCTCCTCAGCTTCTCGCCGAGGAACCCCTTGCGCTCGCCTGGAGACATGAATGTGGAGAGGGGCACGCGCAGCACGTGCGCGAGTCTCTTCAGCACCGCGAGGGCAGGCCGCGCGTTGCCGCGCTCGATCTCGCTGAGGTACGTGCTGGATATCTCCGCACCGGACGCCACGTCGCGAAACGTCATCCCGCGATCCTCGCGTGCGACCCGCAGCTTCTCGCCGAGGTCGATGCTCTCCTCCCCATCGTCGTCGGACATGTCCACAAGCTCCGACCTGTTCAGGTCGAGCGCATCCGCCAGTCTCGTGAGTGTGTCGTGAGACGGGCTCTTGGCGCCGCGCTCGATCTCGCTCAGGTATGAATAAGACAGCCTGGCCCATCCGGAAGCGGAGGTCAAGGCCCGCGAGGGTCCAGAGATCCGAGGTCCACGAGGTCCGCGTTGTTATTGACAGCGGAGAGAGAGCAGTGTATAGTACGTAATTGGCGCGGGACGAGCGGCGCTCCGTCTCCGAGCGGGGCGCCCGGGAATGCGCCGAGTTTTCTTGAAGGAGGGATTGTCGCGACATGCCTACCTACGAGTACTACTGCGAGAAGTGCGGCCGTTTCGAGGAGCTCCAGCGCATGTCGGATGAGCCCCTCTCCCGCTGTCCCACCTGCGGCGGCCCGGTCAGGCGGCTCATCAGCAGAAACGTTGGCATCGTCTTCAAGGGATCCGGTTTCTACACCACGGACAACCGCAGTTCCGACTACAAGGAGAAGGCCAAGAAGGATGGCAACGGGTCTTCTTGGTCCTCCCCGTCATCAACATCCTCGTCAAAGGCGCCCGATGCTGCCGGCGCCTAACGGCTGAACGCCGAGGCGTACGCGGACAGTGCCGCCGTGGCCGGCCCCCCGGCCGGGCAACTCGACCCGGGAGGTCACGGCGCTTGACGCTGCGCTACCTCGTGCCGCCGGCCGAGGCCGCCCGCTGGCCGAATGCCGCCCACCTCTTCGGAAGCGCCCCTTTCACAAGCTCCCCGAGGAAGGGCACTACGCAGTAATCGAGCCCGAACGCGCGCCCCGCCCCGGCGAGCGCGAAGTTGATGTTCATGAAGATCGACCCGGGCGCCGCCAGGCTCGTGAAGAGCCCGAATATGAGGGCGAGGCCCATCGCCAGCTCGGTGAGGGTCACAACCCACTGGAAGAAGAGCGCGTGCGAGAACACGAAGGTCTCCATGATCCACCTGTACCACTCCGGCGTTCCCGGGCCCATGGGCATGAGGGACGATCCCGATACCAGCTTGTCGCCGGAGAGGAGGAAACCGTCACCGATCTTCCCGATGCCGGACGCAAGCCACTCGTAGCCAAGGAATACCCTCAGGATTACGAGCCAGAAGAGCCTGACCTCGACGTTTGCGTGTTTCATGAGACCTGAAAGCACCCCTCTCGCGTTTATCATCTCATGTCTGAGGTACTTGAGTATCACCCGCAAGCCACCCACGCCCCACTGGTAGTGGAGGTTCACCAGGTGCTTCATGGCGGTAGCAGGGTAGCTCCAGAGCGAGATCCCCATGAGGTCGGCCACGGAATAGTGGCTCCCGACGGACTCCATCACTCCGTGCAGGCGCGGATGAGCGCGGGCGTCGCCACGAGCGACGTCGCAAGGGTCAACGGCGAGGCCGGAGGCTTGCCAACCAGGGTGACCGGCGATACACTGTACGTGGTGAAGAAGGCCCGCGAATACGGGGACCTCAGCGGGGGCAGGTTCGACGTGGCGATAGGCCCGCTGGTCCGGCTATGGGGCATCGGCACCGACCACGCCGAGGTGCCCGACCCCGCTGAGATCGGCCTGGCGCGGTCCCTTGTGGACTATCGTGGCGTCGAGATCGATGAAGGCATCGTCAGCGCCACGGTGCTCGCCCGCCGGGCGGTGGGCGCCGACGCCCTCTCCACCACCGTGTTCCTGCTGGGGCCGTCGGACGGGATGGAGCTTATCACGCGCCTGCCAGGTGTCGAGGGAATCATCGTCACCGATGACAGGAAGGTAGTGGTCTCGCCCGGTCTTCGGACCGTAATAGATGTCAGCGAAGGGTGGACGGTCAGGTTCCATGGTGCCGAGGACGTTCAAGAGGGCTGATCTCATTCTCGCGGTCGTCATCGTCGCCGCTGCCGCCGCCATTATGGCAGGCCAGAGGTTTGACCGCAGTCGGCAAGGGGATACCGGCGCTCGCGAGGTGGTAATAGACGTCAATAACCAGCATTTCCGCACCATTCCGTTCTCGCGGGTGAAAGGCGTTATCACCGTGGACGTGCCGGCAGGTCGCGGCCACGGCGCCGTCGTCGAGATCGCCGGGGACGGCCGTGCGAGGGTGCGCACATCTGATTGCCCTGACAAGGTCTGCGTCAGGACCGGCTGGATCGAGCACCCTGGAGAGGTCATCGTGTGCCTGCCCAACAGGATCGTCGTGAAGATCCAGGGAGGGTCAGAGGACGGCGGGCGTCCTGATCTCGATGGCGTCGCCAATTAGAGGGCCGCTATAAGGAAGGCCCGCTATAAGGAAGGCGCATCATCCGCGAAATGAAGAAAAGGGGGAAGACGGTTTTCTGCACCCCGGGCGTGACGGCGAAGGCGCCCGGCAACACGCCGGAACGTGACGGGCACGGGCGTGTCATGCGGCAGGTGCGGGTTCCTCACAGGATGACGAGAACACGGAGACTGACGCATATATCCATCTATGTTGCGCTTGCTCTCGTGCTCCATATAGCCGAGAGCTTCATACCGGTGCCTTTCATGGTGCCCGGGGCAAAGCTGGGCCTCGCGAACATAGTCACGCTCCTCGTGATCGTTCTGGCCGGCACGTATGATGCCCTCGTCGTAGTGGCCGTGCGGACGTTCCTCGGGGCTCTCCTCTCTGGAGCTCTCACGAGCTTCGCGTTCGGCATCGTCGGGGGCGTGCTTGCAACCGCCGCGATGTCCCTTGCATACAGGCGCCTCGGGGGCGTGTTCGGACTTGTCGGGGTGAGCATCCTGGGAGCGATATCCCACAACGTCGGCCAGCTTCTCGTTGCCGGGGCGGTCGTGGGCACCATGGGCATCTATAGCTACCTGCCTATGCTCCTGGTGGCCGGGGTGGCCACAGGTTACTTGGTTGGTATCACCGCAGGGCTCATCCTGAGGTTCCTTCCGATGAACATTACAGCATCTGCCGCGGCCGGGTGGCCTGAGGACGTGCGCGGGGCGCATCACACGGTGAGGACGCCATGAACCAGGCACGATGGGAGTTGCAGAAGCCTCTGGCGTCGGGGTGGTCGTCTCATCCCCTGCGGGCCGAGGCCTTGAGGAAGGTCGAGTCTTACCTGGAGGAACAGCTCTCCACCGGGAAGCCTGCCGGGCACGATTCTGCCTGCAGGGTCTACACGCTGCCCGTGATCTACGCGCTCGGGAGCAGCGGATGGGGGCACAGACTGAGAAGCCTCCTTGCCATGCCGGACGGCGACCGGCGAGAGGTTCGGGAGCAGGTCATACAGATCGTGCGGGAGTCAGGATCCCTCGACCGGGCGTCGCATGTGGCCGAGAGGCATGCCGCCCGGGCGAGGCGCTGCCTTGCGCCCCTTCCAGACGGCCCGGGAAAGGAGATGCTTGGAGACATCCTGGCGAGCGCCATACATCGCACCCGCTAAGCGACAGCGCAGAAGTACCTCGCACTTTGGAAGGGGTTGCCGGTGCTTGCATGAGGCGGCGTTGGGAATTTGGCTAGCCCGGGCGCCAAATCGGAACGAGGCGCCCCGCAAGGGCGCCGTCCCATGAATGCAACACCGGCAACCCCCAGCAAAGCTCGTATTCCAAAAGTGCCGTGGATTTCTGACGACCAGCTTAGCCCGTTCGTCATGCGCCCGCCTGCGAAGACACGTCCTTCAGGCCCACCCGGGCCGGCTCTTCGTCCCGCACCTGCCCCAGAAGCTCCAGCCCGTTTATGAGCAGCCTGAACCTGCACCCGAGGAGGGAGGCTGCCTGCTTGCACATCTCCATGCGAGTAAGGTATATCTCGAAGTAGTCCATGATCTGGCACTCAGTGGTGTCGAACGATATATCCAGCGTAACGGTGTTGCGCTTGCTATCCACGGTCAGCGATGAGTCTGTTATGGCAAGGTTCACCCTGTCGTGGATGTCGTGCTCCCGCCTCATCCGGACGCGGGTACGATGAGCGTCGCTCTTGTCAGCGATGATGAGCGCCGCCGAGACCGGGCTCACCGGGATACCTATCTCCTCCTCATGGTTAGCAATGGCCGTTGTTATCGTGCAGATCTCATCGAGGGGCATTCCCAGCATGCGAAGCTCCGTGAACACGATGTTCGCGCCGGTCGGGCCGTGATACTTGCGATTGTGCATGTTCCCGATGTCATGGAGGTACCCGGAGATGGCCCCGAGCTCAATGGTTCTCTCGTCGTGGCCCAGGCTCCTGAGAATGTACGCCGTCATCGATGATACGTAGCTCACGTGGCGGAGGCCGTGCTCGGTGTATCCGAGCAGCGACAGGTATTCGTTTGCCTTGCTTATGAGCAGGCGGAAGCCCGGGTTCCCCTGTATGTCCTTCAGTGTCAGCATGCTCCTCCCTCCCCCATCTCTTTCTCCGGCCATATCATAATAGCACACCCGCGGCGCAATGAACACAGCCCGGCCAGAAGCCTCCCGGCTTCGCCGGTCGCGACCGGCCGGGGCGTGCAGGTGTGGGCCTCCCGACACCCGTGCGAGGCTCGTCCTGAAACCACCTCCCGTTCCAGGCCTCTCTTCGTGTGGCAGGATTTGAAGGATGACAAGCCCGGACCATCCAGGTATCATAGCCGCGAGGGTGGAGGCACACGTGATCCCATCATTCCCCATGAGATACCCACTGTGAAAGGAGAGATGCTTCTTGCATCGAATGGTGCGACACTCACTCATTCCAGCACTGGCCCTCACCGCGGCGCTCGCGCTGTCGACGGCGGCCCTGGCCGCGTCGCCCGCATCGCAGGAGCAAGGACTTAGGTCCCTCGCTCACCCGTCGTTCCGTGCGGGGCAGAACGGGCAGGTCTACTACCGTGGGACGGGCGCCCCTGCGGCTGCGGAGGTCACCACAGGCCCCGTGAGCCTCGACTGGCAGGCGCTGTACGATGCGCAGGTCGCGGCAGACCAGGGGCAGGACACCTGGAGGCTCGACCCGGTGCAGGTCGCCCGGCTCGAGGGCGCAAACCTGGGGTTCGACCCGTCACAGGACACGTACACCCTGATAACGAAGGTTGATCTTCAGCGGTACCCCGGCACCGGGGTCTCAGAGGTGCTCGTGCAGCACTCCGGGCGGGCGTACATGGTCAAGCTCATCCAGCCTTTCGGACCAGGCCCGCGCACGATCTGGACCATCAGCTCCGTGCGGGAGATCACCTCGCCGGGTGAGGCTGACCGCATCGCCGCGCAGGCCAGGATCGCCTTCGAGTACCGCGGACCGTACGGGCAGGCCGTCGCCGCATGGTGGAACCAGGCCCCGCGGCCCCAGAACCCGCCTCGCAAGGCGGGGCAGGTGTACTACGTGCAGCCTGGCGACACCCTGTGGGCCATCTCAGTGAAGAAGGGGGTCACCCTGTACAGGCTGATCCAGCTCAACCCCAGCGTCGACGCGAACGCGCTGTGGGTGGGCCAGGTCATAATCATCCAGGGCTCAGGCGACGTCTGGACGAGCCCGGGCTTTGGCTCAGGCTCCGGTGACAACGCCGGGTCGGGCACCACTGCCGGGAGAGCGGTCCACATCGTCGAGCCCGGAGACACCCTCTGGCAGATCGCACTCAGGTACGACGCCTCTATCAAGGCCATCATGGAGGCGAACGGCATCACCGACGCCAACACCCTCTGGGTCGGCCAGCGGCTGCTCATCCCGATCCCGTAGCACGGTAAAGCGTGGCATAGCAGCATAGCACACCGTGGGCGCGCGCTGGGGGATGGGACGCCACGGCGGCAGAGGAAAGGCCTCGGGCCCGCACGGCGCCCCCCTCCACCGGCCCGCGCACTCGCTCGCTTCGCGAGCGGAGCCGGGATGGTGGCACGCAGCAGGACCAGGAACAGGCAACGAAAGAGGCCCGGCGTCCTCCCCTGAAGGAGGCGGCGGGCCTCTAGTGTTCCCCTCGTCGTCCTCACAACACGGGCATGCCGGGCCCGTCCACACGCACTTTGGGACATCGACGGGCGAGGACGAGCCGCGAGGTTCCCTTCCCCGGGGCTCGAAACGCGCTGCCGCGGCCCTGACCTCCCCGGCCCCGGCCCTGCCACGGCGGGCATAGCCAGGGCTCGAGTGGCGGCGGCCCCCACCGCGAGGAGCAGCCGCGGCCCCGCGCAGCGCGTATCCCCAAGCAAGAAGGCCTAAGTGAGGGTGCAGAAATGCTCCCGACTTTGGCAGGGGTTGCCGGTGATTGCACGAGGGGTGTCAAAATCCNNGGCCGGATTTTGGCGAAGCGCGCCCCGCTTGGGGCGCCGTCCCCGAGTGCAACACCGGCAACCCAGCAGATGCTGGCAAACTGGGAGGAATTAACGAACCCTCACTTAGAGCAGGCCTGCCTGCTTCAGAGCGTTCTCGTATGCATAGAGGTACTCGTGGTAGCTGTGAGTCGCGCCGCTTATGGCGTCGATCTTTTTGAGGTCCGTCTGGGCCTTCACGGCCAGCTCCGGGAACTTGTCGAGAAACTCCTTCGCCGGCTTGGACTTGTAGTCTGGGCCCTTGGCCGGCATGAGCGTGTCGCAGTCGCCCTTGTTGGTGATGAACTCGACCTTCGTCACCTTCTTGCCTTCGACGGTCACCGCAACGAGGGTGTGCCCCTGGGCGGGGTTCTTTGCCAGGCCGTAGAAGACCTTGCCCTTGTATGCGCCGCTCGCGATATCGAGAGCCATCTGGGTGGCCTTCGTATAGTTCGTGCGCGAACTGGTGGCGCCGCTCACCGCGTCAACCTCGGCCTTCTGGTTCTTGATGACCATAAGAGGATATTCACGGAACAGGGCCTTCGCGGCCTCGTGCTTGTACGTCTGAGGCTTATCAGGGCTGATCATGTTGACATCAACGATCACACCAAACTGGATGACGACCTCGATCACAATGTCGCCGTGATCATTTGAAACGCAGCCTATGTACGAACCGTCCTTGTATACGACGGCGCCTGGGCCCCGAGCGCCACGGCGCCCACCAGCGCAACTGCCGCGACCGCAGCCGCCAGCAACAAGATAGGCTGAGGTTATGAACCCGGGCTTCGAGTCGACGCCGAGCACGGCCGCCCCGGCCCCGTCTCCATAGAAGAACGATGTAACGTCGGTGGGGTCCGCAAGTTTGCTCATCATGTAGGCCCCTATTACCACGATGTAGTTCATCCAGGGGTTGGCCTCGAGGAGCCCTGCCGCTGCGGCAACGGCCGTCGGGAAGGACGCGCACGCGCAGCCGATATCAAACGTGCCTGCGTTCACGGCCCCCAGCTTATGCTGGACCACAACGGACGTGGCAGGCGTGATGTAGTCGGGGCTGTCAGTGCCGAGGAGGATCATGTCGAGTTGCTCGGGCCCGATGTCGGCAGCCTTCAGCGCCTCCTCCGCCGCACGCACCGCCAGGTCCGAGGTCGCCCAGTCGCGCGGGGCGTACCAGCGTCGGGTTATGCACGTGCTTTTCTGGAACTTGCCGATGACTTGGCCCAGGCCCGGGGAGGCGTTTTCGATCTGCTCCGCCATCGCTTCGTTGCTGACCTCGATCTCGGGGAGATACTGCCCCGTGCCGATGATAGTGGCGTACCTCTTCATGATACATACCTCCAGACGACGTCCGCCCCTTTGCCGGGTTCCGGCGACGCACGGCCCGGGCTCGCGTCAGATATACTGCAGCGCCTTCGCCTCCGACCTCAGCCAGTCGCGGAAATCGGGGTGGGCGATGCTTATAAGGGCCTCCACTCTCTGCCTGATGTTTCTGGCCTTGAGCCGTGCGATCCCGTATTCGGTGACCACATAGTCCACGTCAGCGCGGTGGATGGTAACGGCCTGGCCCTCCTTGAAGCACGGCACGATCGTGGAGATGGTGCCGTGCTTTGCCGTTGACCGCAACGCAAGAATGGACCTCCCTCCAGGCGAGATCTGTGCCCCTATGCAGGTATTCATGGCCCCGCCAGTGCCGCTGTACTGTTTTGTGCCGATGGTTTCGGAGTTGGCCTGCCCCGTAAGGTCCACCTGCATCGTCGTATTGATGCTGACCATCTTGTGGTTCTTGGCGATCACGTAGGGGTCGTTCGTGACGTAACCCCCATGGAGCTCCACGCCAAGGTTGTCGTCGATGAAGTCGTAGAGCTTCTTCGTCCCCATGGCGAAGCAGCCCACCATCTTCTCCGGCCAGAGAGTTTTCTTGAGCCCCGTTATCACGCCGGCGTTGAAGAGGTCCACCATGCCGTCGGTGAGCATCTCCGTATGCACCCCGAGGTCATGCTTATCCTCAAGGCACTTCGCGATGGCATTGGGAATTCCCCCTATGCCAAGCTGGATGGTGCTCCCATCCTCGATCAGGCTCGCAACGTTTCGCCCGATCTCCATCTCAACCTCCGTGGGGACGATCGGCTCGACCTCGACCAGGGGCACCGTGTTCTCGACCACGCAGTCAACCTGGGAGATGTGCATCTGTGTATCGCCAAGGGTGCGCGGGAGGTTCTCGTTGATCTCGAGCACGACCGTCTTCGCGACATTGATGAGAGGCTTCTCGTAGGTAAGGCTCAGGGAGAGGGACATGTAGCCGTTCTTGTCCATGGGCGTGGCCGTCCCCCAGTAGATATCGGGAGGGTCTATCTCCCGCTTTTTGAGAGCACACTCGTGCAGGTGGTTCGGCATGAACGTCACCGTTCCGCCGGGATGCGCCCTGTAGGAGTGTGGCCCGTAATACCAGGCCTCGTTGAGGAAGTGGCCCTTCATCTCGGGTTTCAGGAAGTCGTAGTCCCTCATGAGGAGGCACGACATGATCGTCACGTTTTCAAGCTCATCCTTGCGCGACGAGATGGCCTCGAGAAGGCCCGGAGGCTCGGCTGCGCACATGGCCACCACGATCGATTGACCCGACTTGACTTTCGCGACTGCCTCTTCAATGCTGATGAGTTTCTCGCGGTAAAGCTCCCTTGGGTTCAACGCAATCCCTCCTGCATACGCTGGCATGGGCTCGTCTGGGACGGTGCAGGTCTTTCGTGTCCCTGTCGCTCTACAGCACGAGGCCCCCGTCGACCTGAAGGATAGCCCCGTTTACGAAACTGGCCTCGTCGGACGCAAGATAGAGGTACGCATATCCGATATCCTTCGGCTCCCCCAGCCTACCGAGGGGCGTCTTCTCCCTGATAGCGGTGAGGATCTTCTCGGGTACCGTTGCCATCATGTCCGTCATGGTAAAGCCCGGGGCAACGGCGTTCACGTTTATGCCCTTGCGCCCGAGCTCTTTTGCCCAGCCTCTGGTCATTCCAATTATCGCTGCTTTGGATGCTATGTAGTTTGTCTGGCCGATGTTCCCGTAGACCCCGACCACCGATGAAGTGTTGACGATCTTGCCGTATCCCTGCTCTATCATGATGGGAGCGACAGCCCGCGTGCAGTTGAATACGCCCTTGAGGTTCACGTTGATTACCCTGTCCCACTGCTCGTCTGTCATCTTGACGAGAAGCGCATCCGCCGTGATGCCCGCGTTGTTGACCAGCACGTCTACCCTTCCGAAGGCTTTCACGGTCTCGTCCACCATGGACTTCACACTCTCTGAACAGGTCACGTCGACCTTGACCGTGATGGCGACCCCGCCGGCCTCCTCGATCTCGCGCGCCGTCGCCTTCGCCGACTCCTCGTTGACGTCGCACACCACCACTTCCGCGCCTTCCTTTGCGAAAAGAACTGCCGCCTCCTTCCCGAGACCCCTTCCCGAGCCCGTGATGATAGCGACCTTGTCCTTCAGCCTCACAAGCAGCCGCCTCCCCCTGATGGCGTCGCCGGAGCGGGAGAAAGACCGAAGGCCAGGCCCCCCGGCAACGTCCTGCCGGCGACGCCCGGGATCGGCTCGGCCGGGCCCTTCCTGCTCCCGTGTGCACTTGGGTCATCCGCTCCGGCCTGATGAGAACCATCTTGATCATATCGGGGAGTGTTACAGAGAGGTTACAGCGGGGTTACAAACCCTATGTATGGGTTTGCAAATCCGCGCCAGTTTGGCAGAAGCTTCCGGGTTGCCGGTGCTTGCACGACGGGGCGTTGAAGATTTGACAAGCCTGAATGCCAAATCTAACGAGGCGCGCCGCAAGCGCGCCGTCCCCGGAGTGCAACACCGGCAACCTCTGGAAAAGTGGCAGCGATCTCTGAACCCACACTTAGAGGGCGGCTAGGAGCCTCGCTCTTTCCAGCAGCTTGGCGGTCTCTGGCGCAGGATAGACCCCCATCTCGCCTTGGAGGGCCGCGGCGCACCTTTCGTAGGTGCGGACGGCCATGGCGCGGTTGCGCCTGGCGAGGTAGCATCTCATGAGCAGCCTGTACGCTTCCTCCCAGCACGGGTCCCTGGCCAGGATCTGCTCGCACACGTGGATGCACTCGTCGGTCTCGCCCTGGCCGAGGAGGAGCTCGGCGAGCCTCTGGGCAGCCCGCAGGTAAGTAGCGAAGAGCCTTTCCCGCTCAACGCTCGCCCAGTCCTCGTACAGGCAGTCCTGAAGGAAGTCACCCTGGTAAAGCTGAAGAGCGCTGCGCAAAACATCGCACGCACCCTGGACGTCGGCGGCTTCCAGCTTCGAACCCTTGGCCACGAGGCTCTCGAACTCGTCGGCGTCCACCCAGTAACCTGAGACAGGATTGAGCCCGTAGAGCGGCCCCTCACGGCGCACGTAGAACGGGCTCAGCCGGGCCGGCCTTCCGGGCTCGACCACATTTAGCATCGCGTTCTGCACGACCTTGAAGTGGGCGGACGCGACGTCGGAGTCGAGGCCCGGCCAGAGCGCCTCGAGGATCTGGTCCTTGTGAAGGAAGCCCTTCCTGTGCACGAGAAGAAGCTGGAAGAGGCTTTTCGCCTTCTCCCGCTGCCACTCGCGGGACGATACTTCCTCGGTATCGCGATAAACCCTGAAGGGCCCAAGCGTGCAGACGTGCAGGGTGTATCCCGGGTGAAACTCCACTTGCAGAAGGCCGGTCGCGGCCTGAAGCCACGCCACGTGGTCCTCATCCAGCCCAAGACGCCTTGCCTCAACCAGGAGCGGCGCCAGGGCACTGAGGTCCCTGGGACCAAAAAGCGTCCTCCGGGTGAACAAGAACTCGTAGCTGTGCGTGCGGATCGCCTGGATGAGCCCCTCGAGCCCCTCGCGAAGCCTGGAGTCGTCGTGTCTCCTGTGCGCGAGCACCATGAGCCAGAGGTCACACACGGTGCCACAGTATGCGTCGCCGCACCGGGCAAAGGTTTTCCTGGCCGCCTCAAGCCACGGCGCCGCCCTGTCGTCGCTATGCGACGAGGCAAGCCCCGCGCCCATGCCGAGCTCCACAAAACCCGCGAGCCACTCGTCCCCGGCGCTCCTGCAGATCTCCAGGGCCTCCGCGGCGGCACGCTCGGCGGCCGCCACTTCGCCGGATGAGGCGTGGAGCAGTGCAAGGCCCATGAGGGGCTCCGCTCTTCCGCGCGTCACCTTGATCTGGTCCGCCATATCAAGCGCCATCCTGTAGCAGGCCTCGACGTCAGGGCCGTGCGCCACGGGGGCCACCTGCCGGGCGTGGCCGAGCCTCATATAGCCAACTGCCTCTACGAAGGGGGCTCTCAGGTCCTTCCCGAGCTGTATACCTGCCTCTGCGCATTTCGTCGCAAGGTCGCCCTCGCCGATCAGGGAGTAGACCAGCGAGAGCAGCAACTGGGTCTCCCGGTGGGACCGGGGAGGCCGGAAGCCTTCCCTCTCCTCACCGGCCTTGCGCTTGAGGGAAGCCAGAGCGGCTGAGAGCCTGCCCGTTCGGAGCTGGACCCTTATGTCGAGCTCATCCTCCATCGCGTGGTGAATGAGGCGCTCGGCGGCTCGCGCAAACTTCACCGCAGCCTGCAGTTGCCCCTGGTTGGTCTTGTTTTCCGCCATCATCCTCAGGAGGGTCGCCCGCTCCCACCGGTCGTCCGACGGCAGCAGGCGGAAGGCCTCGTTGAGGAGCGCATCACATCTGGCGGGCTGAACGGTATCCAGGTACACCATGGCCTTGCCCTTCAGTGCCCTGCTCCTGCCGGCCCTGTCAGAGCGCCTCGCGAACACCTCGTCAGCCATGTTGTACCATGCCAGCGCATCCTCGTATTTGCTGGTAAGCCGACAGGCATCGGCCCGGTGCAACAGGAGATCCGGGTAAGCCTCGAGCACAGGGCCGGGCAACTCGCTTACCCACCGGGCCAGGGCATCGAACCTGCCGGACTGCACCAGATCAGGCGAGATCCCGACAAGAAGCCGGGCCGCCCCGTCGAAGTCCCCGGCCGCGATGAGGTGGTCAACGGCAAGCGTATGGCGGCCGCTGCCGATGTAGAACTGCGCGGCCCTACTGTTAACGAGGACCCAGCGGGTGGCGTCCTTTCTGTGAAGCCTGCGCAGGAACTCCCTGAGAAGATAGTGGAGCCTGTAGGTCCCGCCGCCGGTTGAATACACGAACAGACCGCTCTCCTCCAGGCGCTTCAGGATCTCCTCGCTGTCAGCTCTTTCCGAAACATAATCGCATACCTCCGGGTCAAGCTCATCCAGGAGTGATATCGTGCAAAGGAACTCTTTTATGTGATCCTCCTGCTTGAGAAGGACCTCCGCTGCCAGGTACTCGAACACACCCTGCAGCGAGCCGGGGGGTCTCGTCCAGAGGTCCCGCAGCGATGCCCCCTCCCGAAGCCCGTGCCAGATCATCTCGAGGGCGATTATCCACCCCTCGGTGTGCTCGGCCAGTGCCCTCACCTGCTCGGACGTGAGGCTGTAGTTGTACGGCCCCAGGAAGAGGTCGCGAATCTCGTCACTCGTAAACGCCAGGTCCCTCTCGGAGATCTCGAGCACTTCGCCCTTCACCCGCCACCTGGCAAGGGACTCAAAAGAGGGTTTCTTCCTCGTGGAAAGCACCACGTGCAGAATCGGCGGCATTGTCGACACGAGATGCTCCACTATCTCGTTCACGCCGGACGCTTTCGAAGCCAGATGGTAATCGTCTATGACAAGGACAGACTCATCGCCGACCTCGTCGAGGACGTCGTTGGACAGCGAATCCACGGCAGCAAGCCACGCGGACCGGTCGTGGTCAGCCTCCAGCAGGTCCAGGGCGCGGCCTCCGACCGCAGGGTACACGGTGCGTATGGCCCAGACCAGGTGCAGGACAAAGGCATGGGGATCCGAGTCCATCTCACCGACCGTGTACCAGAAAGCGGGCACGTGATGGTCCTTCAGGTACACAGCCAGGCCCGTGCTCTTGCCGTAGCCCGGGCCAGCCTGGAGTATGGTGACGGGATGGAGCGTTATCCTTCCGAAGACCTGGGCGAGCCTCGGACGATTCAGCAACTGCTTGCGGGGCACAGGTGGAAGAAACTTCGTCCGGACCACCGGAAACTCGCGGGCCATGGCTTCCCTCCTCTCCTCACCTGATCGCCAGAACGCGCTTGTCGTCGAGGTATATCCTGACATCGAAGCGGGCGGCATCAAACGTGAACGACTCACCGCCCACCTGAACGGTGGTACCAGGGTAAACCACGCCTGCCCGGATTTGCCCGCCGGCCGGCACCCTGATAACCGAGGAGCAGGGCCACTGGCCGGGGGTCCCCACGCTTCCCACGTGGACCCTCTGTACGGCAGATATCTCTCCCCCACGAACGTTGCCCTTCACGCGCACGCCTTCTGCGGCGCTCAGATTGCAGTTATAGCAGCCTTTCCCAGAGACAAGTATATCCCCGCCTGACTCGAACACGCTGTTCTGGGCGTAACTCACGACGATGACACCCTCAGCGCCCGGTGCCCTCTCTGCCCACTCAGCCAGGGTCTTCGCCATGGCCTTCAACTCGTTTACGGCGTCTCGCGTTGGAACCTCGGGGAAACCCGGCCCGAACATGGACTTCACCAGCCTCGCAAGCGAACCGGCTGCGTCGGCGACCTCCGGCGGCAACTCGACCTCTACCTCCCGGGTGAGCGCCCTTATCGATGCGGTAAGCCTATCCAGCTCGCGGAGCCTCGGACCAGTAAACTCGCGCAACCCAGCCTGCCGCCTCAATGCTTCAACGCGGGCTTCGCCCTGACCCGATGGCATCGTGGCCTGAATCGCGAGTTCCAGCGAAGCCAGGATATGGTCGATCGTGTCCAGGACCGGTCGAAGCCGGCCACACAGCCTTCGCGTGCCGCCGGCTCGAATATGGCAGTTGATCACAGGCCCCTTAACCTTCGCGGCCCCTCCCGCCTGGATCGTCGAGCCCGCCGCGTAGCCAAGCACGGTCACCTTACCCCTGGCTTCAACGCGCGCGCCTTCCAGGACGTCCCCACGCACGACCACGTCTCCGTTGAACCTCAAGTGCCCGGAAGCCAGGCTCACGTTACCCTGGTGTACCATGACCAGCGTGACCACGACGTGCTTCTCGTGGGTCCCGTACACCACGGGTTTCCCATCCCGGGTGGCTAGCGCCTCTTGGCCGTTGCGAGACAGCGCCACGCCCTCGCCTGCCTTGAGGACGCCCTCCTTGACCTCCCTGGGGGGTAGAAGCTCGCCCGTGACCCCCCGGCCCGGCGTGCCAGCAACGGGCGGATGCAACACCGCCACCCTGTCGCCTGCGCGGACGAAGGGGAACCTGTAGCGCTCCCAGTAATCCACCCGGTCCAGTTCGTCTCCCCAGATCACAGGAACAGGCTCGAGCTCCACCAGGCACTCCACGAACCCGTCCCGGCCTTCTACCGGATGGGTGCCCCTTGCAATCACATGCGGGAGCCCGTCCGCAGCCCGCGCGGCATCCTCGAGAGCCTGTTGATCTAGCCCAAATACCACGCCCTCTTTCTCGAGCGCCGTCTCCACGTCCTCCACGGTGAGGGCATTCTCGGCGACCTCCCGCGTGTCCACGGCAAGATGGAGTGTGGCCTGGGGCTCCTGATCACGCAGGAAAGGCTGGGCGATTCTTCGCGGTAGGACTTTGACCTCTGCTGTCAGCCGGTCGCGGCTAATCGCGACTTCAACCCTTGCCTGGGCAACCTCCTTGGCCTCGGCCTCAACCACGACCGCGTCGCACTCGGTGACAGTGCGGGGCTCAAGTAGCTCCTCGCCGTTCACCCGAATAACAACCCCATCAGCCGGGACGATCATCGCGGGCTTGCCACGTCCTCTGGGACCACGAACCACGATGCGGCCGTCCTTTACTTCCGCCGCTCCGTCCTCGTCCTCGTCCTCGTCCTCATCCTCATCCTCGTTCCCGTCCTCGTACGCGTCCCGGATGCCCTGGCTAGACCCGCCTCTCGCAGCGTCCTTCCTCTGCCAGGCCCCCAGCATGAGCGGAAAACCACGACCGTGAGTCTCGTAGTAGAGGTTGATCTCGTTGACGAAAACCTCCGGCACGGTCCACACCCCCGCTGTGATGAGTTAGACACTCGTTGCGGCATTCCTTCATGGGGGCGGTCCGGGCAACGAGCTTGCTCCCGCGGCCGCGTGTTGCAGTTTTTACATAGTATCCGCTGGTGGCGACCGACGTATAGATTATGCAGGGAGCACGACCCTGGAGACTGGCGCAAGCCGGGCGATGGAGCGGGGATCCATAGCATTGGGCCCGTCGCCCTGGCCCTCATGCGACGTGCGGTCCTCACACCGGGCGGAGGAGAGGCATATCGTGATACTGGAAGCCCCCTTGCCGCCGCGTGGGCGGCTACCGGACAACCCGGGGGCTCCGGCTCAGGCGGGAGGCGCTTTCCATGGAATTCGAGGCGCCGCGCTCACGGGTACTCCAGATGGTTGTCAAGATCCAGTGGTCCGTGGATAACCTGCGGACCCTCGGCGCCGGCAGCATGTACCATCTCGTTTACAGGCCGTGCGAGATCTCCTATGACGTCCTGGTGGACATAAACTCGGGCAGAATGGGCCCTGGCATCCCGGCGGAGGTGATATTCATCGGCGGCCAGCGCCCGGTGAAGGTCGCGGATGTGGTGATAGAGAACATCATCGCGTCGAAGGGGTTCCGGAGGTTCGATTTCCGTATCGTGCGCACCTTGCCCAGTAGCGAAAAGTGCACAGGCTACGCCAACATAGGGATCCTCTGCAGGTACTCCCTGCCCCACTGACCTGCAAGACGGCCCG
>DKEX01000088.1:16571-19277 GCA_002452295.1 Firmicutes bacterium UBA6811 | reverse complement strand
ACCTCGCTGACCTCGCTGACCATGCTACCCCCGCTACCCTTGGTACCCTCGCTACCTCGGATCATCCCGCCCGGGATCCCCGAGCTCCAGCAACTGTGAAAGGGGCACGAGCCTGTAGCCCTTCTCCCGGAGGCCGTCGATCACGCGGGGCAGGGCCTCATGGATCTGCTTGCTGGAGTCGCTGGCGTGCATGAGGATGATGGCGCCCTTGAAGGCTCGCCTCAACACGCGGTCCACCATGTAGTCCGCGCCCGGGTTCTTCCAGTCGAGGGAGTCCACCGCCCATATGACCGTCTCATACCCGCAGGCCCTGGCGGTCTCCACGACCACGTCGTCGTAGTCGCCGTTAGGCGGCCGGAAGAACGGCGCGACCCTGCCCGCGGCGCTCAGGAGGTCCTCGTGGGCGGTCCTGATGTTCTCCTCCACTGCGTCCCGGGCGTAGCGGCTCAGGTTGATGTGGGCGTCGCCGTGGCTGCCCACCTCGTGGCCCGCCCTGACGATCTCCTGCACGATCTCGAGATGCCTCCTGGCCCACGGGCCGGAGAGGAAGAACGTGGACCTCACGTTCTTCTCGCGGAGGATCTCGAGCACCCGTGGGGCGGTCTCGCGCCCCCAACTGATATCGAAGGTCAACGTCACGGCGGGCTCCTCGGTCTTGACGTAGAACAGGGGCATGCTGGTCCTCGGTAGCACCAGGATGGACTCGGTCACCGGAACGTACCGGTCGGCGCTTCGCTCCACGCCCCGTCCGGCGAGAAACCCGATGGCGAGTGTGAGACACGCAGCACATGCGCCCACAAGCATGACGGTCCTTCTGGTCACCACCAGCATCTTGCCACCCCCGGATCTGAAGAAGATTCCCCCGACAAATGGTATGTTGCGCCAAACGCGCGTATTCTTTACGGACGCTATCCGTCACAGCGACCGAGATGGCAGGATTTTGGCGCCGGAAGTGTAAAGTGTAGACTATGGAATGGAGAGTGCAAGTGGCAAACGCCATGCGCGGCTGCGAGAGCAGATGACGCGCGGAGAGGAGAGACGTCATCCCATGAGACTCGAGTTTGTGGGGGGTACGCGCACCGTCACAGGGTCGTGCCACTATGTGGAGCTGGACGCCGCCAGGTTCATCGTGGACTGCGGGATGTTCCAGGGGGACGATGACCTCGAGAAACTCAACCGCGCCCCCTTTCCGTTCGACCCGTCCGGCCTCGATTTCGTGCTGCTGACCCATGCGCACATCGACCACAGTGGCCTCATCCCCCGTCTGGTCCGCGAGGGGTTCCGGGGCAAGGTTTACACCACAGCGGCCACTGCCGACCTCTGTAAGATAATGCTTCTCGATAGCGCCCACATCCAGGAGCTCGAGGCCGGCTGGCAGCAGCGCAAGGCGCGGCGGATGGGCGACAAGCCGTTCGAGCCGCTCTACACGGCGGACGACGCAGAGCGGAGCCTCTCATGCTTCGAGGCGGTGCCTTTCGGCCAGATGGTGAGCCTGAGGCCCGACGTGCAGGTGCGGTTTCGACGCGCCGGGCACATCCTTGGCTCGGCCATAATCGAGGTCTACCGANNTCTACCTCGGCCCCGCCTCAGGCGGGCAGAAGATCGTCTTCTCGGGCGACCTCGGCAACGTGAACCAGCCGATAATCAGGGACCCGGAGTTCGTGCAGGACGCCGACTTCCTCGTGGTGGAGTCCACCTACGGCAACCGCGTCCACGAGGACCGCATGGACAGCATGGGAAAGCTCAAGGAGGTCATCCGCAAGACGTGGGAGAGGCGCGGAAACGTCGTCATACCGGCGTTCGCCGTGGCAAGGACCCAAGACGTGGTCTACGACATCGCCACGCTCGCCCACAGGCGCGAGATCCCGCCGGTCAAGGTGTTCATCGATAGCCCCATGGCGGTGTCGGCGACCGAGGTGTTCGAGAAGTACAGAGACGAGTTCGATATCGAGACGACGGCCCTCATCGAGGCCGGCGGCGACCCGTTCGACTTTCCCGGCCTTCAGTACGTGCGCACCGTCGAGGAGTCCCGCGCCCTGAACGAGGTGGCGAGCGGGACGGTGATCATCTCGGCCAGCGGGATGTGCAACTTCGGGCGGATCAAGCACCACCTGAAACACAACCTCTGGAGGCCCGAGTGCACCGTGCTTTTCGTCGGGTTCCAGGCCAGAGGCACCCTCGGCCGCCGCATCCAGGAGGGCGCGACGAAGGTGAGGATATTCAACGAGGAGGTGGCCGTGAGAGCGACCGTGGAGTCCATCGACGGCTACTCGGCGCACGCCGACCGCGACGCGCTGCTCTACTGGGTAAAAAGCCTCCGTACCAGGCCCAGGAGGATCTTCGTGGTGCACGGGGAGGAGGAGTCGTCGGAGGAGTTCGCGGCCACCCTGAAGCAAGCCCTGGACGTCTGGGTGGGGGTGCCGCAGAGGGGGAACAGCGTGGACCTTGCCACCGGCAAGACCACGGTCGAGGCGACGGCGTGGCCGGGCGAGGGCGCAGGGCGGGAGCAGGTGACTTCGCTCAGGGCCACCCGCGAGGAGCTTGACCGCGCCTACGCCGCGCTCCGGAAGGCGCTGGAGCAGAGAGAGACCCTGGTCGGCCCCGGCGCCTCACCGGTATCGCGCGAAGATATCGCGAGGCTCACAGCTCTGATGCAGAAGCTCGCCCGGGAGGACCGCACGGCCTAAGTGAGGGTGCAAAAATGCT
>DKEX01000088.1:0-16520 GCA_002452295.1 Firmicutes bacterium UBA6811 | reverse complement strand
GGGCGCCGTCCCCGAGTGCAACACCGGCAACCCGGCAACTACTGGAAGAGGGGCGAGAACTAACGCACCCTCACTTAGCCCCCACGGGCTGCCAGACCGGGTGCCAGAAGCCGCTGCTGGTTTGCCAGATGATGGCCTACCCGGGGTTGCCAGCCTTACACTCCAATACCGGATCACAGAGACCTCGTCGCGCACGCACCGGCCACCCCGACCAGACCCGAAGTGCCCTATAGTGCTTTTTGCACTCAAGTTCAGCCGCTCATGCCGATCACGAGGCGGGCGACCTCGAAGTACACGATGAGGCCCACCACATCGACTATGGTCGTGATGAACGGCCCCGCCATCACGGCGGGATCGACGCGGAGCCGCTTCGCCGCGAGGGGCAGGAGCGCTCCAGCGACGTTCGAAATGATGATCACCACAAGCAGGGACATCCCCACGACCAGCCCGATTCGCACGTCCCTTTGGGTGATGTATGCTCTCACGCAAGCGAACGCCCCAAGCAGGAGGCCCAGCACAAGGCCGGTTGCGCATTCCCTCAGGAGGACCTTGATCCCCTGGCGGACTTCTATCTCGCCCGTTGCAATGCCGCGTATCACCAGCGTGGCAGACTGGGTGCCCGTGTTGCCGCCGGTATCAATGAGCATGGGTATGAAGAACGCAAGCGCAACCACGGCCTCGAGAGAGGCCGAGTACACCTTGAGAATGTTGCTCGAGAAGCTCTCGAGCAGAATGAGAAGGCCGAGCCAGCCCACCCTCTTTCTCACACTCTGGCCGAGGGTCATTCTGAAGTACTCCTCTTCAGGAGCAGCGAGGCCACCCATTATGTGGATGTCCTCGGTGTCCTCCTCCCGCACCACGTCGAGGACGTCGTCGTGGGTGATGATCCCGACCAGGCGCCCCTCCCTGTCCACCACAGGGACGGCGATGAACCCGTACTCCTGGAAAATGCGCGCGACCTCCTCCTGGTCGGTGTCGGTGGCAACCCTCACGATGTCCGCGTGCATCATGTCGCGGATGAGCCTGTCGCCGGGCGCAAGCATAAGCTCCTTCAAGGAGAGGCCGCCCACCAGCCGCCTGTCGCGGGATATCACATAGAGGTGGTATATGGTTTCCTTGTCGGGGGCGGTCTTCCGCACATGGGCGAGGGCCTCGTCAACCGTCTGGTCCTCCTTGAGGTCAACGAAGTCGGTGGTCATGAGCCGCCCGGCCGACTCCTCCCTGTAGCCGAGGAGCATGTTGGCCACGTGGCGCTCCTTCTCAGATAGGAGCGAGAGATACTTCTTCACTATCTTGGCCGGCAACTCCTCGAGTAGCTCGGTGCGGTCGTCAGGGCTCATCTCATTGAGGAGCGTCGCGACCATGTCGCCGCCGAGGGAACGCAGGAGCACCTGCTTCCTGTCGACGTCCATGAAATCGAAGACGTCGACCGCAAGGTCCTTCGGAAGGAGCCTGAAGACGAACCCGGTGGACTCCGGCGAAAGCTCCTCCAGGACCCTGGCGATCTCGGAGGGGTGGTGCTTTTCGAGGGTCCGCTTGAGGCTCATATAGTTCTTTTCGGTAAGAAGCTCTTCAACCCTGTTTGTGAGCTCGATGGCCACTGGCATCCCCTCCCTTTCGGCTTGCCTGATGGTTGCACGCATCGTGCCGCCCGAGGCGCTGTCGCCACGAGGCTGCGGTGCAACGGTGTAGGCCTGCCGAACGGAGGGGCGAGATGAGGACGGGTTGCGCCATGCACGAAATATGGAGACAGAACGCCCCCGACCCGTCCTCCCGACCGGGTCAGGGGCGCTTCTCGCGCGCGCTTTCAGCGCGCCGCTCGAGCGCGCCGCCAGGCTTACCCCGCTCCGGGAAACGACGAAGACGGACACCGCGCACCGCGTGGCACCGCATGCGCTGCTGTATTGACGCTACTACTCCCGGGGTCCGCGTCCACCTTCATCATCTCCCTTCTTTCGCCTCGAAATAGCTTACGTTAGGAGTCTCCGCTATAGTTCCCTCCCCGCCTCAGCTTACGCCCGCCCCCGGCCCTTGTCAAGTCGAAGGGATACGCCGGATGCGCCGAGCCGCCGCCGAGGCGAGGATCCCCATCGCCGAAACCGGCGCGGTGCCCGGGGAGCCTGCGGCGCTCCTTGCGCTCTCGTGGCCTCCTTTAGACCTTCGCCAGTTTCCACCTGCCGCTGCGGAACCGGAACAGGATGATGGCGGATCGAACGAGCTGGTCAATCGCCATGGCCAGCCATGCGCCCACCAGCTCCATGTCAAGGACCACCGCGAGGATGTACCCGAGCACCACCCTGAAGCCCCAGATGCCTATGGCCGTGGAGTAAAGCGGCCACTTCGTGTCGCCCGCGCCCCGAAGGCCCCCGGCCAGGATGAACTGGGTGGACTGCGCCGGCTGGACAAGCCCGATTATCCGCAACACAAGCGCCGTCTTGGCGACAACCGTCGGGTCGTTCGAGTAGAGTATTGCGATGTACCTGCCGAAGAGGATGAACACAAGCGCCATGAACCCGGAGATCATCATGCCTATACGCCGGGTCTCGAGCGCTCCCTTCTCCGCGAGATCGGGCCGGCACGCGCCGAGCCCCTGGCCCACGAGGGTCGTCGCCGCCACGGCGAACGCCATGCCGGGCATGAACGACAGCGACACGATGTTCATGGCGATCTGGTGGGCTGCAACGACAGCGGTCCCGAACCCCGCCACAATCCTGAGGTAGGCGAGTTGTCCGCCGCGCAGGACAAGTTGCTCGATGGCCGCGGGAATGCCCACGTTGACGATGCGCTTTATGAGCGGGAAATCGAGCCTGAGTGGCCCTGAGAGGTGCAACGCGAACCTGCCGCCCGTCACCACCCGCATGATCAGGATGAACGCGATCGCCCTCGATATGCTGGTCGAGAGCGCCGCCCCCGCTACGCCCATCCTCGGAAATCCGAGCTTTCCGTAGATGAGCACGTAGTTTCCGAAAACGTTGAGGATGTTACAGAACGTGTTGACTTTCATGGGGGTCCTCGTATCTCCGGCCCCGCGAAGCGCCGCCGCGACGCTCATCGTGAGAAGCATGAAAATGGCGCCTGCTGAGACTATCTTCATGTAGGCAACCCCCATGGGGATGACGTCCTGCTCGGCACCCATGAGGACCAGCACCCCCCGGGCGAATACGAGCCCCAGCACGCTCACGCCGATGCCCATAATCGTGGTGAGCATGAAGCTCTGCCTGAGAGCGTTGTTTGCCGTCGCCTCCTCGCTGGCTCCGATGGCCCGGGCGATCACGGCGGTGGTCCCGACGTTGAGGGCCATGAAGACGGCTGTTGCGAAGAACACGGGCTGGTTCGTGAGCCCCACTGCGGCGATGGCCGCAGGCCCTATGCGCCCCACCATTATCATGTCTGCCATGCTCACAAGGGTGACGAGGAGCATCTCCACGAGAGCAGGCCCGGCGAGGTCGAGTACGCGCCGTCTCACCGCCGGGGCGGAGTCGAGCTGAAACGCAGGCATCACTCGTAGTTCAACATCTTCCACATCGCTCATGGCGTTTCATTCACCTTCATCACATCCGACATCATTGCCCGCCTGCCTGCTGCCTGCCCGGGCCATCCGGCGGCCGTGCGCGCTGGCAGCATGTGTACGGCATCGGCCGAAGGGGTTCATCTGGAGGCCGCGTACCTCGCGTGGGGATAGATCATGGTCCGGGCTGGGATGATAGAAGCGAGTATACCCTGGCAAGCAGGTCACGGAGAGCCGATTGCTCCGCCTGGGTCATAGCGGCCAGCACCCGCCCGAGGTGTTTTCGCCGCCTGTCACGCACCCTGCCCAGCACCGCTTTCCCGCCATCGGTGATCCTCACTCGCACCACCCTGCGGTCGGCAGCGTCGCGGACGCGCTCCGCGAGGCCCGCCCGCTCCATCCGGTCAACGAGGTCGGTGATGGTGCTACAGGTGACGCCCAGTCGCTCACTGATCTCGCCCATGGTCAACTCGGATCCGCACAGGGCCAGGAGGGCGTGAAACTGGTCCCTCGTGACACCGAGGTCTGCAAGCTCGGCCCTGCCCTGGGTCCGCATGAGATGCTCGATGCGCGCGAGGAGCATCTCTACATCGTCCGCGTGCGAGGCCTGGACGCGCCTGTCACATGCATTGTCATGGCCGTCAGGAAGACCCACGCATCCCGCCTCCTCTCCTCTATCAGGCGATGCTGGCATATTTCGTGCCACGGACCTTACGTGCCACTAAACATTATATCTCGCATACCTTATTCTGCCAAGATCCCGCCGGGGCGATTTTCCTGAAGGACCCGTTGTTGACGACAACTGGACCACAGCGCTATACTATCATTAAGCAATTGCTTAATTGAGCAATACTGATTATCTTGGCGGGGGGCCGCGGCGCGGGCCTCGTGATGACGGGGAGGCACAAGGACATGCCGGCGAACGACGTATGCGACGTGTTCACACCATCGGGCGACAAGACGGCGAGGCTCAGAGACAGGATTATCGAGGTGGCCGGGCTCTCGGAGATATTCAAGGCGCTCGGCGACGAAACGCGCACCAAGATCCTGTACCTTCTGTCCCTCCAGGAGCTTTGCGTTTGTGACCTCGCCCAGCTCCTCGATATCAGCGTGCCCGCGGTATCGCATCACCTGAGGCTCCTGCGGGCCCTGCGCCTCGTCAAGTATCGCCGGGAAGGCAGAACTGTATGCTACTCCCTGGACGACGCGCACATCGTGAACATGATCCGGCAGGCGCAGGAGCATTTCGCGGAGGACCGATAGGTAGGCCACCGGAGCGAACCCACGAGGTGGACTGGAAAGGAGACTCCCCGGGATGAACGTACAGGATGAGTCATGCCGCGCGTGCCGGGCTATGTCGACCGAGAAGGAGCACGACTCCCGCCACGACGCGCACCTGCACGAGCGCGAGCGCGAGCGCGAGCGCGGGGCCGGAGAACTGAAGCACGGCGAAGGCAGGGGTGCGTTCAGAAGGCAACTCGCGATGATCGTGGCAGCGGGAACGCTTTTCATCGTCGGCCTCGTCGCCGGGCAGGTCATCCACCACACCCTGTACCGCCTCATCGAGTACCCCATCTTTGTCTCGGCGTACCTGCTCGTCGGCGGCAAGGTGGTGCGCGCCGCCGTCCGGAACCTGGTGCGTGGAGAGGTGTTCGACGAGACCTTCCTGATGACCGTGGCCACCCTCGGGGCGATCCTCATTCACCAGTTGCCCGAGGCCGTGGCCGTCATGCTCTTCTATGCTATGGGCGAGCTCTTCCAGGACGCCGCGGTCGGCCGGTCCCGCCGGGCCATCGGGGCGCTTCTCGACATCCGCCCTGATGTCGCCAACCTCAGGACTGACGAGACGGTCGAGACCGTCCGACCCGAGGACGTGGAGGTCGGCCGGATCGTGCTCGTGAGGCCGGGGGAGCGCATTCCCCTTGACGGCGAGGTTGTCGAGGGGTCCTCGTTCGTGGACACATCGGTGCTGACAGGAGAACCCACTCCCCGCAGGGTCAGACCTGGCGAAAAGGTGCTGGCCGGCATGGTGAACCAGCAAGGCACGCTCGACGTGCGTGTCGATCGGAGGGCTGCCGAGTCGTCGGTGTCCAGGATCCTCAACCTCGTTGAGAACGCCGCGGCGCGCAAGGCCCCGACGGAGCAGTTCATAACGAGGTTCGCGCGCTACTACACCCCCGCTGTCACGCTGGCCGCGCTCGCCATCGCGCTCGTGCCGCCGCTTGTCGTCCCCGGCGCCACGTTCGCCTCGTGGATATACCGCGCCCTGGTGCTGCTGGTCATCTCGTGCCCGTGCGCCCTCGTCATCTCCATCCCCCTGGGCTACTTCGGCGGCATAGGCGGGGCCTCGAGGCACGGCATCCTGGTAAAGGGGGCGAACTTCCTCGACGCCCTCACGTCGCTCCACACCGTCGTATTCGACAAGACGGGCACCCTCACGAGGGGCGTGTTCAGGGTCACGGAGACCTCCGTCCGCAACGGCTTCTCCAGGGATGAGCTGATCGAGCTCGCCGCCCTCGCCGAGACGAACTCGGCCCACCCCATCGCCAGGTCCATCCTGGAGGCATACGCGAGGCCCGTGCGGCCAGGCCTCATACGGGACTACCAGGAAGTCTCCGGGCACGGCGTGAAGGCATTCGTGCACGGCAGGGAGATCGTGGCCGGTAACGACCGGCTCATGCACTGGGAGAACATCGACCACGACTCGTGTGACCTCGAGGGGACCGTCGTCTACGTGGCGGTGAACAGGGTGTTCGCCGGGTACATCGTCATCTCCGACGAGGTCAGGCCCGACGCCGCCGAGGCCGTGGCCGGCCTCAGGCGACTCGGCGTGAGAAGGATGATCATGCTCACCGGGGATGACGAGGCCGCTGCGAAGGCCGTCGCGGGGCGCACCGGCATGGACGCCTACTTCGCCGAGCTTCTCCCGGAGGAAAAGGTGGCGAAGCTCGAGGAGATCTCATGCGCCGTGACCAGGCGCGACAGGCGGAAGCTAGCGTTCGTGGGTGACGGGATCAACGATGCGCCCGTGATCGCCCGCGCTGACGTCGGAATCGCCATGGGGGGCCTCGGCAGGGACGCCGCCATCGAGGCCGCTGACGTCGTGCTCATGGACGACATGCCGTCCAGGCTCGTCACGGCGGTGCGCGTTGCACGCGGCACCCGCGCCGTGGTCGTTCAGAACATCGCCCTCGCCCTGGGTGTGAAGGGGGCTTTCATCCTGTTGGGAGCCGTCGGCGTCGCCACGATGTGGGAAGCCGTGTTCGCCGACGTGGGCGTGGCGCTCCTCGCGGTCCTCAACTCCACGCGGGCCCTGCGGCCAAGCTTCGGAGGACGCGCACGCGGCAAGCACCACGGCCACGACAGCAGATCGGGCCTCTGAACAAAAACTGAACAGAGGCTGCTTATTCGTCGGCCTTCACCCGGGGGATAATATTCACGTCAGCATGCTGGAGGGGGTGGCGATCCTGAAAAGCCCTGGATACTTCAGAAGCCTCGGCTATGTCATCATCGGAATGCTCATCGCCGTCGCGACCGTCGTTGTGAGGCCCCAGGTCATGGACACCATACTTCAATCGAGGCTCCTCGGGGAGGCGGCCTTGCCGCGCTACACCGACGGCCCCGAGAAACAGAACAGGACCCCGGAGCCGCAGGACCTCGTGAAGCTGTTCCCCCACATCGTCGTGAGGCAGTGGACCCCCTCCGCGCCGTCTGTCGCCATCACATTCGATGACGGGCCGGATGAAACCTATACCCCGAAGATCCTCGATATCCTGGCCGCGCACAAGGTGCGGGCCACTTTCTTCCTTATCGGACAGGCCGCGGAGAAGCATCCGGAGGTGGTTGCACGCATCGTCAACGAAGGGCACGCCATCGGGAACCACACGTACTTCCACTCCAACCTCTCGCGTATGGCGCCGTGGCAGGTCCTGTTGGATCTCCGAAAAGCGGAGGCCGTCTTCACACGGCTTGTGGGCCAGGCGCCCGCGGTCGTGCGACCGCCGTACGGCGCGCTCGACCCGCCTGCGGTGGAGGCGGTCGGCCGTGAGGGTTTCAAGGTGGTCCTGTGGACCATTGACTCGCTGGACTGGTGGGGGCTCAAGAAGGGAGAGATCATCAAGAACGTCGTGCCTGCTCTCAAGAGCGGTGTGATAGTGCTGCACCACTCATCTGGCGGGCCCGGCGAAGATCTTACCGGGACCCTCGAAGCGCTGCCCGAGATAATCAGGACCCTCAAGGACCAGGGATACCGGTTTCTGACCGTGCCCGAGGTGCTCGACGAGATCGAAAGCCAGCGGAAGGCTGGTAAAAGGCCTGCCCCCGATACGCGACCGGGCCCTGCCCCGGTGCCAGCATCAGCACCTCGTTGACGTTCATGTTCATGGACGTCCCGGCCCCGCCCTGTATGACATCGACCACGAACTGGGAGTTCTCGACGCTGCGCAGGGTCTGAATCCCGTACCGGTGCGAAAAATGAAGACCCAGAGACCCAGAGGCCGAGGGGCCCCGGGGCCGCCGGAACCGGCCGCACGAAAGTCGCAGGCCACAGCAGGAATCCCCCGGATCATGGAGAATCATGCGACTGTTGCTCAGGCGCTCGAGCCCGGGGGGGGGCCACGCTGAGGCCTTGCGTCTATCGTGCCCCGAGCCTTCGTTCGACCGCGGCCAATCTGGATGAGGGGGTTGGATGAACTTGGCAGAGCATCTCAAACCGGTAGGGGCAGCGAAAGCATGCCGGCGAGATACCGGCGGGGTCGTCCTCGAGCTAGGCGACGCCACCGTCGAGGTGCGAATTATCGCTGATGACCTCGTGCGCGTCCGCATGACCCCGGCGGCGCGCCGGGACGTGCGGTGTGGCAACGGGGCCGGCCACGCGCGCAAGTCGTTCGCCGTGACGAAGCACGACTGGCCCGAGGCGCCGGTGAGCATCGAAGACCGCCCGGACGAGGTCACCCTGACAACAGGCGCGGTCGTTGTGAGAGTGACGAAGGCACCTCTCCGGATCGACTTCTTCCGGCCGGACGCCACGCCCATCTGCCTGGAGAGCCCCGCGTTCGGGATGGGCTGGCGAGGCCCCGGGGCGGGGTGCACCAAGGCCCTGGGCCCGACCGAACACTTCTACGGGTTCGGCGAGCGCACCGGGTACCTCGACAAGCGCGGTTCGGCGATGACCCTGTGGAACACCGACGTGAATCCTCACACGCCCGCCACCGACTCGATGTACGTGTCGATTCCGTTCTTCATGGGGGTCTCGGGCGGCAATGCTTACGGGATTCTTCTCGACAGCGCGGCGAGGTGCTTTTTCGACATGGGCAAGTCATCGCCTGATAAGTACCTTTTCGCCACAGACGAGAAGGTGTTCGACTACTACCTCTTCGCTGGACCTGATGCAAAGGCCATCCTGAGGCGGTACACCGATCTCACCGGGCGCATGACCCTGCCGCCCCTCTGGGCGCTGGGCTACCACCAGTCGCGGTTCAGCTACCACCCGCAGGAGCAGGTCGAGGAGATCGCGCGCAGGCTCAGGGAGCGCGACGTCCCGTGCGACGCCATCTACCTGGATATCCACTACATGCGCGGCTTCCGCGTGTTCACGTTCGACCCTGACGAGTTCCCGGACCCGGCCGGCCTGCTGAAGAGGCTCGCCGACATGGGGTTCAAGGTCGTCACCATCATCGATCCCGGCGTGAAGGTGGACCCCGACTACGAGGTGTACAGGGACGGGATAGACGAGGACTGTTTCGTGACCCTGCCGGGCGGGAAGACGTTCGTTGCGAGCGTGTGGCCCGGCGCTGTCTCCTTCCCCGACTTCGCCCGCGAGAAGGCGCGGGCGTGGTGGGCAGCGCAGCACAGAGTGCTCTTCGACGCAGGGGTACGCGGGGTGTGGAACGACATGAACGAGCCCTCGTGCTTCGACACCCCGACGAAGACCATCTCCGGACGGGCGCTGCACGGGGAGCCGGGCGAAGAGATGCCGCACGCCGTGGTCCACAATGCGTACGCCAGCCTCATGAGCGAAGCGACGCACCAGGCATTTCGCGATCTCCTGCCCGGCGTGCGCCCGTTCGTCATCAGCAGGGCAGGGCACGCCGGGATACAGCGCCACGCCTGCATCTGGACGGGCGACAACTCGAGCTGGTGGGAGCACCTGATGATGGCGGTTCCCATGTGCCTCAACCTGGGGATGTCGGGCGTGTCCTTCGTGGGCACCGACGTCGGCGGGTTCATCGGCGACAGCAACCCCGAGCTTGTGACCAGGTGGACTCAGCTCGGGGCGTTCACGCCTCTTTTCCGCAACCACAGCGCGCTCGGGAGCTGGTCCCAGGAGCCGTACGCCCTGGGCGAGCCGTACGTGTCCATATGCCGGAATTACATCAAGCTGCGCTACAGGCTGCTTCCCTACATCTACACCTTGATGCGCGAGTCGTCGGTGTGCGGCGTCCCCGCGATGCGGGCCATGGTGCTGGAGTTCCCGGGCGACGAGGCGGCCCCGGCCATCTTCGACCAGTTCATGCTGGGCAGGGACATCCTGGTTGCCCCCGTATACCAGCCGGGCGCCGCATGCCGCAAGGTGTACCTGCCGGAAGGAGACTGGGTGGACTTCCATACAGGCGAGAAGGTGCGCGGCGGGCGCTGCGTCGTCGCAGACTCGCCCCTCGAGCGCATCCCCGTCTTCTACCGCGAGGGCGCCATCGTCCCTTACGGGAGGGAGATGCGATTCGTCGGCGAGGTCCCGCGGGCGCTGGAGATGGTCGATGTGTACCCCTCGCCTGCCGTCCCGGTGCGGAAGTTCGAGCTATACGTGGATGACGGAGCAACTACTGACTATGAGTCTGGCGCGTTCGGGTTCGTGGATATCGCCTACGAACTGACGCACGCGGCAGGTAGCGCGGGCAGCGGCGGCGCAGGCGAAGCGGAGGCCGCCGCAGGCGAGGGGCAGGTGCCAGCAGGCGAGGCTCAGGCGGCAGACGAGGCAGCCGTGCTGAACGTGACAGTTCGCGTCCGCGACGAAGGCTACCCGTGCGCCCTTCCCCTAGGCGTCGTCAGGGTGTGGGGATGGCGGGCGCGGCCCGTGAAGGTCCTCGTGGACGGCGAGGCCCTGCCTGAGGCCGAGAGCGCCTCGGCGGTGCTGGAGGGGCGGCGCGCATACTTCATGGACACCAGGAAGCACCACCTGTACGTCGGGGCGCACGGCACACCAAAGGGCGTGCAGCTCTCGGTCGTACAACCAGCCACGCTCGAAACGCCGAGGTGACGGTCGGTGGCGTCTGCGAAAGGAGCCCGACTTCTAGTGGTCGGGCTCCCGCCGTAACCTCGCACTCCGCAGTACCCCGGGCATACGCGGCTGCTTCGCTGGGTCAACCAGCCCCTCACCGGTGATGTGAGCCATGTCCTCCTGCGCTGTATCCCTGAGCTATCGGCTGGCTTACTTGCCAAACGGGAAGAAGAAGAACAGGAAGAAGAACGGGACTATGCAGATGCCAATGATGATTATGATCCACCACCAGTCGAAACCGCCGCCGCCCCATTCTGGCTTGGGCTTGGTGATCTCCGCCATGCTACCTACCCCCTCGGGCTGCCGTCCTCGGCACACCGTATTCTGCAGGCCCGCCTGCAGTCACGATATCATATGTCCAACCCGCGGGCGATGACACTTTTTCTCTCGACCTCGTCGGGCACATGAGCAGTCGGGCACGTGAACCCCTTGACGCGCATCGTAATACGCATTATGATCCAACTGCAAGGGGGAGCGCGGATGAAGTCATATTCATCGAGGGAGGTAATCAAGCTACTCGAGGAAGACGGCTGGTATCACGTGAGCAGCGTCGGCGATCACTGGCACTTCAAGCACCCGACGAACCCGGCCAAAGTCACTGTGACGCGCCCGGTAAGGGACATTCCCGTGAAAACCCTGAGGAGCATAAGAAGTCAATCATGATGACGAAGGACCACTATGTTTACCCCGCCATATTCGACTATGCAGACGACGGCATCTCGGTCTTCTTCCCCGACTTGCCTGGGTGTCTGCCCTGCGCACATACAACTGAAGAGGCCCTCCACAACTCCAAAGAGGCACTGGCCCTTCATCTCTACAGCATGGAGCAGGACGGCGATCCGATCCCGGAACCGACACCAGTCGATAAGCTCAAACTGGAATCGAACCAGATGCCCATCTTGGTTGAGGTCTACATGCCTGTATATCGTGAAGCCATAGAAAACAGCTACACGAAGAAGAACGTCACTCTGCCAGCTTGGCTGGAGAGAATAGCCACCGAAAAGGGAATGAACTTCTCTCAAATCCTGCAGAGCGCCCTGAAGGAACGTCTGGGGATTACAGAAAGGCGGCCCGGACTACGCCGCTCCCGCCCGACGATCTCACCTGGAACCATCTCGCGGAAACGTACGTCAAAGGGCTGACTGCCTACTGTGATCGGGCAGAGGTGGTCTTCAACACTGGACGCCGCCCGCACAAGACTGGTGGAGGCGGCGGGAGTCGAACCCGCGTCCGAAGAGGCAACTCGAGGAGCTTCTACGAGCGTAGCGTGGGGTTTGGTTTCGCCCCGGAGGCGCCCCCGCGCCGGCTCCCCACGGGACTATCTCGATGATCTTGGCCCGCCCCTCCGAGAATTGGGGCGAGAGCATCCTGGTTTAGATGACGCCCGCACCGGTCTCCCAGGCCAAGCCCGGGTTGGACGGCTGCGTTAGTTACGCAGCGTAAGCGTATTCGTTGTTGGCACTTATCGTGCGTTCCACCGTTTAACGAGGTCGGCGGGATCTCGGCTCGCTACCCCTGTCGTCACAGCTCCCCGTCGAAACCGTAACGCCCCCACAAACTTCAAAACCCGCGTTTCACGACTTCGAGGCGAAACCGTCGGCCGGCGCGCCTCGCGCGGCTAGCGCGTTCTCTCCTTGATCGCACGGTCCGCCTCGCGTGCGAGATCGCGCCTTGTGATGTCCTCACGCTTGTCATAGAGCTTCTTGCCCTTGGCCAGTGCCAGCTCCACTTTGGCGAGGCCCCTCTTCAGGTAGACCTTGAGCGGCACGAGCGTGAAGCCGCGCTCCTGGGTCTTGCCTGTGAGCCTGCGGATCTCCTCTTTGTGCAGGAGCAGCCTGCGCGTGCGGAGGGGCTCGTGGTTGAACCTGTTGCCGTGCTCGTACGGGCTTATGTTCATGTTGTAGAGCAGTACGTCGCCGCCCTCCACCCTCGCAAAGCTATCGCGGAGGCTCACCATCCCGCGCCTTACCGACTGGATCTCGGTGCCGGTGAGGACGATCCCAACTTCGTACGTCTCGTGTATATGATAGTCGTGATACGCCTTGCGATTTGTGGCTACGATCTTCTGTCCTTCTGACAAAGCCCCTCACCTGCACGCCAATTATACCATGGCGGCGCGTCGCATTCAAGCGACGCCGCGACGCCGCGACGCGAGCCGCGACGCGGGAGGGCAGGGAGCGGGCTGTGATGGCTCGGCCGGCTATTGACCGAGGGTATACTGGTAGTCCCACGTATCCGCTGCCCCTCGCAGGGCCTCCACCACGAGCATGGCCGTCGCCTTCGCACACCACGAGAGGGCACTCCCGGGACTTAAGTGATCGACTGCCTGTGCAGTCCTTCTATAGGCCAAGTTCCTGCGAGATCGCCTGCATGGCCCCGAGGCCGATGCCGATGAACTCCTCGAGCGACAGCCCAAGTTCGGAGCAGCTCTTTATCTGATCCCTGTTGGCGCCGCGCGCGAACGACGATTCCTTGAACCTGTTCATCACGAAGCCGACATCGATCGCAGAGAGCTTCTTCTCTGGATGGATCAAAGCCGCCGCTACCAAGAGCCCGGTGAGCGGGTCAACCGCGTAAAGCGCCTTATCGAGACGGGTCTCCCGCACAAGCCCATGCGCCTCGTTGTGAGCCTTGACTGCATACACGAGGTCCTCCGGTAGTCCCAGTTCCCTTAGCATCTCGCCGCCCACGAGGCTGTGGCGGTCGGGGTCGTGGGCCGTCTCATCATAGTCGATGTCGTGGAGGAGCCCTGCGAGCGCCCACTTCTCCTCGTCCTCGCCAAAGCGCGCCGCAAGAGCCTTCATGACTGCCTCCGTTGCGAGCATGTGCTTGATGAGGTTCCTCGCCCTGACGTTCTTCTTCACGAGTTCCAACGCCTGCTGTCGGTCCATCATCGTGCGCTTCTCTCTCCTTTGTCCAGTGATCCCGAGATCTCGCGTCCGGGTCGTCGTCTCATGCCTTTCCAACCCTTGACACAAGCTCATCGGTCTTCAGTCTTCGATCTTCGGTCTTCGCGCCGGCGCGGCGAACGGAAACGTGGAGTCGAGCTCATCCCATGAAGGTGCTGAAGAAGTGCACGGAACCCGTGCACTTCTTCGCACACCATCCCCACATACGTGTATAGCCCTCTTGCCGTGCTCGGCCGGCGGCCTGTCCGCGGGTCCCCGCCCGCCTCCGGGGGGAAGCCGCTCATGCTTACCTCGGGTTCCCCGTGACCGCGGCCCGGGCATGCGGGCCGAATCAGCTAAACAGGCCCATCAGGAGCGCGTTCAGCTTGATGATGAGCGGCGCGAACACCAGGGATACCACCGTCATCAGTTTGAGGAGGATGTTCATCGCCGGGGCCGCAGTGTCCTTGAACGGGTCGCCGACGGTGTCTCCGATGACTGCAGCCGCATGAACGGGTGTGCCCTTGCCTCCCAGGTTTCCGGCCTCGATGTACTTCTTCGCGTTGTCCCATGCGCCGCCCGCGTTCGCAAGCTGGATGGCAAGCGGCACCCCGGTCGCGAGAGCCCCAGCGAGAAGGCCGCCCAACGTCTCAACGCCCAGCACTATCCCGACGGCAAGCGGAATGCCCACCGCCAGCAAGCCGGGCGCTACCATCTCACGAAGCGCCCCGGCCGTGGTTATGTCGACACACCTCGCATACTCCGCGCGCGCCGTGCCTTCCATGAGGCCCGGGATCTCCCTGAACTGCCTGCGGACCTCTTCGACCACATTGAACGCGGTGCGTCCAACGGCCTCCATAGTGCCGGCAGCGAATATGTACGGAACCATGGCCCCGATGAAGACCCCCGCCACCACCCTGGCGTTCAGGAGGTCCATGATGGACAGGTTCGCCGCCTGAATATACGCGAAGAACAGTGCGAGAGCGGTCAGCGCCGCGGAGCCTATGGCGAAGCCCTTGGCGATGGCCGCCGTCGTGTTGCCTGCCGCATCAAGGGAGTCAGTGATCTTGCGGACCTCGGCGGGCATGTGGGCCATCTCGGCGATGCCGCCGGCGTTGTCGGATATCGGCCCGTATGCGTCAACCGACACCGTCATGCCTGCGATGGAGAGCATCCCGAGGGCCGCAACGGCGATCCCGTAGAAGCCTGCCGCCGAGGAGGCCACCAGGATGGCGATGGCCACGAAGAGCAGGGGAAGCACGGTGCTCCTCATGCTGAGCGCAAACCCGCTGATGATGTTCGTGGCGGGGCCCGTAAGGCACGTTTTCGCAAGCTCAGCCACGGACCTGCCGGAGGTGTATCTCTCGGCCACCTGCCCGATGACGACCCCGGAGATGAGGCCCAGGAGCGCCGCCCAGAACACGCCAAGATCACCATAGTAGAACCGGCTCAGGAGGAAAGCTCCGATGACGACCAGCCCCGCGCTGGCGAACGTGCCCCTGCGAAGAGCGCCTCCGGGATCTCCGCCCGTCTCGCTGGTCCTGACGAAGAATGTGCCGATGATCGAGGCCACGATGCCGATCCCCGCGAGTGCGAGCGCGAATATGATGCCCTTGAACTTCGCCTCGACGCTCGGGAACGTGGCAGCGGCGATCACCATCGCCGACACTATGGAGCCGACATACGACTCATAGAGGTCCGCGCCCATCCCTGCCACGTCGCCGACGTTGTCGCCGACGAGGTCGGCGATGACGGCGGGGTTCCGCGGGTCATCCTCGGGGATGCCCTTCTCTACCTTGCCCACGAGGTCGGCCCCGACATCGGCCGCCTTCGTGTAAATGCCTCCGCCCACCCTGGCAAAAAGCGCCACGAAGCTCGCGCCCATGCTGAAACCCGCCACAAGCCCGGTGGCCGAGAACATGTCAAGCCCTGGCAGCCTGGAGAATATGTAGTACACGAGGGACAACGCGAAGAGACCGATCCCCACCACGTACATCCCCATCACGGCGCCGCCAGGGAACGCAACCCGGAGGGCGTTGTTGAACCCCTTCGTCGCAGCCTGGGCGGTTCTCCCGTTGGCTGCGGTTGACACCTGCATTCCAACGAAGCCAGCCGAGATCGATGCGCCGGCCCCCAGCAGGAACGCGATGGCGCTGTAAACGCTGATACCCGCAGCGAGGATAACGAAGACTATGGCAAGGAACACGAACACCACGCTGTACTCGCGCTTGAGGAACGCCATGGCGCCCTCGTGGATGGCGCCTGAAAGCTCTCTCATGGTCGCGTTCCCGGGATCCTTCTTCATGACGTTGGAGATCAGGTAGCCGACGAAGATGAGGCCCAGGACCCCCGCCAGTGTTGCGTACAGAATAGACGACGTGTTAAGGACCGACATTTCCCATTCACCTCTCGACGAACTGCGTCATCTTGCGCCGCATCACACGCTCCCACGTCACGCGCCGCAGGGAATAGAAAGCCCCGGCCTTTGCGTAGCACGGGGCATGAGTCTACCTGACCACGGTTAACAACACGGATGACACCAGGAAGGCCACTGCGACAACCGTGGTCACCTTGCTCAAGAGGTCCTCCCAGCCCTTGTTCTTCGCAAAGAACAACTGCCCGCCGCCGCCGATGGACCCGAGCCCCTCGCCCTTGCTGGACTGGAGCAGCACGACGACGATGAGCCCTATGGACACGATGAACTGGAACACTATGAGCGCTGTCCGCAAAGCCTGCCACCTCCCATGACGCTGGCTTACAGAATACGCCAGCACGAACCAAGACCCATTTTAGCACATCGCCCGGGAGGTGGCAAGCACTCGCGCGACCGCCGACCGCCCGCGCGACC
>DKEX01000047.1:925-9921 GCA_002452295.1 Firmicutes bacterium UBA6811 | reverse complement strand
ACGGCATCGAGACGTGGCTCATGAGAAGGCTGGCCGACCTCGTGCTGGCCCGCGACGAAAAGACGGCCCAGGCCCTTTCTGCCGTGGGGGTCAGGGCCGGGTTCGCCGGGAACGTCATGATGGACGGGTTCTCCATCACAGGCGAAAACTTCGGCCTTACGCTGGAGAAGAAGGTCGTCGGGATGCTGCCGGGGTCGCGGGACGAGGCTTACCGCAACACGGTGCAGGTGCTCGATGTCGTGCGGTGGCTCGGCGACCTGACCGGGAACGGGCTCGACTTCGTGGCCGGGCTTGCCCCCAGCCTCAACAGGAGGGTCCTGGCCCAGGCGGTGGAGAGGGCGGGGTGGCACTTCGCGCCGGGCGGCGCCGCCGACTTCGAGTCGGGCATCGTGGGGCGCCTGTTCCCCGACGGCTGTGACGAGCCGTGCGTTATCCTGACGCAGGGCCGGTTCGGCGACGTGCTCAACGTGAGCAACATCGTCATCGGGCTCTCGGGCACCGGGAACGAGCAGGCCGCGGGGCTGGGGCGACCGGTGGTGGCCTTCCCCGCGGGCGGCCCGCAGTTCAACGAGAGGTTCGCGAGGGCCCAGAAGAGGCTGCTCGGCGACGCCCTGGCGCTCGTGGAGGACGGCGGTGCCGAGGCGGTGGCCCGCGAGGTGCTCGCCATACTTGGGGACTCGGCGCGGATCGCCGTGATGCGCAGGGCGGGCCACGAGAGGATGGGTGAGCAGGGAGCCGCCACGCGGACGGCGAAGATGATCGTGGACTACCTGGATACGGGACGCTGGGAGGGCGGGTGCCTTGAGACGAGTTAGTGCTGGTGGAGGAGGCTCGACGACGGCCTTGCGGCGGCGATCCGGAGGCTTGGGCGCGCCACGCGCGGCGTCGTCGCACGTACTGTTTCGCGCGGGGCTGTGCGTGGTGCTTGGCGTCGCGATGTGCGCGGCGCTGGCCGTGGCCCCCGTCCCCATCGCGGGGCGGGCGGGGGCCGAGGAGCAGCCGAAGGGCGGCGCGACGGGGGCCGGGGCGACGGCCGGGGCGGCCACGTCCGGCGGCGAGGCCGGGACCTTCGAGATGACTGCGGACGAGGTCAGGTACCACGGCAAGGATCAGGTGACCGTCGCCGATGGGAAAGTCCTCATCCTGTATAGATCCGTGAAGATGACCGGGGATCACGCGGAATACGACGACCGGGTGCCGTGCGTGCGGGTGAGGAGCAAGGACAGGGCGAGGTTCGAGGACACGGCCGGGAAGACCGTGCTCAGCGCTGGTGAGATCGTGTTCTACCCGAATGAGGAGAAGGTGGACGCCTCGGGCGGCGTGACCGTGATCTACCAGGACGGCCGGGTGCTCGCCTCGGGCGACCGCATATCCTACTTCGGCAAGGAGAAGAAGGGCATCGTCTCGGGGAACGCGCGGGTGGAAATGGGCCGCAAGGTGTTCGCGGCCGGCACCATCACGGTGCTCTTCGCCGAGGAGACGGTCATCGCCACAGGCGGCACGCGCACGGTCATCCCGGGTGAGGAGATCAAGAGCCCGTAGTGGGTTCCGGCGGCTTCAGGCGGGCCAGGGCAGGGTCCTGGCAGGGTCCTGGCAGGTCCCGGCGGGTTGTGGAGCGGGCTATCGGGGGGACGCAGGTGTCGATTGTATGTCAGGATCTCGTGAAGTCATACGGCAGGCGCAGGGTTGTGCAGGGCGTGAGCCTCGAGGTCAACCCCGGCGAGGTGGTGGGGCTCCTCGGGCCGAACGGCGCCGGCAAGACCACCACGTTCTACATGATAGTCGGGCTCGAGGCCGCCCACGAAGGCACCATCATCCTCACCGGCCGCGACATAACGCGCCTTCCCATGCACCGCCGCGCAAGGCTCGGCCTGGGCTACCTCGCGCAGGAGCCGTCCATCTTCAGGAAGCTCACGGTCGAGGACAACGTCCTCGCCGTCCTCGAGCTAGCGGGCATCCCGCCAGGCGCGCGGCGCGCCCGCCTCGACGAGCTTCTCGACGAGCTTGCCATCGGGCACATCCGCAGGCAGATGGGGTATACCCTGTCCGGCGGGGAGCGAAGGCGCGTGGAGATCGCGAGGACCCTCGCCACTTCGCCCAGGTTCATCCTGCTGGACGAGCCCTTCACGGGCGTAGACCCCATTGCGGTCGCCGACATCCAGGGGATCATCGCGAGGTTCAGGAGGCAGGGGCTGGGCGTGCTCATCACCGACCACAACGTCCGCGACACCCTGTCCATCGTCGACCGCGCCTACATCATGCACCAGGGCAAGATCCTGGTGTCGGGGGACGCGGCGTCCATCGCCGACGACCCTGTGGCGCGCAAGTCATATCTCGGGGAGGGGTTTGCGCTTTGACGAAGTCGGGCGCAAGGCAAGGCGCGAGGCCGAGGCCGGCGACGAGGACGATAACCACGACGGGGCCGGAACCTGTGCCGGGGCTGAGGCCAGGACCGAGGCTGGGGCTGCTCGAGCGGTACATCTACAGGGAGCTTCTCGGGCCGCTTCTCTTTTCTGTGACCGCCTTCGCGCTCATCATGGTGGCCGGCGACCTCCTGTTCCAGCTTGCGCGGATGCTCGTGGACGGCCAGGTGAGCGCGGGGACGGCCTTCACCGTGTTCGTGCTGGGCCTGCCGAGGGTCATGGTGCTGGTGCTGCCCATGTCCACGCTGCTTGGGACCCTCCTCTGCTACAGCCGCCTGTCCGCCGGGAGCGAGGTCGTGGCCATGCGCGCCGCCGGCATGAGCCTGCAGCGGGTGATGGCGCCGGCGGTGGTGCTGGCCGTGGCGGTGAGCGTGGTCACTGTGGCGCTGAACGAGACCGTGGTGCCGGCGGCGAACCGCAGGTCGGAGCTGATCATGTGGGAGATCGGGCGGCGCGCAAACCCCTTCGTCCAGAGAAACGCGGTGATCAAGGAGTTCGAGGGCGGGGCGCTGGCGAGGCTCATCTATGCAGACTCATACGATGCGGAGGCGAAAGCGTTTACGGAGGTGACCGTCCAGGAGTTCGAGGGAGGCAGGCTCGCCCGCATCACGGAGGCCGCGCACGCCAGGTGGGAGGAGACCAGGTGGTGGTTCGAGGACGGCGTCATATATGCCGTTCTGGGTGGCGACAGGGTGGCGTCGGTGCGTTTCGCGAGGCAGGAGGCGCGCATCGCGCACAGGCCGTCGCAGGTGGGGAAGGGGGCCCTCTCGCCGAGGGAGATGTCCGCAAGGGAGCTTGGCGAATACATCCGTGACCTGGCGGGGCAGGGGGCGCAGGTGACAGGCCTCCTCGTGGAGCTTTACCTGAAGCTCGCCATCCCCTTCGCAAGCCTCGTGTTCGGGCTGGTCGGGGCGCCGCTCGGCGTCAGGGCGCACAGGGCGTCCACGTCGCTGGGCTTTGGGATGAGCATACTCATCATCTTTGTCTACTATGTTATAATGAGTTTGAGTTGCGCGGTGGCGGAGCGCGGCAGCGTGCCGCCGCTTGTTGGGGCGTGGTTTTCCAACATCCTCTTCGGGGCGTGCGGCGCCCTGATGATGGCGCGCAAGTCCTGAAGGTGCAGGCCAGGCCTGCCGGGTCGGGGGATCGCCGGATCGTGGGATCGCAGGATCGCGCGGTCGTGGGATTGTGGGATTGCGGGACCGTGGGGTTGTGGGGTCGCCGGGCGGGCGATGTGGAGGAGGTAAAACGTGTACGGTCTTACGCTGGTGCTCATGCTCATAGTGGTGGGCGGGGTCATCGCCTTCGTCGGCGACCGCATCGGGATGAAGGTGGGCCGCAAGAGGCTCAGCATCTTCGGCCTGCGGCCCAGGCACACCTCGATGATCGTCACGGTGATAACCGGGGTGGTCGTGTCCACCACGTCGCTTGTGGTCATGAGCATCGTATCGAAGGATGTGCGGACGGCCCTCTTCAACATGCACGAGATCCAGGCGGCACTCGCCACCAGCAGGCAGGAGCTGGCGTCGGCGGTCGCGCGGCTGTCCACGCAGCAGCAGGAGCTTGCCGCGAAGGAGAAGAGGGTGGGCGAGCTTCAGACGAAGATAGACGGCCTGACCGGAGAGATCGACAGGCTGTCGGCGGCGGCGAAGGTCAAGGCCAGGGAATACGAGATGCTCACCGCCAGGAACGAAACCCTCACCGCCGAGCTCGAGCAGGTGAAGCAGGAACGGGTCAGGGCCGAGAAGGATCTCGGCGCGGTCGAGGACGAGCTCGAGAAGATGCGCAAGCAATACCAGGAGATGAAAAGCCAGCTCGATAACACGAAGGCAAGCTGGGCCGAGGCTCGAGGGCGGCTCGACGAGGCAAACAAGCGCATCGTTGCGCTCCAGGGCACCGAGAAAGACCTGAAGCAGACGATCGAGCGGCTCGACAAGGAGAGGCAGAAGCTGGAAGACGAGAGCCGCGCGCTGGAGACGCGCATCCGCGACCTCACGCAGGGAGCGAACGTGCTCTACTCTTATTTGCAGGGCATGTCGCAGTACCTCGAGGGGCTGCAGCTCTCAGACATAACCTACCGGGCCGACGAGATCATCCTCGCCACGGTGATAGAGGGAGCGAGGCCCATGGACGACGTCCGCCGCGACGTGGCGGCCTTCCTGGAGAAGGCCGACAAGCTGGCTCTCGCGCGGAGGGCGAAGATCGAGGGCAGCGAGAGCGAGGCCATAATCTTCTTCACGGACAACCTGGAGAACACGGCGGAGAGAGTCGCCAGGGCCAAGGGGCCGGTGGTGGTGCGCCTGGTGTCGGCCACGAACGCCTTCGTCGGCCAGCCGGTCTACGCCTACCTGCAGTTCTTCGAAAACAAGCTCATCTTCAAGCAGGGCCAGGTGGTGGCTGAGCGCGAGATAGACGGGTCGCTCGGGGATGACCGGGTCCAGGACGAGCTGATGACGCTTCTGATGTCCGCCAACGACGAGGCGGCGCGGCGGGGCATGGTGACCGACGTCGAGGGGCGGGTCGGCCAGGCGCCGCTGTCGGAGTTCAACGCAGCCAAGGCCGAGATCCTGGAGCTCGGCCGGAAGGTGCGCGTCCTCGCTGTGACTGCGCAGGACACGTGGAACACGAAGCCGCCGCTCAAGGTGGCGTTCCAGGTGGTCAAGTAGTGCTTCTGACGCGTCGCTCGACCTTCGACCCTGGTGGCCGGTTGAGCCGTGTGGCTGGCCTGCGGGTGGACGTCCGCTCCCTGAACCTGGCCCCGGCGGAGTTCAGGTACCGCGCTACGAGGGGCGCGCTCGTTTTCTCTCGCGGTACGGAGGCGAGCTTCGACTTTCAGGACCGCACGTGGGCCGGCTACTTTGATCTGGAGCCCTTCATTCAGGATAGCCTGAACGATTTGCTGTAGATGAGATAGCCGGGCGCGAAGTCGAGCGACTGGCAGTGATTTGGCACGTGCGCCCGCGATCTGCCAAGAAAACCGCCACTTTCGCCTGCGGTTGAGGCAAGGTGCCAAGAAAGCCACCAGTTGGAGCGGGCGACTGGCAAGTAATTCGGCACGTGCGCCCGTGAGTTGCCCAAGAAGTTGCCATCTTGGCCGCTGACCGCGCCAGCGCGCCCAGGAAGTTGGCAGCATGGGCGCGCAACCGCCAGGGATCTTGTCATCCTCCAGCACACTATGCCAAGAATACGACCACCCTCACGTGTGAGAGCCGCAGAGTGCCAGGAAAGTTGGCACGTTGGCGGCGGAAATGCCGAATACCCTGCCACCCCTGCGTGCCAACGCATCGAAGAGCGAGGCGATGATCCTTTAGCGAGACGATGAGCCCTTGGCGATGCGGTGATCCGCTGGCGAGGCGAGGATCCCTTCCAATGTGCCCAGCACATGCCCTCCGCCCCCGAACCTGCCATCCTGGCCCGAACCTGGCACCCGGCCCCAAATCTGCCGCCAGACCCGGTAGCTGCCTCCGGACCCACCAACCCACATGCCTATCCATGCCCGGCGAGGGCAGGATTATGTAAACCTGCGCAGTAGTACAGAAGCATGAACGCAAAGCGAGCAGCGCCGCGCCCGAGCAGCGCTGCACCCAAAGAAGCGTCGCACCATTGCTCGCAGCAACGATTGCAGTCTTTTGCCCTGCCGGCAATCCGGGCCGGAAGGAGGTGCCCCCCCGCGGCGCCCAGGCTTCAGGCAGGAGCAAAAGGGCCCGGCCCCGTAGCATGGGTGGCCCTGAGGGATGAGAGGAAACAAGGCGACTCTCGCCGCGAAAGCCACCTTGTGATACGGGAAGGGCCTTCCTTACGTAAATTCAAGGAGGTAACGGATGATGATGAAGAGACACCTGGCAGCGATCATCGCAGTAGTCATGGCATTCGCGCTCGCGCTGCCGGTCATGGCGAACCCCTTCGCCGACGTCCCCGAGAACCACTGGGCTTACGAGGCCGTCAAGCAGCTTGCAGCCTCGGGTCTGGTGGAGGGTTTCCCCGATGGGACGTTCAGGGGCGCTGAGGGCATGACCAGGTACCAGATGGCCATGGTGGTTGCGCGCATGCTGTCCGACCTGGACGCGCAGATCAGGGACGCCGTGCAGCAAGCGAAGGACGAGGCGACCATCGAGGGCGTCCAGCAACGCGAGGAGATCAACAAAGCTATCGACGACGCCAAGATGCAAGCCGTAGAGATGTCCAGGGCCGCATCGGAGGAGATAGCGAAGTCCGCCGCCAGCGAGGCGGCGAAACAGGCCGCCGAGCAGGCCGCGAAGGCCGCGGCGGCGGAGGCGGCAAGGGCCGCCGCCGAGCAGACGGCACAGGGAGCGGCTGAGCAGGCCGCGAAGGCCGCAGAGGAGGCCATAAAGGCCCATGAGGCCGCCGAGGCTCAGGCGAAGGCTGAGGCGCCTGCGGCGCCGCCGGCCCAGCCGGAGCAGGCTTCCGCCGCGCCACCCGAGAAGGTCATCGAGCGGGTGGTAGTGGAGAAGCCCATCATCGAGAGGATCATCGAGAAACAGATAGTCGAGAAAGAGGGATCGGTGGACAAGGCGACCCTCGACGCGAGGGTGGCCGAGGCCATCGCCATCATCGAGGCGCTCAAGGCCGAGTTCGCACAGGAGCTCAACGTGCTCGGCGTGCGCGTGACCGCTCTCGAGGAGCAGCTCGCGCTGGCGAAGGCCAGGATCGAGGACGTGAACCAGGCAACGAGCGAGCTCGGCACCAGGCTGGCGCAGACCGCGTCCAGGCTGGAGGGCCACATCGCCGGGCACGAGAAGGTGCGCATCTCGGGCGACAGCAAGGTCGGCTTCGAGGACGTCGACATCTTCGGGGCCGGCGCCGATGTCACTGCGTGGCTGGACCCATTCAACCCGAAGAACGACGACAAGCCTGAGAATGCCACCAGCTCCGACTATGTGTTCCAGCCCACGAGCAAGTTCAACCACGAGCTGAACCTCAAGCTCACGGCTAACGTGGCCGACGGCGTGGTGGCCGAGGCCGGGCTTGCCGCGATGACGAACATCCTCGGAGGCGGCTTCGACAACAACGCCTTCCAGCTCAAGGACAACGGCCTCTACCTGGACATCGTGACCCCTGGCATCCTGCGCCACATGCGCATCGGCAACGTGGCGGAGCCAGCCGGGACATTCACCAACCTGACGCTGCAGGGGCACATGCTCCGCAACAGCGACGGGGTCCCGCTCTACGACGGCGTGCTGGCCAAGGCGGCGTACGGCCGCCTGAGCGCGACGGGGCTGTTCTGGAGGCTCGGTGTGCCGGTGTCTGAAGGGACGCCGGAGTACGCGAAGTACGCGGCGGCGGTGGACACAAGACTGTCCCTGACCGACAACCTCGTCGTCGGGGCCACCTACGTGGCGGCGTTCGATGACGAGAGGTCGATTGCGAATGGTCCCGGGAACCCGGCAAGGGACACCGTGGCCGGGGTGAACGCGAAGATGACGTTCGCGCCCGGGTGGGGTGCGTCCGCCGAGTTCGCACGGCATATCGGCCCGGATGGCGCCCAGCACAACGCGACCGAGATGAGCCTGGACGGGGCGATAGGCCCGGTGCAGGTGGGCGCGGCCTACACGAGGGTCGAGGCCGACTACCATCCCGAGTTCGTCGAGACTCCATACGACAAGGACGCCGAGCGCGGCCTGGACAACAACGTGAAGACCATGGCCGTGGACGCGACCCTGCCGCTCTCGATGGCAGGCGGCGAGCTTGCACTGACGGCCGGCTACGAGAAGACCGGGAACGCCGACTGGACGTTTGACGGTGCGGACCTCGTGGCCACCAGGTCCCTCGGTGCGGCGTACTCGAGGAAGCTCCTCGGCGCCGACGTGGTCGCCGGCGTGAACCTCGCTCTCGCGCACAACGACAACACCGCTCCAGACACCGTAGCTGACTCGCTGAAGGTCGCAAGGTCGATCTCCGCGAAGCACGCCCCGCTGTCCGTTGAGTACGCCGTGACCGACACGCGCGACGTGGACTCGAAGGCCGCCATATCCAGGGAGAGCGTGCTCGACCTCGGCTTCTCGCACAGCCTGACGCCGGACATCGCGCTCCGGGGCGGATACAAGTCCTACAAGATGAACGACGACGATGACAGAACCGCGGCGGTGAACGAGAACTACACCGTCAAGACGGCCGGTGTGGACCTCGGCTTTGGCCTTACCACAGTGACGAAGCTCACAGGTTCCTGGGAGTACAGGCGCGTTGACTACAGCGACGCCACTCCGTGGACCGCCGATAGCTCCGAGATCGAGGGCGTGAAGACCACGGCGAAGGCCGGGGTCGAAAGCCAGGTAACGCCCAGCACGAAGCTGACCGGCGAGGTCAAAGTCGCATCCGGCGCGGTGAAGGATCCCGGTGTTGACGGGCGCATGCTGACCGGTGAGATCGGGCTTGCCCACCACATCGCCGACAACACCGATCTCGAGCTGGGCTACAAGACGATGTCCTTCAACGCCAAGGACAATCCGGCCCAGGACTACACGTCCAACGTCGCCACGGCGTCGCTGGTAGTGAAGTTCTAAGTATGGCGCCATAGGTTTGCGCCGCTTCTCCTGACGGTGTTGGGGTTGCCGG
>DKEX01000047.1:0-865 GCA_002452295.1 Firmicutes bacterium UBA6811 | reverse complement strand
ACCGGCAACCCTGGACAGGACTTGCGCTGAAAAGTAGCGCGAATTTGTGGCGATCCACTTAGGCCCACAAAACCTGACCGAACACTTGCGTTCCGCCGAAGCGCAGGCTCGGGGCCAACCTCCCCGACCTGCGGCTCGGGCCGGGCGCGGGGGGTCCGCGGAACCCACGGCGCGACCGTTGCATTCCGTCGAAAGGGTGGCCGCATCGTGAGAAGCGGTGGTCACCAGGAGAGCCCCCGGGGCAATTCCCCCGGGGGCTTTTCATATACTCTAACGTGGTGCTGTAACGCGAGCCGGCGCAGGCTGGCCGGTGCCGGCCTCGCGCGCCGCCCGGGCGGCGGCTTCTGGCAGCCAGGAGAAGTTCGTCTTTCGGAAGGAATTCCAGGGTAGCCTGGCGAATTATCCCTCAAAACGCCTGTGAGACAGCCAAAAAAGTCCCGTCCAATTGAAGGAATTCTGGGCATAATGGAGAATAGGCCTAGACGAGGCCAACGTTGGTCCATTAGCCATGTTTATCCCGTACGGCAGTGGGCGAAAGGAGGTGGAAACCTGCGGTTTCCCACGAAGGCCGGTGAGGGATAAAGGCAGGGGGCATGGGCCCGGAGCCGCCGGTTGCGGGAGGTGAGGGAACAAGGCTACTCACCGCCGGTCCTGCGGGGTGAGGCTCATGGTCCCGAAGACGAATAAAACCAAGGGGGTATAGCATGATGAAGAGGTATATGCCCATCGTGCTGGCTGCCATACTCGTGTTGGCGCTGGCAGTTCCCACGGCAGCCGGCCCGTTCGCCGATGTGCCCGAGAACCACTGGGCATACGAGGCCGTGAAGCAGCTTGCTGCTTACGGGCTTGTCGAGGGCTTCCCCGA
>DKEX01000094.1:4579-9834 GCA_002452295.1 Firmicutes bacterium UBA6811 | reverse complement strand
ACGGTGGCAAGGCCCGTCTCGTATGAGGGGCGAGGCCTTCACACGGGCAAGCCCGCGCGGATCACCATCCGGCCGGCGCCGTGTGGCACCGGCATCGTGTTCGTGAGGACCGACCTTCCCCGGCCCGTCGCCATCCAGGCGAGCGTGGAGTTCACCGGCGGGTCGCACCGGGCCACCGGGCTCGCCCGCGAAGGCGTCGCCGTCCTCACCGTTGAGCACCTTCTCGCCGCCGTCCTCTGGGGAGGAGTCGACAACGCCTTCATAGAAGTGGACGGGGAGGAGGTCCCGCTCGGGGACGGGAGCGCTCGAACCTTTGTGGATCTTGTCGACGGGGCGGGCATCGTCGAGCTCGAGCGGCAGCGCCGCGTGCTCCGGGTGGATCGCCCGGCGTGGGTGACGCAAGAGCAGGCGATCGTCATCGCCCTTCCCTGCGACGGTCATGACGGCGATGACGGCCACGAAGGCCACGACGGCGTCCGGGTGACCTTCACGTTTGCGGGGGCAAGGCCGCGGGTACCGTCGGAGCACGTGGATTTCGAGGTCACCCCGGAGACGTTCAGGACGGAGATCGCACCCGCCCGGACCGTCGGGTTCGAATGGGAGCTCGCGAGGCTGCACGAGGCGGGCCTTGCGCTCGGGGCCACGCCGAATGAGGCGGTTATCGTGGGCGAGGGCGGGTATGTCGGCCCTGCCAGGTTCCCGGACGAGGCCGCCCGGCACAAGGCCCTCGACCTCCTGGGCGACATCGCCCTTCTCGGCAGGGTCTCGGGCCACTTCATCGGGATCGGCTCGGGGCACTCGCTCAACCACGAGCTTGCCAGGGCGCTGGCCCGACAGGCCGCCGGTGAGAGATGAGAGACGAGGCCGGGAAGATGCGCATCTGGAGACGATAAGGCCGGGGAATTAGACTGGAGAACGAGACCGGAGAAGCAGGAGGAACAAGAGGCCGAACATGATCGATGTTATCGGGATCCAGAAGGTCTTGCCGCACAGGTACCCGTTTTTGCTCGTTGACCGGGTGACCGATGTTGAGAAGGGCAAGCGCGCTGTGGGCATCAAGAACGTCACCACGAACGAGCCGTTTTTCCAGGGCCACTTCCCCGGGAACCCCGTGATGCCGGGGGTGCTCATCCTCGAGGCCATGGCCCAGGTGGTGGCTTTCTCCGCGCTGGGCCCGGGGGGCGTGCAGGGGAAGGTGCCATATCTTGTCGGGGTGGACAGGGCCAGGTTCCGCCGGCCCGTCGTGCCCGGGGACCAGTTGCGGATCGAGATCGAGCTCGTTCGGGCAAGGGGCGACTTCGGCAGGGCCGCCTGTTCCGCCTACGTGGACGGGAAGCTCGCGGCAGACGCCGAGATGACCTTCGCCATCGTTGACGCCGCCCAGGGCAGGGATGGCGGCATCCCGCCGGCCCCGCCGGCGGGCGTGGGAACAGCCGGGCAGGAGTAAATCTTTGGGGAGGCATCCTCATGAGAACCGCCCAGACACCTGGTTTTCGCATCAGGAAGATCCATGACACCGCCATCATTCATCCAACGGCCACGCTCGGCCAGCACGTGGTGATAGGGCCGTACTGCGTCATCGGGGAGGATGTGACCATAGGCGACGGGTGCAGGCTTGCAAGCCACGTGGTCATTGATGGGCCGACCACCATCGGCAAGGGCTGCAGCTTCTCGTCGGGCGCGCAGATCGGCGTCGAGCCCCAGGATTTCAAGCACAACGGCGAGAGGACGACGCTTGTCATAGGAGACAACAATGTCTTCCGCGAGTTCGTCACGGTGAGCCGGGGCACGGTCGCGGGTCATGGAGAGACGCGCATCGGCGACAACAACATGGTGATGTCATACGGTCACATCGCCCACGACTGCCGCGTAGGAAGCCACACCATCATCACCGGCGGGGCTGCTCTCGCGGGCCACTGCACGCTCGAGGATCACGCCATCGTCGGGGGCATGGCCGGGGTACACCAGTTTGCGAAGATCGGCAGGATGGCCATGATCGGCGCCATGGCGAAGGTCACCAAGGACGTGCCCCCGTACATGCTGGTGGACGGCAACCCGGCCCGCGTAATCGGCGTCAACATCGTCGGCATGCGCAGAGCCGGCACGCCGCCCGAGGTGCGCGACGCGGTGAGGCGGGCCTACAAGATCCTCTACGAGTCCGGCCTTAACCTCACCCAGGCCATCGGCAAGATCGAGTCGGAGCTTTCGGGGTCCGAGGAGATCGAGCACCTGGTGCAGTTCCTCAAGACCTCGGCGAGGGGCGTCATCGCGGGCCATCCCAGGGAGCCCCGGGAGTCTCGCGGGCCGCGCGAGCCGCGGGGCCCGCAGGATTAGCGGGGCCGGTGCAAGCAATGGTCGCCGTGGCGCCCAGGCTGGGGCTCATCGCCGGCGAGGGGGAGCTTGCGTCGTGCGTCGCCAGGAACGCCTCCGCCCTCGGCATGGAAGTTGTCGCGATATCCCTTGCCGCAACTCTCGACCCCGGGGTGGAGAGGTCCGCCGCACGGGTGTACCGCGTTGACCTCCGGGATGCGCTTTCCATCATGTCCATCCTCAAGCAAGAGGGCGTGACCGAGGCCGTCATGATCGGCAAGGTCTGGCGGGCCGACGGGTTTGGGCGCCGGGTGGGCGAGACCGTCGAGCTTGTCGCCCGCGACCGGCGCGACCGCACCGACGTCGAAGTGCTCCTGGCCTTTGCGGAGAAGCTCGAGGGGGCGGGCATCACCCTCATAAGCCAGCTTCGCTACCTCGGCGACGCCGTGCCGGGCGGGGGAGTGCTCGGGCGCCTCGCCCCGTCGTCGTCGCAGTGGGAAGATGTCAGGTTCGGGCTCGAGATCGCGATGCGGGTGGGCGAGGCCAGGATCGGCCAGGCCGTGGCCGTTAAAGGCCGGGCCGTGGTGGCGGTGGAGGCTGCCGAGGGCACCGACGCGATGGTGCGGCGCGCCGGGCGGCTTGCCCCCGGGTGCGCCGTGGTGAAGGTGGCCTGGCCCGACCAGGACGAAAGGTTCGACGTGCCTGCGGTGGGGCCTGGCACGATAGAGGCCATGCAAGAGGCGAAGGCCAAAGTGCTCGCCGTCGAGGCCGGCCGGACCATAATCGTAAGAAAGCGCGACACCATCGGCCTCGCCGACGAGGCGGGCATCGCGATGGTCGGGGTGTCGCGGGCAAGAGGCGGGGACGCTTGAAAGTCATGATGGTGGCCGGGGAGGCGTCCGGCGACGTGTACGGCGCTCACCTGGCCGCAAAACTCAGGGCCATATGCCCCGACGTTGATCTCTTCGGGCTGGGTGGGGAGTTGATGCAGGCTGCCGGTGTGCGCCTGCTTTTCAACCCCACCGGCCTCTCTGCCGTTGGCCTCGGGGAGGCCCTGCGAAGCGCATCCGCGCTCCGTGGGGTGCTGGCGGAGGCCGTCCGCGTGCTGGGCCGGGAGAGGCCTTCGTGTGTCGTCCTCATAGACTTCCCCGAGTTCAACACGAGGCTTGCTGACGCCGCCGCAAGGCGAGGGGTGAAGTCGGTGTACCTCTTCGCCCCTACGGCCTGGGCATGGCGGCGCGGCCGCGCGAGGCGAATCGCCAGGACCGTCACGAAAGTCGCGTCGGTGTTCCCTCTGGAGGCGCAGGTTTACCGTGAGGCCGGTGCCTCGGTGGAATTCGTCGGCCACCCGTTGCTCGACCTCGTGAAGCCGGCTGCCGCGGCTGACCGGCTGGCGGCCAGGGCTGAGCTGGGGCGCGGGCCTGGATTTGGATCCGGACCTGAACCTGACCCTGAGGCGGTCGTCGTCGGCCTCCTGCCCGGGAGTCGCGCCCAGGAGATAAGGCTCCTGCTGCCGCCCATGCTGGACGCGGCGGCGCGCATCGCAGAGGCCAGGCCGGGGGCGGGGTTCGTGCTGCCGCTGGCCGACACGGTGTCGGAGGACGACGTGAGCCGGGCCGTCGGCGCCTCCGGGGTCGCGGTGAAGCTCGTGCGCGGGCAGGCGTACCGGTGCATGGCTGCAGCGGATGCGCTGGTGGTGGCGTCGGGCACGGCCACCCTCGAGGCGGCCATAGTCGGGACGCCCATGGTCGTAGTGTATAGGGTGTCGCGATCCACCTGGATGCTGGGGAGGCTCCTCGTGAAGATACCTTTCATTTCGTGGCCCAATATCCTGGCGAGAAGGCGCATCGTTCCGGAGCTTCTTCAGGACGAGGCGAGGGGCGAGGTCATCGCCAGGGAGATCATGAGGCTCCTGGACGACCCGGCCTGCGCTGCGCGGATGACCGCAGACCTCGCGGAGGCGCGCGGGGCCCTGGGGGACCCCGGGGCGCTCGAGCGGACGGCCAGGCTTGTGGTCGAGGTGGCAGGCTCATGAGCGCGCGCGGTGAGGGTGGGGCGGACGGCGGCGCGGGCGCGGCGCGGCGCGCGGCGGTCGTCATCGTGGCCAATAGCCCAGGCGAGATCTCTGGCTGGGCGAGGCCGGTCGTGGCAAGGCTACGCGCGTCGGAGGCGGGGATCGCCCCCGCATTCGACGGGCTCGCCGTGGTGGTGGTGGTGCCCCCATGCCCCTTCGCCAGCGGGCGTGAGACCGGGGTGGCCGCGGCCATCCCGGGCGTGGACGCGGTGGTGGCGCCGTCGGAGTATGTGAAGTACGCGCTTCTCGGGGTCGTCCCGAAGGGGCTCGCCCTGGTGGCGGGGGCGCCGGGCATCGTGTTGCACCTGGGTGGCGACCCGATGCATTCCGCGCTCCTCGCAAGGAGGCTGGGCTACCCCGCCGTCGCTTACAGCGACCGCACGGCGAGCTTCATCGGGAGCTTCGCTCGCTTCATGGTGGAGGACGCGAGGGTGGAGGGGAAACTCCGCAAGAAGGGCGTTCCGGCTGAGAGGATCGACATCGTCGGGAACCTGATGATAGACGGCGTGAGCGCCGGCCTCGACAGGGACGCGGCAAGGGCGGCGCTGGGCGTGGGCCTCGAGGCTCCGCTGGTGTGCCTGATGCCGGGAAGCCGCAGGCAGCAGATATCCCACGCCATGCCCTTTTTCCTGAAGGTCGCCGTGATCGTGAGGAAGTTCAGGGGCGACGCCGAGTTCATCGCCATCCTCTCGCCATACGTGAGCCCTAGCATGGTGGGGGCGGCGCTCGCCGCCGCGTCGGAGGGCGGGCGGGAGGCGCAGGGCCTAAAGTCGCCCCGCGCGGCCTGGAGGCTCGAGGGCGCCGGAGGCAGGCTCGTGGCGGCCGCGGCACCGGCCAGGCCCGGTCCTGGTCCTGGTCCTGGTCCTGGCCC
>DKEX01000094.1:0-4527 GCA_002452295.1 Firmicutes bacterium UBA6811 | reverse complement strand
AAGCTGGTAGCCGGGGCGCGCTACGACGCCATGGCCGCCTCCGATGTCGCCGTGACCATGCCGGGCACCGTCACGGCCGAGCTTGCGTTCCTGGGAGTGCCCACGGTGGTGGCCGTCCCGCTCAACGTGCCCGAGGAGATTCCGCTTCCCGGCCTCCCCGGGCTCATCGGGGGGCTACCTGTCGTCGGTCGCCACCTGAAGCGGGCGGCGGTGCAGAAGGCCCTCGAGCGCATCGAGTTTGCTGCAATTCCCAACAAGCGCCAGCGGCGCATGATCACCCCCGAGGTACGGGGGGTTCTGAGCGCTCAAGACGTGGGTATCAAGGTGCTGGAGCTCTTGCAGGATGCCAGGGTGCGCGGTAGAATTGCTGTGGAATTGAGGCAGGCCATGGGCCGACCCGGAGCATCCGACCGGGTGGCGGCCGTGGTCCTCGAAACGCTGATGTCAACTGGAGGTAGGCGCCGTTGAAGCGGGGCAGGAGGGGTCCCCTCGCAAGGCTTGTCAGGCTCGTGCTGCCCTACGCCCACGTCTTCGCGGGGGGCCTTGTCTGCACGGTGCTGGCGGGCCTTTCGAACCTCGTGATATACTGGGTGGTCAAGGAGCTCATAGACAGGGTGCTCTCGGGGCCGGACGCGGCCGCAAGGGCCGGAACGCTCAACGTCATCGTCGCCGGCATCCTGGTGTTGTTCTTCCTGAAGGGGATCGTGTCGTACGGCCAGGTTTACCTGATGGCCTTCGTCGGCCACAGGGTCGTCGCCGACCTGCGCGAGAGGATTTACGGCCACCTCCAGCGCATGTCCCTGGGGTTTCACGAGAGCAGGCGCAAGGGTGAGATGATATCCCGCGTCACGAGCGACGTGGCCACCGTGCAGGCGAGCGTGTCAACGGGCATCGCCGAGCTCCTGTCACAGGTCGTTATGCTCGTGGGCGTGGCGGGCTTCATGTTCTACCTCGACTGGAGGCTCTCCCTGGTGACGCTGGCCATCATGCCCATCGTCGCGGTGGTGGTGGGCAGGGCCGGCAAGAGGCTCCGGCGGATAACCGGCCTCATCCAGAGCACCATAGCGGACGTCACGTCGGTGCTCCAGGAGACGCTGGCCGGCATCAGGATAGTGAAGGCCTTCACCATGGAGGCCCACGAGCTGGAGCGGTTCCGCCGCGAGAACGAGGGCAACTTCGCCGCCTCGATGAAGGGCGCGCGGGTGAACGCCGCCATCGGGCCCGTGGTGGAGTTTCTCGCCGTCATCGGCCTCGCGGCAGTCCTCTGGTACGGGGGGCGCCAGGTCATATATGGGCACCTGACCCTGGGCGAGTTCATGGCCTTTCTCGGGGCGGTGGGCACGGCGCCGACGCCCATGGGGCGGCTCTCGGCCACGTATGGCGCGTTCCAGCAGGCCCTGGGCGCCGCGGACAGGATCTTCGGGCTGCTCGACGAGGAGCCCGAGGTGGAGGAGGTGCCTGGCGCGGCGGGGCTGCCGCCCGCCATCTCGGGCCGGGTGGACTTCGAGGACGTCCGTTTCGGTTATCGACCCGACGAGCCGGTGCTCTGCGGCATCAACCTCACCGTCATGCCGGGCGAGGTGGTGGCGCTGGTGGGGCCGAGCGGCGCCGGCAAGACCACGCTCATCAACCTCATCCCGAGGTTCTACGACCCCTCGTCGGGGGCGGTGCGCATTGACGGCCGCGATCTCCGGGGCGTGAGGCTGTCGTCGCTCCGGCGCGCCATCGGCCTGGTGCCGCAGGAGACCGTCCTGTTCAGCGTGAGCGTGGCCGAGAACATCGCTTATGGAAGGCCGGCGGCGACGGAGAAGGATATCGTGGAGGCCGCCAGGCTTGCCAACGCCCACGAGTTCGTGATGCGCCTGCCTGACGGGTACGACACGCTCATCGGGGAGCGCGGCGTGACGCTGTCGGGCGGGCAGCGCCAGAGGATCGCCATCGCCCGGGCGCTGCTGCGTAACCCGAAGATCCTCATCCTGGACGAGGCCACCTCGTCCCTGGACCCCGAATCCGAGGTCCAGGTACAGGAGGCGCTGGCGCGCCTCTTCCGCAACAGGACGACCTTTATAATTGCCCACCGGCTGTCCACAGTGCGGATGGCCGACCGGATCCTGGTGCTCGACGGGGGAAGGATCGTCGAAGAGGGCGCCCACAAGGACCTCATGGCCCAAGGTGGGGTTTATGCAAGGGTCGCCTCGGCGAAGTTCGGCGAGGACCAGGTGATCTGAATCCCGTCCGGGAGGGAAAGGAGGGGGCGGCGCGATGAAGGCCATGGTGATGGCCGCAGGGGTGGGGTCTCGCCTGGAACCCCTGACGGTGAACGTTCCGAAGCCCATGGTGCCCGTGGCGACGCGGCCGGCCATGGAGCACATCCTCGCGCTGCTCGGGCGCCACGGCGTGACGGAGGTCGTCGCCAACCTCTGGTATCTTCCAGGGTCCATCGAGAGCTACTTCGGTGACGGCAGCGGTTTCGGGGTGTCTCTCCACTATTCGCGCGAGGAGGAGCTACGCGGCACCGCAGGCGGCGTGCTCGCCGCAAGGGCGCTGCTCCTTGGGGACAACGCGGGCGCCGCCACGGCCGCGACGCGGGGCGACGGGACGTTCCTGCTCATCGCGGGCGACGCCCTGACCGATGCCGATCTTACGAGGCTCCTCGAGTTCCACCGCGAGAAGGGCGCCCTTGCGACGATAGGCCTGAAGCCGGTGGCCGACCCGTCCAGGTTCGGGGTGGTGGTGACCACCGGCGACGGGAGGATACTCGCGTTCCAGGAGAAGCCGAGGCCGGGCGAGGCCCGGTCGAACCTCGCCAACACCATGATCTACGTGTTCGAGCCGGAGATCTTCGACTACATCCCCGGGGAGGGCGCGCCCGACTTCGGCAGGGACATATTCCCGCGCCTGGTGCGCGAGGGCGTGCCGTTCTACGGGCTTGCCATGGACGAGTACTGGTGCGACATCGGCACGCTTTCGCAGTATCGCCTCGCCCACCGCGACGTGCTCTCAGGCGCGGTTGGCATCGACATCCCCGGGGCTGAGAACCCCCGCGCGGTGTGGGTGGGCGAGGGCGCCGAGATCCACCCGACTGCGACGTTGTGGGCGCCGGTGCTGATAGGGCGGGGCGCCAGGGTGAGTCGCGGCGTGAGCGTGGGGCCGTATAGCGTCATCGGCGACAACTGCGTCGTGGATGAGGGAGCCAGCATCTTTCAGGGCGTTATCTGGAACAACACGCACGTGGGCAGGGGCGTGAAGCTGGAGGACTGCGTCGTGGGTAGCGACTGCTACCTGAAGACCGGCTCGTCGCTGGGCGAGGGCGTGGTGCTGAGCGACGAGTGCGTGGTGGAGGAAGGCGGCGTCGTCAAGAAGAACGTGAAGATCTGGCCGCGAAAGACCGTGAAGAAGAGGGTGGCCGTGTGGTGAGCCGGGGCCGGCGCCCCAATACGGCCGCGTTGCTGCTGCTAGTGGTGGTGGCGGTCGCCGCGTGCTGCGCGGCCGGGGTTTACCTGCGCGCCCGGCATGCTCCGGCGGCCGGGCAGCCGCCCGCGGCGCCCGGCGGGAACGACGTGCCCTGGGGCCTGCCTCAGGGGCCGGGGCAGGGGAAGGGGCAGAGGGATGAGCCGGAGGGGCGTCAGGGCGAGGGGCGCGAGGGGGAGGCCCTTCCCGGCGCCAGCGTCGTGCTGGAGGGGACGAAGATCGTGGTCCCAGGCCCATCGGGGGACCCTGAGTGGGAGTTCTCAGCCGAGAAGATCGAGATAGCGCAGGAACGCAAGATCGTGAGGCTGACCGGGGTCGAGGGGGCGAGATACGTCGGCGGGGCGACGCAGGCCAGGGTGCGAGCGGGCGCCCTGACGGCGGACCTCGGCTCCGGGCGGCTCGAGTTCGAGGGCGGCATCGAGGTTACGGGCGAAGGTGGGGCGGCGTTCTCGGCCGATAGCGCCCGGTGGGACCCGGCGGCCCCGGTGTTTATGGCCTCGGGTGATGTCAGGTACTCGGACGGCAGGTCCATCACAATCACCGGGGACGTCCTCGAGGCCGACGGCAGGCTGGAGTCGGTCCTCGTGAAAGGCGGGGTGAGGTTTCGCACCGTGGTGAGCGGCGGATGACGATGGTTCTTGTCCTGAGCAACGGGCATGGTGAGGACGTGATCGGGGCCATGATCGCCCAGGAGGTGCGGGCGCTCCGCCCGTCCCTGGAGGTGGTGGGCTTTCCCCTGGTTGGCCTCGGGAAGCCCTACCGCGACGCCCGCATCAGGACCGCGGGGGTCCAGATGCCCATGCCAAGCGGCGGGTTTGCGAAGCACGGGGTGTGCCTTTTGCTCCGTGACGTACGGGCCGGCCTCCTCGGCCTCACTGTGCGGCAGGCCCGCCACCTGCGGGCCATCGCGCCCTCGGTTGGACTCGTCGTGAGCGTCGGTGACGCATACCCTCTCCTGCTGGCAGGCATCCTCGTGAGGCGGCCTGTGCTCTGCCTTTCCACGGCGAAGTCCGAGTACATACACGGGCACCACGGCATCGAGACGTGGCTCATGAG
>DKEX01000004.1 GCA_002452295.1 Firmicutes bacterium UBA6811 | reverse complement strand
CGAGTGAGGAGATCGGAACCGGTCGAGGAATGAATATGAGGTCAGGGCATCTCCGAATCCGCGGTAAACGCACTTGGCAGACAATGATGGTTCGACCTGCGGAGCATCGTAACCGTTCAGGAGGCACTCTAACCACTATCATCCAGCCGTATGTATCTGCCTAGAAACCAGACGAGCCTCCTCGGTGCACTAAACAGTACCGTGGCAGAGCGTCCAGCGACTCTCTCGGGACATCTGAGCGAGTTGCTCCCTTACCCAGGGGTAACCTACTAGACTAATCGAGGCCAGACATCCAATGGGGATGTACGCAAAGGCCCCCAACTAGGATCTCTAGCGCGTGGACAGTGCACGGCGGCACGGTGGACGAAGGACCACACGGATTATTCACTCGCTTGCTGCAGCCGCTTCGTCTATTAGGCCGACAATACGTCTATACCGCGGGAGCCTCTCCATACCTTCAAAGACTACCCAGTCCCTGATCAAGTATGGCAGAGATTTGTCCTTCCTAAACTCCTTGTCTAGAAGCTCTATAGCTTTGTCGTCCTCTCCTAGCAGGTGGTGGGCGGCCGCAAGTGTCAGTTTATTACCGCGAATGCTAAGAACTCGCTCTAGCTGCTTCTTGTTGAGTTTCCAACCTAGCTTCTTCTTCGCATGCTCTTTGTTGACGATTGATATTGCTTCACAGTAGTTTGTGAGAGGGAGAACTCGCTCGGCGAAGTCAATAACGTCCTCCCACCGCTCAAGCTTAAGCAGACAGAACTTGATCATCGTGAGGTTCTCGGCCTATTCGAATCGCAAGCCTTTGACCTCGCCTGCAAAGCCCAGTCTGCTGTTGTACCTCGGTTCCCACCCGGAATCGCCGGGGAAGTCCCCAATGTAGACTCGCTGACCGGAAAGAGGGGTCACAAGTTCCGGCAGACTGTAGACCATGCCGTCAACGATGAGCGCCGTCCCTCCGGCCCCGTATTGAACCTGAATGTCATGCCATACCCCGAAAGGCGCCGGGTCGCTACGTACCACGTGCCACCCATTGGGATCGCGTCCGCGGGTCTGCCTCTGGGGGTCATACACCCTCCACTCAATCCGGCCGTCACTCAGAGCGATAAGGGCGAAAGAGCCAATGGGTGCTGCGTTTATCCCGACTGTATCAAGAATCGTCCCGGGGCTATCGATTCGTACTTGCAGGTAGAGCATGCCAGTTCTGGGGTAGCCTATCGGGCCGGGCACGCTTGATGCGCCGCCAGTTACCCGGGCACTCACACCCACGATCACGGCGGGCCTACTACTCTCAGGCTGCCCCCAATCTCCCGTCGCAGTGCCTATTGAAGTCCCGGCTCCGGGGGCGCTACTCTGAGGAGAGGTACCAACGGATATCGTGTTGCTTCGAGCTACGATCTTGTATCCCCCTGCGGGCCAGTTCTCGTATAGTCTGACCTCGTAGGTGCCAGGAGCGTCCGGTGCTTTGAAGCTCACCGTGCCAGCCTTCTTGCCGCCGAGATAATACCATTCGCCATACTGCTCGGCAGGGGTACTTGTAGACACAAGCGTCACCCAATCCTGCGGATAGCCGGGAGCACCCTCAAACGTCAAAGTGAGAGTCTGCCCGGGCCTTGCCACACTTGGCTCGAGAATGAGCCGCGGCATTCTGCTTGCTGGTTGAGACCCCAGCCCTGTAAGTTGAGGCGACGAACCTGGTGCACCTGCTATTCCGGGCGCGGGCGGCCCCGACACAGCGCTTGCGACTGTAACTGGCTCGCTGACTGCTACTTCAGGGAAAGTGTCATTATCGCTTGGAAACATTCTAAACTCGTATACCCCCGGGGTCGTAGGCATCGTGAATGTGAGCGTCCCGTAAGCGGACCTGTTGAGATACTTGTAAGCTATGTCAACGTCGTCGGCTGCCCTCTGGTTTCCGCGAGGGGTCCCGGCAGGGATGATCCCGATCCAGGCACTGGGGTCCCAATCTGACGAAGCTGTGTATGTGACGGTTACTGTCCCTCCAGGTTCAACCACCAGAGGACTCACCTTGAGGGTAAAGCGGTTCGAAGCGGGAGAAGGCCCCGTTACCACGCCTCCGAGCTGTTCCCCTCGTAGTCCCACGAGCTCGACCGCGTCTATTTCGTTCCACCCTGGAACGTTAGTGTCGATCGTTATCCGTATGCGATTGGTGGAGAACGTAACCGGCGAGAGAGGAGGACTGAACACGCCCGGGCTTTCCCTTGTCGGGTCCTTTCCCTGCGAGAGAACGAGCCATTGCCTGGCTATCGGATTGTAAGCTTCAACCTTTGTAACGAAGCCCGGGTTGAAGGTTTCCCGAATGCCGATGGCTCGGGGAACAACCGCCTGTTCATACGTGAGTTCGAGCCACTCCGTGGTTCCGGCCTTGTGTGCTGGGGCCCACGCTGTCCTGATATCTCCGTTCTGAAACGTGTCGGGCGCTCCAGTAGCCTGTCTTGCGGACCAGTCCCCCGCACTATNNTCTGAACTAGCCCTGGCCTCTCTTGCCCACTGCCTTATCTCGGCGGCGGTCCCGGCAGGTTCGGAGACAGCCAGCGTAAACGCAAGCAATGGGATGACGGCCGGCGGCCGATGGGTTTTCGAAAAGCAAGACCGAAACGACCTCATGGCTGTTTTGCTCCTTTCCGACAAGTTCCACTCTCAGATCGTGGTGATTTGCAGCCTGCAAGCACATTGTAGGCGATCTCTCTTAACGATTGCTTAAAGGAGCCCTTTCTTGGAGATCGGGTGCAGACCCCGGGCGCTACTACGGGCCTCATTTTGGGGTCTTGCAGGGGCAGGAAGAGGAAACCTCCACTCACGCGGACCCTGTCAACATCATTTGCGGGGCAATCGTTTCTCGACCGGCAATAGGGGTGGGAAAGGTTTGTGCGGCTCCGTCTGGTACCAATAAGCTGTGCTCGAGTAATCGTTAGAAAGGTTGTTGTTGTGTCCGTGTTCAATGGTAACCCTGATCGACTTCTCAAAGTGAATAGGGTCCTCTACATGGAATCTATAAAGGGAATTCTTCCGGCGCCACGGGTTCTTGGAGTCACCTTGGTTTAACGAGATCCCAAAGTAAGGTGTGCAGAATTCAGTATGGGGAGAGTAGGCGGTGTTAAAATAGTCTTCTGTTCCAGTACCATGCAGTCTCGGGGGCCAGGGCTCCCCGTCTATGAAGATCATGTCATCGCCCTCACCGTACCATTTGTCCTTCCGTTCACTGAAACAATCTATGTCAAGATGGCATCCCACGTAATGCCCGCGCCCCTCTGCCTCCAAAATGATGTAATTCCCTTCCCCGGTAAGGTTCGGGTCGCTCCAAATGTCATCAAGGTCGCGGTCCTCGCCGTAGCCATCTGTAGGGTTTTCTCGTCGCCACTGAGCGTGAAATCTCCCCAGGTTTGGTTCGAGTTCCTTGTACTCCTCATAATCAACGTAAAAGTAGAGATTCAGTGGTTTCCCGCACTCATTCTCAATCTCGATCCTCGCGGCTTCTGAGAAAGGCATGGTGAAAAAGCAGTTGAAGCCCCTGCCATTACTCGGACTCATCGTCAGAGGCAGGGACCAGAAGTCTTTTGCGATCCCGTGCCCGATTCCAAAGAAATCACCGATAGGCACCTGCACGCTGGGGTTCTGCTCTCCGTCCCAGAACATCCGAAGAACGACCTTTCTCAGATAAAACTCTTCCTCAGAATGCATGGTCATCCAGATGTGACGGATACATCCTACCCCGGGTATGTCGGCGATAATCTTGTTCTCACCAGGTTCAAACGCCCACCAGTCACGATTGGCGCCAGACGTATCATAGCTGGAGACCCTTCGACGCTTACACCCTCTCAGGCGTGCCAGATCCGCTAAGGTGGAGTAACCTAACATCGTTTTCCCCTCCGTTCTGGGCTTGTTGCTTTGGGCTAGTTGACAAGCACTTCTGGCCGCCTGCTCAACACACGCCCAATGCAATACCCTGAATACCACGCCTTTCCAAGCACATTTTCTCATATGACCGGACTCCAATCAAGACCTGGGTTCCACCACCTGTTCATCCCCTGTCCGGGTTTGCTTCTTTGACCCCAGATGTGAACCTGGCAGTGCTGGAATTCCGAGGAGCGCATGAGCAAAGAAGGAATTCTGGGGTCTCTATCGCAATTCTATATAAACGCTTAACTTGCAAACAATGGCCGGCGTAGAGTAGTCAAACAGAAGATAGGGGGAGCACTCATCACCAGGAAGCTGCGTGTAGGGATTGTCGGTTGTGGCGCTATTGCCCAAGAGGCCCATCTCGAGGAATAGAGGCCTGCAAGGATGTGGAAATCTCGGCGGTTTGCGACATTGACTGGGGCCGGGCCCAGAAGGAGGCGGTGCAGACCCGTGCTTCAACTGCAGTGCGACATTCTCGTGGTCGGCGGGGGGATGGGTGGGACGGCTGCTGCCCTGCGGGCCTGTGTTCTCGGCCGCAAGGTGATTGTGACCGAACCCACGCGCTGGCTGGGCGGCCAGGCGACCTCCCAGGGCGTTTCCGCCCTGGACGAGCACCAGTATATTGAGGATTTTGGCGGGACGGAAGCGTATAACGAGTTCCGGCGCCGCATCCGGGCGCATTACCGCCAGAACTATCAGCTAGTGCGAGACCACGAACACCTGAATCCGGGCGGCGGTTGGGTCAGCCGGCTCTGCTTCGAGCCCAGGGTCGCGGTGCAGGTTCTCCAGGAGATGCTTGCACCGGTTCTGGCGGACGGGTTGCTCACGGTCCTCTACCGGACAGAGCCCACGGCGGTCGAGCGGCGGGGTTCCCGCATCCGGGCCGTCATCGTCCGCAACCTGGACACCGGCGAGCAGACCCGCATCGAGGCTGCTGTGATGATCGACGCCTCGGAACTCGGAGACCTGCTGCCGCTGGCCGGTGTGCCCTGCCGCACTGGCATGGAATCCTTCGCGGAGACCCATGAACCCAGCGCGCCGGCGGAGGGGGACCCCGAGGCGGTGCAATCCTTTACTTACCCGTTTGCAGTCGAGTACCGCCCTGGCGAAAACCACGTGATCGCAAGGCCCAAGGGTTATGAACGGTTCAGGGACTGCCAGCCCTATTCCCTCGAGGGATACAAGATGTTCGCCGGCGGGGGCCCCATCGGGCTTCCCTTCTGGACCTACCGCCGCCTCATCGACGCCTCTCTTTTTATCGGGGGCGAGTTCCCGCATGACATCGCCATGATCAACTGGCCGGCCAACGATTATCATGGGGGGAATATCATCGATGCGCCGCCCGAGCTTTTGTCCATGCGGTTGGATGAAGCGAAGCGGCTGGCGCTTGGCTTCCTGTACTGGCTGCAAACCGAGGCGCCGCGGGACGATGGTGGTCGCGGCTACCCGGAACTCAAGCTCCGGCCCGATATCATGGGCACGGCGGACGGTCTGGCACAGCACCCGTACATCCGCGAGTCCCGTCGGCTCAAGGCATACCACACCATCCGGGAGCAGGAGATCGTCGCCGCCTACAACCCGGGCAGCCGTGCCCAGCTACATCACGATTCGGTCGGCCTCGGGTTCTACCTTTATGTCGATATCCACAAATGTTGCAACACCGATTTGCGGCCGGGTAGCCACCAGGCGCTTCGCCCCTTCCAGATCCCACTCGGGGCGCTCATCAGCCCCGAGGTTGACAACCTGGTGGCCGGCGGGAAAAACATTGGCACCACCCACATCACCAACGGCGCCTACCGCCTGCATACCATAGAGTGGAACATCGGCGAGTCGGCGGGAGCCCTGGCGGCTTTTGCCCTCGACCACGGGGTGTCTCCCAGCCGGATATACCATGGCAAGCGGTTGCTCCGCAGTTACCAGGAGGAGCTGGCGCGGAACGGCATTCCTCTGTACTGGTTCGAGGATGTGCCCAACCGTCACCCGGCGTTTGTGGCGGTGCAAACCCTGGCGGTGCAGGGGGTTATCTCAGGAGAACCGGCGGATCTCCTCTTTCACCCCCAGCGTCCCGTTGGCACGGAGACCGTACAAGCTTGGAGCAGGCGGGCCGGGGTGGATGTCGGGGACGGTTCTGGCCTGACCCGGGCAGAATATGCCGTCCCCCTCGCCCGGGCTGCGGCTGAACGGGTCTCCGCGGTCTAGAGAGATTCGTTTTAGTCGGCGGTCCAATCATGCAGGAGTACTGGCAAGGAAGGCTCGTGCGACGGCGACGTTAAACGTTTGTTTTCAAATTAAGAAGGAGATCCGCCGGGCAAGTTGAATGATTACATTGGTGTGGAGGCAGACTCTCCGTCTGGCTGAGGAGAATGTGAAGCGCGGCAGTCCAGTCCCATGATTCGAGGAGTTAACGACCAGGGGATGAGACGCGAATGAGACCTGGTGTTGTCGGCCTGAGCTTGAGCCGCTTTGCTTTTGACGAGACCTTGAGACTCGTGAGGGAGATCGGCGGAGAGTGTATCGAGCTGTGTACCGTGCCCGGGGCGCACCGGGGAACCCTGGATCTTAGCCCGTCAAACCGGCTGCGGGTCAAGGAGATGGTGGGGGAGGCGGGACTGCAGATCTCTGCGGTAGCGGGCTACAACGACTTCTCGTTCAGTGACCGTGCGCGCCTTCGCGACGAAGTAAAGCGTTTGCGTGGATACATGGAGCTGGCGGCTAGCCTGGGGTGCCCGCTGGTCCGGGCTTTTGGCGGCGATCTCCGGCCAAACGTGGAGCGGGAAGATGTGATCGATAGCATCGTCCGCGGTTTCCGGGAGAGCGTGAAGTGGGCCAACGAATACAACATTCGCCTCGCGCTGGAAAACCATAGGCGACTGGTCAACCACGCTCCCTCCATCGCCAGGATTGTGGAGGAGGTGGGGTCGGAGCGGTTGCGGGTCACGCTGGACACCGGGAACTTTCGCTGGGCCGGGTATTCACTGAAAGAGGTCCGGCGGTTCTTGTCGATGCTAGTTCCTTATACGGTCAATGTTCACCTCAAGGACGGGGTCTTGGGCAAGGACGGCACGATGCAGTTTCTGCCCTTGGGCGAGGGCGAACTGGACATAGCGGGCATTATCGCCGCTCTTCGGCGTGCAGGGTACAGCGGCCCGCTTTGTTCGGAATTTGAGGGGGCCGGGGATCCGAAAGGCGTGCTGGGGCCGGACGGGACGGTGGTGCGCGATCCGGCTGCGGAAGCCCTGATCAGGGAAGGTACCCGCAAAAGCCTGGCCTACCTTCACACCCTGCTCTCGGGGGCGTAGGTTGGCGCGGCGCATTCCGATTCCCGTTGAGTAGGTCGGGATGAGAGAGCTTAAGATGGAAGAGTCTGGGGAAGGGGATCCTCTATGGGCTGCAAGCAGGAGAACCTGGTGGTGAACCCGGGCTTTGACTCGGGCACCGAAGGAGCCGAAGTTGCCGAGGGCTGGCAAGAACGCGCGGATCCGCATGGCTTTGCCTACCGGTTGGCAGGAGAGGGCGTCCGGCCGGGCAGCCTGGCGCAGGAAATGGCCGGCGCCGGCCGCGGCAGCGGCTATGTTTACCAGCGCTTGCCGGTGGAGGCCAAAGCGACCTATCATGCGACGGGCTGGATCAAGGTTGAGGGTGACATCTGTGCCCGTTTGCGGCTGAACTTCGTGGACAGGGAGTACCAGCTCGTGAATCAGGTGCTTTCGCCGGCGGTGGCCGCGGAGGGTAGCTGGACCAAAGTCGAGGTGGACGCCGTACCGGGTCCCGGGGCTATAGAATTAGTGTTGATGCCGGTAGCTTACTCCATCGGGGCCGGTGGCCGCGCCTGGTTTGACGATGTGTGGGTCTGGCGGCTCGATCAGGCGATTGTCGCACCAGGCGCCCAAACACCAACTACTAAAGCAGCTATGCCAGGCGCCCAGATGCCGGCCACATCGGGTGATCGGCCATCGGCCACACCCAGGGAGCATCGGCCTATCCCCTTGATCATCCCGCGGCCAAAAGAAGTGGAACCCCTGCCGGGCTGGTTCGTGGTGGGACCGGCCACACGGATCGTGGTGGGCGACGATGCCGATGCGGCGGACCTCATTGCCGCCAGGGAACTCAACGAGGAGCTCGAGAGGCTGGTGGGGTTCCAGCTCCCAGTTCTCCGTGCCGCTGAGCTTTCCGCCTCCGGAAACGATCCTTTCGAAGCGGCGAAGGACTGTATCGTTCTAGGTGAGTCTTCGCAGCATCCCCTTATCAACCAGAGCCTGGAAGAAGCAAACCGGGCAATTCTGCATGATGTGCCGGGTCCACAGGGGTACCGGCTCCTGGCTACCCCTATCCGGATAGTGGTGGCCGGGTCGGACCGGCAAGGAACCTTTTACGGAGTGCAGACCCTTAAGCAGTTGCTCGATGCTACGGAGAGCAAAGATGGTATTGCCACGGCCAATATGCCAGGGCGGGGGTGGCTTGCTAGAGGGTGCAGGGTGCCGGCGGTAGCCATCTGCGACTGGCCGGATCACCGCTTCCGGGGGCTGCACTTTTGCGTTGATGGTTATTCCCCAATCTTCCACACACGGTTAATCGATCGGGTGGTCGCCAGGTATAAGTTTAACCAGATCATCGCGGAAGGTGAGATGGTGCAATGGGAAAGCCAGCCAGCCATCTGGCAACCGGAGGCCGCCAGCAAGGCGGATGTGGCCAAAGTGATCGATGCCGCCCGGCTGCACCTTGTCGAGATTAACCCGCTCGTCCAGTCGCTTGGTCACATGGAATGGCTTTTTGCCGGCGGCGCCAACATGGATATCGTTGAAGACCCCGGCACCCCGTACGCCTATAACCCGCTTAATCCCCGTTCTTACCAGGTGATCCTGGAGATCATGGACGAGGCCATCGACCTTTTTGGTGCCAGGCTCCTGCACATCGGCCATGACGAAGTCCGGATGCGCGGCCGGTTCCCGGCGTCCCCCGAGGGTCAGAAGCTGTGTTTCGCCGAGCTGTTCATGCGGGATACGCTGCGCATCGCCCGGCATCTCGAAGAACGCGGGGTGGCGACCATGTTGTGGGCGGACGTGGTACTTGAAGAGGAGCCTGCTCTGGATTTGATGCGTCGTTCGGGAGATCTGGCTCACCCCTTGGTGATGGTGGACTGGAATTACGAGCCTTTCCTGCGGTTTCCCAGCGTGGATAACTTGCTGAAAGCTGGCTTCCCGGTGATCGGATCGACCTGGTTTGAGGCGGAGAATATCCACCGGTTCTCCCGCTATGCGGCGGAAAGAGGGGTGGAGGGGATGTTGCAGACCACCTGGACCGGCTACTTCGGCAACAAAACTGCACTGGAACAGGAGCTACGCCAGATCGTGGCCTATATTGTGGCTGCGGAGTTTTTCTGGAACAGCCGCGGCTATGCCGGGCCGGAAGACCTCCCGTATGATCCGGGTGCGGTCCTTGCAGCCGCCTGGGAGCGATAGAGACGACAGACAGATCGGGAACGATGACTGAAAAGAGCTAAGCCGGGGGTAAAGCGCGTGAAGATCTACATTGTGGCCGACATGGAAGGCATCGGAGGAATCGTTCGCCCTGAGCAAGTCCTCAAGGGCAACCCGGAGTATGATGAAGCGCGCCGGCTGTTGATCCGGGAGGTTGATGCGGTCGTGGAAGGCGCCCTTGCCGGAGGAGCCACCCACGTGGTCGTCAAGGACGCTCACGCAGACGGGTTCAACTTTCCGCCGGAAGAGCTTCACCCTGCGGCGGAGTACATCATGGGGACTCCGCATCCCGGGCGTTTTCCCGATCTTGATGAGACGGTCAACGGGGTGTTCCTTGTGGGGTATCATGCCATGGCCGGGACACCGGCGGCGGTCAGGGATCACACCTATAGCTCCCGGGACTGGCAGGCCTTTTACCTGAATGACCGCCAAATGGGAGAGGTGGGGATCGACGCCAGCATCGCCGGGTATTACGGCGTTCCCGTGCTCTTGGTTACAGGAGACGACAAGGTTTGTGCGGAGGCCCGGGGACTTCTCGGGGAGGTCGTCACGGCCCGGGTGAAGACGGGGATTGCGCGCCATTGTGCGCGTTTGCTTCCCCCAGCCCGTGTGCGAGATCTGGTGAGGGAAAAGGCAAGAGCGGCAATGGAGTTGATTGGTCAGGTACCGCCGTTGCGCCATAGCGTGCCGGTTTCCGTGAAGATCAGATATACCGGCACCGAGATTGCCGACGGCATCCGTGCCTGCTGGAAAGATGGCGCCGGCGATGCTGCCGGTGAGGCCGAAACCGCCAAGGTCAAGGCCGCTGGAGTGGATGGGGTCGAGATCCTCAGGTTGGACGGGCAAACGGTGTTGTATGAAGGTAACAATCTTCTAGATGTATTGCATCAAGCTTTATAGGGCCTGTTTTCCATGGCTGCCAGGCCATCTAGTCTTTTTGTGAATTGGTTTGCAAGTCTTTCGTAAAACGTTTGACTGTAAGCAGGATTTCATGCCTCTGATGTAGAAACACCTACTCAAGTTGGGATGACCCATAAAACAGGAATTGCAGCGCCGGGAATTGGAACGCCTACGGTGGATTCGCAAGTCAATCGCTACGATGCTTACTAAGGCAATCGCTTAACCTGGATGCCCACTGCATGAGGTTTGATCCAAACTTTCTGGGTTATCCCAGCTAGATCTCGGGCAGGGGTGAGGATTGAGCAGTGGCAACAACGCTAAGAGATATCGCAAAAGAAGCTGGGGTGTCTATTTGCACGGTTTCGCGAGTCTTGAACAATCCCAAGGCCATTCAGGTGCGGGATGAGACGCGGCGCCGGGTGCTTGGGGCCGCGCAAAGGCTTAGCTATCGACCCAACATCATGGCCCGCGGGCTGGTCAAAAAACGCACTAATCTGATTGGAGTGGTGGTCCCCAGCCTCACCAACTCCTTTTTGTCCGAGACGGTTCAAGGTATCCAGGATATCGCGGAAGAACTGTCCTGCAGCGTTCTCCTGTACACTCACCGTTATAACCCGGCGAAGGAGGCCGAGTATCTCCAGGTGCTGCGGGACAAGGGAGTGGATGGGATCATCTGGATGCCTATGTTCGAGAGCAACATTCCACTGGCCCTGGAACTCGAAAAAGAGATTCCGATCGTCCAGATTCACACTGCTTTCAAATCGCTCACTTCCCCGTACGTGACGGCCGAGCATGAAAAGGGCGCCTACCTTGCCACCGAACATCTGATCAAACTCGGCCACCACCGTGTTGCCCACTTCGGACTGAGCGACGATATTCATGGTAAGTTGCGCCATCTCGGCTATATGCGAGCTTTAACGGAATACCAGATTCCTTATGATCCCCAGCTCGTTTTTGAGGCGGGTTATGACTGGCATAACGGCTATGCGGCGGCGCAGGAGTTGTTGAAGTTACCTGCAGACCTGCGGCCCACGGCGGTCTTTTGCTGCGGTGATATGACCGCCTGGGGGGCGGTCGAGAGTTTCAAGAAAGCGGGCCTGGCGGTTCCGGAGGAGATGGCGGTGGTTGGATTTGACGATTTGGCCATCGCGGCATGGATGGAGGTGCCGCTGACCACCATAGCTTTGCCGAAGGCGGACACGGGACGGGTGGCCATGGCGAAGCTGGATGAGAAGATCCGGACGGGAGAGACGGAGAGCGTCTGCCTGGATGTCCGATTGGTGATCAGGGAGTCGAGTCAGAGCTCACGCGTATCCAATATGTTGAGTCAGGTCCAGACCGGCTGATTTCCGGTATCGGCATTGACACGCATATCGGGTGCCGCGGAACCCGGGAAGGGCGGGGATAGCAGGCTGCGGCCTGGCAAAGGAGGTGGGAGGTTAGGGCGTAGTGAGTCGCGGGTTGCGTTATGTTTGTCGTGCGGAGGATTCGTCGCTCGTGAGATTCGGCTGGCTTGGACTACGGTTTACGAATCAAGGGATGAAATCTCAACTAAGGGAGGTAAGGTCTAATGAGCAGGACCCTGAGGTTGGTCAGCGTGGCAGTGGTAATGGTTTTGGCTATGGCGCCGGTTTTCTCCGCAGTAGTCGCTGCTCCCGCCGAGCAGGTCTTCAGGTTTGCGCATTTCGGGCCGGTGCCCACCCTGGATCCGCACTTCCACACCCAGGGCAAATGGGTGGACATGATTGCCCTGTTCGAAGGACTTACCCAACTTGACAAGGATTTCAAAGTAATCCCGAATATGGCTGAAAGCTGGACGATCTCTCCGGACGGGCTGGTCTACACCTTCAAGCTGCGCCCAAGTCTGAAGTGGTCCAACGGGGAGAAGATCACCGCGGAAGACTTCAAGTACTCCTGGATCCGCGTGCTCGATCCAGCCACCAAGGGCGCCAGCTTCGACCCGGGTCTGTGGTCCATCAAGAACGCCAAGGATTTCTCCACCGGGAAGATAACCGATTCTGAACTGGTTGGCATCAAGGTCGTCGATCCTCTGACTCTGCAGGTGACGCTGGCCAACCCGACGCCGGATTTCCTGACCACGCTGGCTCTGCCGTCTTTCTTCCCGGTGCCGCGCAAGGTCATTGAGAAGCACGGCGCCGACTGGTGGAAACCGGAGAACTTCGTGGGCAACGGCGCGTTTGTACCTAAGTCGTATAACCCCAACACAGAAGCGATGTTGGTCCGCAACGAGAATTACTGGGGGGAGCGGCCGACNNTGATCATCAGCTTCAACTTCGATACCCAGCAGATCATTGCCTACAAGAACAATGAGCGGGAAATGGCGTACGTGGGCGCGGCTGACCTGGCGCTGGTGGAAAAGGACCCGGTATTGAAGAGCGAGGTCCGAGATGTGCCGGTGAGCACCGTGGAATACCTGGTGATGATGCGCAGTGAAAACCCCGTACTGGATGACGTCCGGATCCGGCAGGCCATCGCCATGGGGTTCGACCGGGAGAAGATCGCCCGCGTCGTCCACAAGAATACCTGGCTGCCGGCCAACAGCCTCTTTTCGCCGATCATTCCCGGCTGCGACAAGGATGGCGGGATCAAGTCCGATATCGCCAAAGCCAAGAAGCTGCTGGCCGAGGCCGGTTACCCCGATGGCAAAGGATTCCCTGATCTGTACTTCCTGACGGGACCCACCCCAAGCCCGGGCGTGCTGGCCATCGCGGAAGAACTCAAGGCCAATCTGGGCATCAACGTGAAGATCGACAACAAGGACTGGGGTCTCTACGGCAAGCAGGAAAAGGAGTTGCAGCCCAAGACGTGGGTCGGGTTTGCCAATAACTCACTGGCCACAGCGTATCCGGATATGGGCTACCAGCTCAACGAATTCAGCATCAAGGAAATGAAGGCCTGGGGGCTCAGGACGGAGGATTGGAAGGAGTATGACCAGCTCGACCGGTTTGAACTCCCGAAGGCAGCTCAGGCGGGCGATGCCGCCACGGAGAAGAAGATCGAGGCCCGGATGTCGGAGCTACTGGAAAAGACCGCCCCCGAGGCCAAGGAGTACGAACGGCTCATCAACGCCGCGGTCAAGGAGACTAATGCTGAGAAACGCCTCGCCCTGTACCAGAAGGCTGAACAGATCAGGATGGACTTTGCGGCCAAGATCCCGACCTTCTATGGCGTGAACAAGTGGCTGGTGAAACCTTACGTGAAGGGTCTGGTGCAGAACCCGTTCCGGGTAGGGTTCCCGCTCTACCTTAAGACCGTATCGATCGCAAAGTAATCCAAAGGCACGAAGTAAGCCGAAGGTAAGAAACCTCCGCGGGCCCGTGGAGGGTCCCCTCCCGGGCCCGAGACCTGTAAGGGAGAAGAGCCTATGCTGCGTTCTATCGGCAACCGATTGGGGTTTATCGTGCTTTCGCTGGTGGTGATCTCTGCCCTCACATTCCTCTTGATGCAGTTAGCGCCGGGCAACTTCTTGGAACTCAATGTAATCATGAGGCCGGAGGCGTTGGCCGGTGACACAGCCAGGATCCGGGAGGTCGAGGCGGCCTTCAAGGCCCGCTATGGCCTGGATAAACCGCTCTGGCAGCAGTACCTCACTTGGCTAAAAGGAGCGGTGGTATTCAAGTTTGGCCCCTCGTTCAAATACCCGACCTCCAACACCGAAGAACTGATCGCCCAGGGATTCCCGGTCTCAGCCTCTCTGGCTCTGGCGGCGACGGCGGTGGCGATCTTGGTGGGGCTTCCGATGGGGATCATCGCCGCGCTCAGGCCGAACAGTTGGATCGACTACCTGATCACCTTCATCTCCATGATCGGTGTGGTGATTCCAAACTACGTGGTCGCTGTATTCCTGATCTTGTTATTCAGCTTGTGGCTGAAACTGCTTCCCACCGCAGGGTGGGGCGAATGGTATCACTGGATCATGCCGGTGCTGGCCTTGTGCCTGGCGCCGTTGACGAGTATTGTGAGGTACATGAGGACGAGCCTCATTGACACGCTTCGGCAGGACTATATTCGCACGGCGTGGGCGAAAGGTGGCACCGAGCGGCAGGTGATCTTCGGTCACGCGCTGCGTAACTCTCTGATCCCTTTGATCACGGTCCTCGGCCCCCAACTGGGGTACCTGATGGTGTACAGCGTCCTCGTTGAAAGATTCTTCCTGGTTCCCGGCCTTGGCGCGTACTTCGCAAGCGCGGCCCTCGAACGGGATTATCCGATGCTGGTGGCGTCGGTGACGTTTTTCGCAGCGGTAATCATGGTCATCAATCTGCTGGTTGATATCACCTACAGATTCCTGGACCCGCGGATTAGATACGAGGGGTGAGGAACGTGGCAGAACAGGAAGCAGCTTGCGCGCCTCACTCGGGGCTGTCTCCGGCGCCGGCGAAAGCTGCGGGCCGCGTCCGGGGTGTGAGCCGGTGGAGCCGGGCCTGGAGGAAGTTCAAACGCAACAAATTGGCGATGGCGGGTGCGACGGTTGCTATCTTCCTCACCATAGTGGCCATCTTCGCCCCGTGGATCGCCCCGTATCCCTATTCGGAGAGCCACTGGGACCACGCCTGGGAGCCGCCCAGTTGGAAGTTTCCCTTCGGTACCGATGAACTCGGGCGCGACATGCTCAGCCGCCAGATCTGGGCACTACGCAACGCGCTCATCATCGCCCTGATGGCGGAGGTGGTGACTTTCGTGGTGGGAAGCGCTATCGGTGCCACCGCTGGCTATTTCGGCGGGAAGATCGACAATTTCCTGATGCGGTTTACGGATATTATGTTCGCGTTTCCCAGCTTGCTTTTTAACATCGTCCTGGTTGCAGCTTTAGGCCGGGGGCTGCTGGTGATTTTCATCGCCATCGGGGTGACCCGGTGGACCGGCCTGGCGCGGCTCGTGCGCGGGCAGGTGCTGGCGTTGAAACAGATGGAATACGTCCTGGCGGCGCGGGCCAGCGGCGCAACCGGCTGGGACATCATCCTGCGTTACCTCCTGCCCAATGCGGCGGGGCCGATCATTGTCACCCTGGCGCTGGGGATTCCCGCCAACATGATGGTGGAGTCGGCGTTGAGCTTGATCGGCATGGGGGTGGCGCCGCCGATGCCCAGTTGGGGGGCGTTAATCGCTACGTACCAGAATGCCGTCTTGTCTTATCCCCATCTCTTGCTCTTCCCGGCTGCAACCTTTGCCATCACCCTTCTGTCCTTTACGTACCTGGGCGACGGGCTTTCTGAGGCCCTGGATCCAAAAGACTAGGGCGGAAGGGGGGTAACGAAGCGCAACTATGGAAGAACTACTGCGAGTCACAAATCTTAAGACCCATTTCTTCCGGCCTGACGGAGTAGTCAGGGCCGTGGACGGCATCTCCTACACCCTAAATAAGGGCGAGAGCCTGGCTATCATGGGTGAGAGCGGTTGTGGGAAGAGTGTGGGCGTGATGTCCCTGATCCAACTGGTGCGCAAGCCGGGCCGGATTGTGGAAGGTCAGGCGCTCTTTGAGGGCCGGGATCTTCTGAAAATGGGCAAAGAGGAGATCCGCCAGATCCGAGGCCACTGCATCGCGATGATCTTCCAGGATCCCATGACCTCGCTGAATCCGACGCTCACCATCGGAAAGCAGATCACGGAGCCGATGCTGTGGCACAACTACGCCGGCCGGCAAGAGGCCCGAGAACGTGCCATCAAGTTGCTGGCAGCGGTTGGGATCCCCTCGCCCTGGCAGCGGTTCACCGAGTATCCCTTCCAGTTCTCCGGCGGGATGAAGCAACGGGTGATGATCGCCATGGCGTTGGCGTGCGAGCCCAGGCTGATCATCGCCGACGAACCCACGACCGCCCTGGATGTGACGGTACAGGCCCAGATTATCGACCTTTTGCGCCGGATGAAAGAGGAGACCGGCACCTCGGTGCTGATGATCACCCATGATCTAGGAGTGGCGGCCGATTTTTGCGATAAGGTGATGGTCATGTACGCTGGCCGGGTGGCGGAGCAGGCGCCGATGGACGAGTTCGTGGAGCGGCCCTGCCACCCGTATTCGCGGGGGTTGATGAATTCCACTCTCGATCTGGGCCGCCTCAAAGGCCGGCTCGATCCAATCCCGGGCGCACCGCCCAGCCTTCTGAACCCGCCCGCAGGTTGCCGATTCCACCCGCGTTGCTCCGAGGCCATGGCGGTCTGCTCAGAAAAGGAACCCGAACTGGTTGAGGTTGGCCCCGGCCGGAAGGTGGCCTGTTGGACGGCGGAAAAGGAGGGGTGCAAGAATTGATCGAGCCCCTTCTGGAAGTCAGACACCTGAAGCAGCATTTCAAGAAGGGCCGCGCGCGTCTGCGAGCGGTGGACGATGTGAGTCTTGCCATCCCGGGCGGTGAGACCCTGGGGATGGTGGGGGAGAGCGGCTGCGGTAAATCCACCGTGGCCAGGGCGATCCTTCGCCTGTATGACCCGACGGCCGGGGAGATCTGGTTTGATGGGGAGGACCTGGCCAGACTCAGCGGGCGGCGGTTACGGGAAGTGCGCCGCAAGATCCAGATCGTTTTCCAGGACCCGCTGGCGTCCTTGCCGCCCAATATGACGGCCGGCCAGATTGTGGCCGAACCCCTGCGCCTTCAGGGGATCGGCACCAAGAAAGAACGCCGGGAGGAGGCCGAGCGGTTGCTGGATCTGGTAGGGGTGGGCCGAGAATTCGCCGATGCTTTCCCGCATGAGTTTTCCGGGGGGCAACAGCAGCGGATCGGCGTCGCCCGGGCTCTTTCGTTGAAACCGAAGTTGGTAGTCTTGGATGAGCCGGTGTCCGCCCTGGATGTCTCCATTCAGGCCCAGATCCTGAACCTGCTGGAACAGCTCCAGCAGGAGTACGGCCTGACGTATTTGTTCATCGCGCACAACCTGGCGGTGGTGGAGCGTATCAGCACCCGGGTCTGCGTAATGTACCTGGGGAAGCTGGTGGAAACCGCACGCACTGCCGACTTGTACCAACAGCCGTTGCATCCTTACACCCGGGCACTGTTGTCCGCGGTGCCGCAGATCACGAAACGGGGGAGCCTGAAACAGAGGATCATGCTGGAGGGGGAGGTTCCGAGCCCCCTCAACCCACCGCCAGGCTGCCGCTTCAGCACCCGCTGCCGCCTCGCGAAGGAGCGCTGCCGGCAGGAGGAACCCGAGTTGCGGGAGGTGTCGCAAGGGCACCAAGTGGCCTGTCACCTGGTTTAACCCGGGCGGTGTGAGCCGGTATCGCTGGGTGATGGGAATGGGGTAGGTTCCAGCGCGGATATGCTGGTGCGAACCGGCCGGACGTGACGGCTGTAGTCTCGTCCGACTTAAGACGTGAAGTGTATCGAGGGAGTTGTGATCAACGGGGTGTTTGAAATGGAGAAACGCATGACTGACAGTGAAGACGAAAGCCTGGGGTTCGGGATCATCGGTTGCGGGGTGATCGCCCCGTTTCATGCCAAAGGCATTCAAAGCGCCAAAGGTGCAAAGCTGGTAGCAGTGGCCGATATTATCCCCGAAAAGGCCCAGCGGTTGGCGGAAGAGTACAGTACCGAAGAGGACGGTCCGGTGGCCTGGTACAAAGATTACCAGGATCTCCTGAGACGGGACGACATTCATGTCGTCTGCATCTGCACTCCCAGCGGCATGCACGCGAACACGGCTGTGGATGCCGCCCAGGCGGGGAAACACGTACTCACGGAAAAGCCCATGGCAATCACCCTGCCGCAACTCGATAGGATGATCGCAGCCTGCCGGAAGGCCGGCGTCAAGTTAGGCACGATCTTCCAGCGGCGAACCTACGAATCGTCGCGGCAGATCAAACACGCCATCGAGCAGGGCAAGCTAGGTAAGCTGGTGCTGGGTGACGCTTATTTGAAATACTACCGGACTCAGGAGTACTACAACGGCGCCAGCTGGCGCGGCACCTGGGAGTTGGATGGCGGCGGCGCGCTGATGAATCAGGGCGTACACGGGGTTGACCTCCTGCAATGGCTGATGGGCGGCGTGGAGAGGGTCTACGCCAGGGCAGCCGCATTAGTTCATGACATCGAAGTCGAGGATACCGCGGTGGCTGTCGTTCGTTACAAGAGCGGTGCTCTTGGGGTCATCGAAGGGGCTACCTCGGTTTACCCAGGTCTGGAGACGCGCCTGGAGATCCACGGGGAGAAGGGCACGGTCATCCTGGAGGAACAGACCATCAAACGCTGGAGCCTCATCGACGAGGAAGAGCCGGGGTCGGGGGCCGCGGCCCCGGCGGAGGAAGCTGGAGGGTCTTCTGATCCGGCGGCAATCGCCTCTGTCGGCTTCATGCGGCAGATCCAGGACATGGTGGATGCGGTGCGGGAGGATCGGGAACCTTTGGTTTCCGGGGAAGAGGGTCGTAAAGCCGTGGAGATCATCCTGGCGATCTATGAGTCGGCCCGCACCGGGCAGGAGGTCCCGGTTGGGAGGGGTCACTTCGGATGAGAACTGCACTATTCACGTTAGTCTTTCAGCATCGGAGCTTGGATGAAGCAATCCGGATGGCAGCGGAGGTCGGGTACGAGGCGGTGGAACTGTTGGGCAGGGAACCCCATCTACCGGCCGATACCTCCCAGGAACGCGCCCGGAGGATTAAACGCGTGGCGGACGGCGCGGGGTTGCGGGTAGCTTGCCTGGCAACATACACCGGTGGGTATTCTGCTAAGACTGACGCTGAGTGTCTTCAGGAACTGGTGAACCTGGAGAAGTGCCTGAAACTGGCCGTCATCCTGGGCTGCCCGCTGATTCGGCACGATCCGGGCGGCCCGTCAGCCCTTGTGGCTGGGCCGGAAGAGCGTGCAAGGGCCATGGCATGGATGCGCAAAGCGGCCGAAGTGGCACAAGGCTACGGTAAGAAGCTGGCCATGGAGATCCATAACAACAGCCTGGTAGAGACGGCAGATGCCGCGGCCCTCTTCCTGGAAGAGCTAGGTGCGGACAATGTGGGCGTGATCCACGATGCCGGAAACATGTATATAACCGACACCGACTACGGCGCTTACTCGGTGCAGCGGCTGGGGGACCGGATCTTCCACGTGCATGTGAAGGATGAGCTGCGGGTGGAGGACGACTCTTTACCCAGAACCTTCCGCGACCGTACCAGGCACGGCGAAGAGATCTTTCAGCACAATCTTCTGGGGGAGGGGGCTGTTGACCACCTGCAGCTCTTTACCGCACTGGTCAGGGCGGGCTACGGTGGTTATTTGTCTGCGGAATGCCACGGGACCCCGGACGACCGGGCCACGGCCGTCCACGAACTGGCTGAGATCCGGCGGCTTGTCGCACAGGCGACGGGTCTTGCGCGCGCTGCGGGAGGCAGGCTACCGGGGCTTCCTTTCCATCGAGTTTGAGGGCAGTGAAAAGCCCGAGAAAGGGGTCACCGAGAGCATGGCCTACCTGCGTAAGGTACTGGCGGTCGGTGAAATCCAGACCGGTTGACTGATTCATATTGAGATGGGATTGGTGGAGGTTGACGATGATGGGAAAAGACCGCATCGGCGTCATAGTGGATTCCTTCCGGGTCGGCCTGCGAGAGGGAATCAAGAAGGCCAAAGAAGTGGGAGCGACCGGTATTCAGCTTTACGCGGTCTCCGGAGAGACGGACCCGGAAAACCTCAAACCGGCGGCGCGGCAGGAGCTCCTGGACTTCATCAAGTCCAACGACTTGGTGGTTTCCGCTCTGTGTGGGGATCTGGGGGGCCATGGTTTTGCGCGCCGGGAAGAGAACGCCTGGAAGATCGAGAAGTCCAAGCGCATCCTCGAACTGGCAAGGGATCTGGAAACGCGGATTGTCACGACCCACATCGGCGTAGTGCCCGGGGATCGCGGCTCGGACAGGCGGAAGATCACGCAGGAGGCCTGCCGGGAGCTGGGCGAACTTGCCGAGCGAATGGGAGGCTTTTTTGCCATAGAAACGGGACCGGAGAAGACCGCCCTGCTCAAAGAGTTTCTGGACAGCCTGGGCACGAGGGGAATCGGCGTTAATTACGATCCGGCCAACCTGGTGATGGTTACTGGAGAGGACCCGGTGGCGGGGGTCTACAACCTCCGGGATTACATCGTGCACACTCATGCCAAGGACGGGATCATGAAAAAACAGGAGGATCCCGAGGTAATCTACAATTTCTTCGCGGAAGGCGGGATCTGCGACGTCCGGCTGTCGGACTACTTCATCGAGACGCCGCTTGGTCAGGGCCAGGTGGATTTTCCCCGCTACGTGAAAGCTCTGGAGGACATCGGCTACAAGGGCTTCTTCACCATCGAGCGGGAGGTCGGGGAGGACCCCGAGAAGGACATTCGGGAAGCAGTGCGGTTCCTGCAAGGCATTCTGTAAAGACGTTTCCATAGAAAGGATGAGCCCGTGAAGATAGGCATAAACCAGTGGTCCCTGGTGATGGCTGTAGCCTCTGCAATGGTGATCCCCACTGTGATCCTCTTCTTCTTTGCACAGAGGACGTTCATCCGGGGAATTACCCTTACGGGGATGAAAGGCTGAATACCTACAGATCTGGTTCACCTAATCCGGCGCGGCTGGTCGGAGGAGGAATGCGTATGGACGTAAGCCAGATTGATGGCGTCACTAAGTGTGGGTTCAGAGATCGCTGCCACTTTTCCAGAGGTTGCCGGTGTTGCACTCCGGGGACGGCGCGCTTGCGGCGCGCCTCGCTAGATTTGGCATTCAGGCTTGCCAAATCTTCAACGCCCCGTCGTGCAAGCACCGGCAACCCGGAAGCTTCTGCCAAACTGGCGCGGATTTGCAGACCCATACATAGGGATGAGATTGTATCCGGCCTCAGGGATCTGGGCATCAGGGAGGGTGACGGCGTACTGGTTCATAGTTCACTCAGCAGTTTTGGGTACGTAGTAGGCGGTGCCGATACCGTAATTGATGCCTTGCTCGATGCCACTGGTCCAGAGGGAACGGCACTTGCACCTACTCTTACAGGAAGGCGCGAGGACGGTCCAGCGAGCCCGCCTGTTTTCGATGTCAGGAATACGCCCTGCTGGACGGGGCGCGTTCCCACGGAGTTCATGAAAAGGCCGGGGGCTCGAAGGAGCCTGCATCCTACGCATTCAGTCTCCGGCATAGGACCGATTGTCGCCGCCTTGATTGGGGGGCATGAACGTTCGCTCACTCCCTGCGGGGAGGAATCGCCATACTATCGTCTGGCGCAAAAGGGTGGTTTCATTCTCCTCGTCGGTGTCGGCCAGGGCTCGAATACTACGATTCATACTGCAGAAGAGCTTGCTGAGGTACCGTATCACATGCAAAAGGAGCCAGCAGACACCATCATCATTGATTATGAGGGGAACAGGCGTATTGAACGTCTCTATTTGCATGACTGGGGTACCCCCAGGTGTTTTGAGCGTATAGACAAGGAGTTGTTGGATCTAGGTATTATGCGGATAGGTAAGGTTGGTGCCTCAACTCTGCGGTTGATTAAGTCCTTACCTATGATAGAGTTCCTGGTAGAGAAACTCCGCAAGGAGCCTCGCTACTTGTGTCGGTAAGTAATGGTTTTCGGGGGTTTGAAAGTGATTGATAGAAGGAGCAATAGTCAGAAACCCGTCACCAGGCGGGTAACCTTGAGACTGGATGCGATGCCAACGGGGAAACCCAGATCTAGAGCGACAGTGGGATATAAGGGATCGGATCTAGACAACAAGTAGGATGAACTGGAGGGTGTAAGTGAAATGAAGATCGCAGTCAGCATGTGGAGTCTCCACAAACTCTACCAAAAGAGGGAGTTGGATGTCTTCGGGTTTATCGATTACGTTGCGGGGCTGGGTGCAGATGGAGTTGAGCTCCTGGACGTGTTCTGGAAGGACCCGCATTCTGAACCTTGTAAAGCCCTCGACCTGGTTAAGTCTAAAGGACTCGAGGTTGCAGCCTACGCTATCGCGAACAACTTCGTAAATCCTGATGCAAGTAAGAGAATGGCCGAGGTCGAGAAAATCAAGCTCGGCGTGGACATGGCCCTTGCTCTGGAGACCAAGGTTGTCCGCGTTTTTGCTGGAGATCTCGAACCCGGGATCAAGTTTGAAGATGCCAAGGGCTGGATCCTCGAGGGGCTCTCTGAAGGTGCAAGGTATGCGGAGCAGAAGGGTGTCGTGCTCGCCCTGGAGAATCACGGGCTTCTGGCAGGCAAGGGAGCCCAGGTCAAGGAGATTATCGAGACCGTTGGGTCGCCTGGCCTGAGGGCCACCATTGATACAGGCAATTTCCTATTGGTAAACGAGAGACCGGTGGATGCGGTGCGCACTCTTGGTACCCTGGCTGCTCATGTTCATCTCAAGGACATGAAGAAAGTGGGCTGCTGCTGTGTATCTGAATCCTATGCGGCCCTCGACGGCAGTCGCTATGTCGGGACGGTAGCCGGTGAGGGAGAGGTACGGATTGATGAAGTAGTCAGGCTCCTCGAGGAAGCCGGCTATGATGGGTATCTTTCTATCGAATTCGAGGGGCTGGGGGACCCCAGGGACGGGACCGAGCGGAGCATAGAATACCTTCGCCGGCTGGCGTAGGCAAGCCTGTACCGGCGTAAGCGGTACGCGGCAAAATGATATTGAAGAGCGGAGGGCTATAGAATGCCAGGGAAAGAGCTCAAAGTGGGAGTAATCGGATGTGGTGCGATAGCGATGAACGCGCATCTACCTTCCTACGCGAAACTGCCGGATCTGGTCAAGATACAGGCAGTTGCTGACATACATGAGGGAAGAGCGAAGGCAGCAGCTGAGCTTTACGATGTCCCTGAGGTCTTCACTGATTATAGAGACATGCTCGTCAAGGCGGACGTCGACATGGTGAGCGTCTGTACCCCGAATAGCCTGCACGCCCGGCAGACCATAGACGCAGTCAGGGCCGGTAAGCACGTGCTATGTGAGAAACCCATGGCTACAAACCTTGAGGATTCACGTGCAATGATTGAGGCAGCAGAGCAGGCCGGGGTCATGCTGATGATAGGGTTTACCCACAGGTATTTCAACTTCAACAGGAAGGCCAGGGAATACATACAGAAGGGCCTCATCGGCCAGCCCATGATGATGCGGGTGAGGTTTGCGCACAATGGACCCTACCTCTCGTGGTCTGCCATGAGCGACTGTTTCTTCAAGCCCGAGCTTGCCGGGGGCGGGGCGCTCCTGGACATGGGCATCCACGCTATTGACCTTTGCCGTTACTTTGGTGGAGATGTAACCTCCGTCATGGCAAAGACAGCCACCCTGGGGAAAGACATAAGCGTGGAGGACTGGGCAGTCGGTATCCTCGAGTTTAGGAATCCCAAGCTTCTGGCATACTTTGAGGTTGGATGGAGCAGCCAGCCGGGACCTCTCGGGGTAGAGATTTACGGCACTGAGGGAACCCTCGTAGCTGACTATGTGACTCCCTTGAGGGTTTACAGGAAAGAGACCAGTTTGGACGGGCGGGGCTGGATCTTACCGGATAATGTCGGAGGCGGCGGATGGGACGCTGAAATCGCTAACTTCGTCCGGTCCCTTCTCGATAAGGAGGAACCACTGGCCACCGCTGAGGACGGATATGAATCCCTTAAGATAGCGCTTGCGGCATATGAGTCTTCAGAGAAGGGTGTCAAGGTAACCTTGTAGACACGTCGAAGTCAGGCACAACTAACGACGAAGAAGGATTCTCGCCGTCCGCGGCGAATAAATAATCGCCATGTAATTGCAGATTGGCAGGGTTACCCTCGTATAGACCTGATAATCTAGGGTTCAGGCGTTTCTACCAGGAGGCCGCAACCAACCTGGCTATGAGGGAGGACGCAGCGGGGTGCGATTCCCCGGGGCCCCGTGCGTCCTTTTCTCAAGTCAGGCGGCTTCCTGGTTTCATATTGTGAGGGGCCAAAACGACACGCGGAGGTGGTGGGGATGCTGGAAGTTGTCGTGGACGGCCTGGCTTGCCACGTACCTGAAGGCACGTCCATCCTTGAGGCTGCAAAGAGCGTCGGGGTGCGCATCCCGACCCTGTGCCATCACCCGTGGCTTGAGCGGACGGCGAGATGTGGGGTGTGCGTGGTCGAAGTGGATGGCAAGAGCGAACTCGTCACAGCCTGCGACCACGTTGTCGAAACGGGCATGGTCGTTCACACAGCGACGGGCAGGGTAATGGAGAGGCGGCGCGGGGTCGTGTCCTTCCTGCTGGCGCAGCACCCGAGGGAGTGCCTCGTCTGCGAGCGAAGGCCCTACTGCGAGCTGAAGAGGCTCGGAGACGAGCTGGGTGTGCGCGCGAGGCGGCTTCCGGTGAAGAGGCAGAGGCTATCGGTGGACAGGACGGGCCAGGCCATCACGCGGGACCCCAATAAGTGCGTTATGTGCGGAAGATGCGTTGCGGCGTGCAAGAGGATGCATGACATGACACCATATCGGGCGATGTCGGATGAGATCGCCGAGTCCGATCTGCTTGTTGAGCGGAGCGGCGCGACGGCCCTCGTGAGCGAAGAATGGGCGTCGTGCCGCTCCTTTGCCTTCGAGGACAGGATGTGCGACACGGACTGCGTGGAGTGCGGTCAGTGCGTGGTAGCCTGCCCGACGGGCGCGCTGTCGGAAAGACAAGAGATTGTCAAGGTGAGGAGGTCTCTCGCCGACCGAAGCCTTGTGACCGTGGTGCAGACAGCGCCCGCGATGCGGGCGACGATTGCAGAGGCATGGGGTATGCCGGCCGGCGCCGTGTCCACGGGTAAGATGGTCGCGGCCCTCCGGAAACTCGGATTTGACAGGGTCTTCGACACGGCGTTCGGGGCCGACCTCACGGCGGTGGAGGAGGCGCACGAGCTCAAGGAACGCCTCGAGAAGGGCGGCAGGCTTCCCATGTTCACCTCGTGCTGCCCGGCGTGGGTGAGGTTCGTGGAGAGAGAGTGCCCCGGCGTTGTGCCGCACCTGTCCACGTGCAAGTCGCCTCACATGATGGCAGGGGCGATGGCCAGGGCTGTTCTGAACGAGCTCGAGGGAGTACGCCCTGAAGCGGTTTACGTAGTGTCCATGATGCCCTGCACAGCCAAGAAGTTTGAGGCCGAGCGGCTTGCCAGTTTGTGTGAGACGGGTTCCACCGGTGGCGCGGGGATTCGTGACGTAGATGCAGTGCTTACAACGCGCGAACTCATACGGTTCATCCAGTCCGTGGAGATGGACTTCCACTCCCTGAAGGAGAGCGGGTTCGACGCGCCCCTTGGCCGTGCGAGCGGAGGAGGGACCATTTTCGGAACGACTGGCGGGGTGATGGAGGCCGCGCTGCGTGCACTTGCGGACGAACTCGGCGCGGACTTTGGGGTGGCGACGGGTCGGGGGGATGCGACTGGCGCGATCCCCGTTGCCGGGCTACCCGGGCCCGGCGTCAGCGAAGCTAAGGTAAAGATCGGCGATCTCACGCTAAGTGTGGCAGTTGTCCAGGGTCTCGCTGCGGCAAGGCGGATCTTGGATCAGGTGGCGAGCGGCGGGCGCCCCTACGATTTCGTAGAGGTCATGGCCTGCCCCGGCGGGTGCGTCGGCGGCGGCGGCCAACCTATCGTTCGTGAGTCTCTCGAGCGGTCTATTGAAACACGCGGTGCGGCGCTTTGCGGCATTGACGGGTCGCTCGGCGAGAGACGGCCCCGCAAGAACCCCGCGGTAGCCGAAGTCTACAGGCGGTTTCTCGGCGAGGTGGGAGGCGCGCGGGCCAGCGAACTTCTCCATGACCATGCGCGTCTTGCTGTTGAAGGGGGTGCGCAGTGATGGAAGCGGACGTCCTGACGGCAGGCAAGGATAAAGACATTCGGGTTTTCTCTCCGGAGAAATGCACCGGGTGCCGGAACTGCGAGCTTGCCTGCTCGATAGCCCACTTCGGGGCGTTCAACCCGAGGCGGGCGCGCATCCAGGTGCTCCGGGAGGGGTGCCGTGAGGAGATCCGCGTGTGCAACCACTGCGAGGACCATCCGTGCATTGTGGCGTGCAAGCGGGGCGCGCTCACCTGCGACGACGGCGAGATCTTCGTGGACGAGGCGGCCTGCAACCTCTGCGGCGACTGCATCGCGGCGTGCCCGTCCGGGGGCATTCGCATCTTCGACGAGACGCTTCTTATCTGCGATCTTTGCCACGGAGACCCCATGTGCGTGAAGTTCTGCACCACCGGGGCCCTGGCCCTGAAGGCGAGGTGACGGCGGGTGTCATACATGGATAAGCTGCTCTGGGTGGACCTCGGCCGCGGCAGCACGCGCAAGACCAGGATACCGGAGGAGTGGAAGTCCCTCTACCTCGGCGGTCGCGGGTTCACGTCGAAGGTTCTCTACGACCTGGTGGACGCCGGGACCGACCCCCTTTCGCCCGAGAACGTCCTGACCATTGCCGCAGGCCCCCTCGATGGCACGCTCTCGCCGTCCTCGGGGAGGTTCACCGTGGGATGCCGGTCGCCGCTGACCGGCCTCCTCGGCGACGCCAACTCCGGCGGGCATTTCGCGCCCGAGCTGCGGTACGCCGGCTACGACGGCATCATCATCCGGGGCAGGGCGAGGGGGCCGGTCTACCTCTTCATCGACGACGACCACGTGGAGATGCGAGAAGCGTCGCACCTCTGGGGGCACGGCGTGTTTGACACCATCAGCCTGCTCGAGCACGAGCATGGGAAGGACATCAAGGTCATCGCCATAGGCCAGGCCGGCGAACACCTGGTGCCGTATGGGAACATCATGGCCGCCGGCCACAGCGCCGCCGGACGCACCGGGGTGGGCGCGGTCATGGGGTCCAAGAACCTCAAGGCCATCGCCGTGCGCGGGACCGGGGACATCCCCGTGGCCTACGATGAGAAGTTTCTCGCGAAGGTACGTGAGTGCCACAGGAAGCTCATGGCAGACCCTACCTACCAGGACTTCTCCGAGTACGGCACGCTCATCCTCGTTGACATCGCCCAGGCGAGCGGCGGGCTTTCCACGAAGAACGGCCAGCTCGGCCTTTTCGACGACTACGAGAAGATATCGAGCCACGTCTACCAGGGCACCTACAAGCTCGCCTCGAAGGCGTGCTTCTCGTGCATCCTTCACTGCAAGAACTACGCCCGCGTCGCGGAGGGCCCGTACGAGTGCGAGAACATGGGCCCCGAGTACGAAACCATGGTCACGCTGGGAAGCAGGGTGGGCGTTGGGTCGCTTGCGGCCATCCTCAAGGCGAACCAGCTCGCCAACGACTATGGGCTCGACACCATATCCGCCGGCACGAGCATCGCGTTCCTCATGGAGTGCTCGCAGCGCGGCCTCATCGACGAGAAGTACGAGTGGGGCGACGCCGAGTTCGTCCTCGACTGCCTGCACAAGATCGCCCACCGCGATGGCATCGGCGAGTTCCTCGCCAGGGGCGTGCGGGCCATGTCCGCCGAGATCCCGGGGAGCGAGGGGTTCGCCCTCCACGTTAAGGGGCTCGAACTCCCGGCGTTCGACGTGCGCACGGGCAAGGGCTTCGCGTTGGGCGAGGCCGTGGCGAGCCGGGGCGGCGACCACCTCCGGGCTCTCCCCAACTTCGAGCTTCTCAGCAAAACGAGGGAGGAGGGGATCCGCTGGTTCGGGACCCCTGATTGCGTCAACCCATACACCGAGAGCGGCAAGGTCGGCATGGTCATATGGCACGAGAACTACGGCGCGGTGTGCGACTCTGCGGAGATATGCAAGTACTGCACGTTTGCGACCTACGCCGTCATGCCCCAGGACGTTGCTGACCTTCTCGCCTTCGCGGTGGGCCGGCCGTATTCCCAGGCCGACCTCCTCGCCACGGGCGAGAGGATCGTCAACATAGAAAGGATGTTCAACCTGCGGTGCGGCATGACGCCGCGCGATGACAGCCTTCCGAGGCGGTTCCTCCAGGAAGGCCTCCCCGAGGGGCCTGCGAGGGGTGTAACGGTGGACCTTGCGAGGATGCTCCCGGAATACTACGCCGGGCGCGGCTGGACGAAGGACGGCGTCCCCACCCGCGGGAAACTGGAGGCGCTCGGGATAGAAGCGAAAGGAGTGGCGTAGGTGGCGAAGATCCTCATCCGCGGTGGAACCGTCGTGACCATGAACCCCGGGCGCGAGGTGCTCGTGGGGGCGGACGTCCTCATCGACGGGCGCAGGATAGCGCAGGTGATCCGGCCGGGATCCGCGTCGCCGGCAAGGCCGGCCCCGGGGGCCTTCAGCGGCGCCGGGGAGGCTTCGGGTCCCATCCCAGTCACGGGGCGGCGCGATCCAGGTAGCACCGGCGCGCGCGGAACGTGGGGGCGCGGGGAACAGGCGGGTGTGATGGGCGAGGGCTGGTCAAGTGACGGTCCGGCCGACGATGCGGTAGTGCATCGGCTTCCCGTCGGCCTTCACAGGCATGACGTGGACATGGTCATAGACGCCGCCGGAAAGATCGTCCTGCCAGGTTTCGTGCAGGCGCACGTTCACCTCTGCCAGACGCTTTTCCGGGGGCAGGCCGACGACCTGGAGCTTCTCGACTGGCTCAAGCTGCGTATATGGCCGCTCGAGGGCGCCCACGACGAGGAGAGCGTGTACTGGTCCGCCATGCTGGGCATAGCCGAGCTCATCCGGGGCGGGACCACGTCCATCATCGACATGGAGACCGTCCACCACACCGAGAGCGCCTTCTGGGCCATCGATTCGTCAGGCATCCGCGCCGCGTCGGGCAAGGTCATGATGGATTATGGGTCCGATGTCCCGGCGACCCTGATGGAGTCCGCCGAGGACTCGCTCCGCGAGAGCGAGGCCCTCCTCGCCCGGTGGCACATGCACGACGACGGCAGGATCCGCTACGCCTTCGCGCCAAGGTTCGTGGTGTCGTGCTCGGACTGGCTTCTTGCGCGGGTGCGCGACATGGCGAGGGCCGCCGGGGTGCTCGTCCACACGCACGCCTCGGAGAACCGGGGCGAGATCGAGCTTGTGCAGCGGGACCGGGGCATGAGGAACGTCGTGTGCCTGCGCGAGCTCGGCCTTACCGGGCCCGACCTCGTGCTCGTCCACTGCATCTGGCTGGACGACGAGGAGATGGCCATCCTGCGCGATTCGGGCACGAAAGTCGTGCACTGCCCGTCGTCCAACCTCAAGCTGGCCTCGGGGATCGCGAAGGTCCCTGAGATGATGGATATGGGCGTGTTCGTATCCCTGGGCGCCGACGGCGCGCCGTGCAACAACAACCTCGACATGTTCGCGGAGATGCGTCACGCGGCCCTCATTCAGAAGGTGCGCCTCGGGCCGACGGCGCTCCCGGCCCCGGCGGTGCTGGAGATGGCGACGCTCGGCGGAGCCCGGGCGATGGGCATGGAGGACGAGATCGGCAGCATCGAGCCGGGCATGCGCGCTGACGTGATTATCCTGGACCTTGGCGGGCCTCACGCCGCCCCCACGGAGCACGTGGACGTCGTGTCGCGCGTGGTGTACGAGGCGACGGCGGCGGACGTCGAGACGACAATCGTGGACGGGCGGGTGCTGATGTACAGGAGGAAACTCCTCGCCTTCGACGAAAATGAGATGGTACGCGAGGCGACGAAGGCCCTCCGGCAGGTGCTGGAGCGGTCGGGCTGCGCGCCTGCGGGCGATGGCACAGGGATGTGATGCTCGCATGTTGACCGAAGAGGAGAAGATGCGTTACTCCCGTCAGCTTGTGATGCCTGAAGTGGGCGAGGCGGGCCAGGAGAAGCTGCGGGCGGCGAAGGCGCTGGTGGTGGGCGCCGGGGGCCTCGGGTCCCCGGCGGCCATGTATCTCGCTGCATCCGGCGTCGGCACGCTGGGCGTGGTGGATGCGGACGTGGTGGAGCTCTCCAACCTCCAGCGGCAGATCCTGCACGGCACGAACCACCTGGGCCTTGCGAAGGTGGAATCGGCGAAGCGCGCGCTTGTGCGCCTGAACCCCGGCGTCCACGTCGTGCCTCACCGCATGACGGTCACGCCCGAGAATGTATCCCAGCTCATCGAGCCGTACGACCTTGTGGTGGACGCCGTTGACAACCTCGACACCAGGTATGTGGTGAACGACGCCTGCGTCGCGGCGCGAAAGCCGTTTGTCGAAGCGGGGGTGCTCAGGTTCGACGGCATGGTGCTCACGGTCGTCCCGGGGAAAGGGCCGTGTTACCGCTGCATATTCCCTATCCTGCCGCCGCCCGGGGCGGTGCCGTCCTGCAAGGAGGCCGGGATAATCGGTGCGGTGCCGGGCGCGGTGGGAAGCATCGAGGCCCTCGAGGCCATCAAGATCGTCCTCGGGCTGGGGAAACCCCTGGTTGGACGGCTACTCCTGTTCGACGGGCTTGCGATGACGTGGCGCGAGGTCAGCGCTGCGCGCGACCCGAACTGCCCTGCGTGCGGCGGCCTGGACTGAGTAGCGGGGCAGCGGCTTCCAGCGGTTAGCCCGGCTTTGGAGGTCGCGAGTTTTCTTGGGGTGGTGTTACATGGGTGACGCGCAGGAGCGCGCGGTATCGGTCTCGGTTGATCGAGGGGCTGGCGAGCGGCCCTTTGTGTCGCCCTGGGCCGCGATCGGGCTTGGGGTCGTCGCTGTGTCGTCGGCGTCCATCTTCGTGCGCCTGTCATCGGCGCCTCCCCTTGCCATCGCGACATGGAGGATGGGCCTCGCCACGCTCATGCTGGCACCGTTTGCGCTGGTCGGCGGGAGGCGCGAGCTGCTGTCGATGGGCGCCCGGGACTTCGCCCTTTCGCTCCTGTCGGGCAGTTTCCTTGCGGTGCACTTCGGGGCGTGGATGACTTCTCTTCAGCATACGTCCGTTGCAAGCTCGGTCGTGCTGGTCACGATGCACCCGCTTTTTGTGATGCTTGCAAGCCGCATCCTCCTGGGGGAGTCCGCCGCAGGCGGGGCGGTGGCGGGGGCAGTGATCGCCGTGGCCGGGTCCGCCATCATTGGGCTGGGCGACTCGGCGGCAGGCGGACGGGCGTTCTTCGGCGACCTGCTCGCCCTCCTGTCGGCGCTGATGTTCGCCGGGTATGTCATCGTGGGCCGTGGCGTGAGGCAGAGGCTTTCGGTCGCGCCATACGCATTCGTCGTGTACGGGATGTGTTCGCTCATCCTCGCCCTCACGTGCACGGCGAGCGGCGTGCGCATCTGCCCGTACCCGGCCCGGGACTACGTGCTCTTCGTGGCCCTCGCCGCGGTCCCCACCATCCTCGGTCACACCGTGTTCAACTGGGCGCTCCGGTACGTAAGCGCATCCGTCATATCCGTGAGCGTGCTCGGCGAGCCTGTGGGCGCGACCCTGCTCGCGGTGGCGTTGCTCGAAGAGACGCCCCCGGCGACCGCGATCGCCGGAGGTGTTCTCGTGATCCTTGGGATAGCCATCTTCACCCTGTTCTCGAGGGGAAAGCCAGGGACCCCGCGGCGGGCCGCATCAACCGCCGATGGAGTGAAAGCGGCCTCGGAGCCCGCATTCAGCCCGCCAGCCTGTAAAGGCTCTCGCAGATAGCGTCGCCTACCTCGGCCGTGCCAGCGGCGCCCCCCAGGTCGACCGGCTTTGGAGCGTCCTCGAGGAGGGTGCGCTCGACGGCGGAGATGACGAGGCTGCCCATGTCCTCGTGCCCGAGGAAATCCAACATCATCGCGGCCGCCCATATCGTCGCGATGGGGTTCGCTATGCCCTTCCCCGCGATATCAGGCGCGGACCCGTGGATCGGCTCGAACATCGACGGGTGCTTCCTCTCCGGGTTCAGGTTGGCGCCTGCGGCAAGGCCGATGCTGCCCTGGATCGCCGCACCCTCGTCGGTCAAGATGTCGCCGAAGAGGTTCGTGGCAACCACCACGTCGAACCACTCAGGCTTCGTGATGACATACATTGCTGCTGCGTCTACGTGGACCTGCACGGCCTCGATGTCAGGGTAGTGCTTCGCTACGGCGCGGAACACCTCATCCCAGAAGACCATGCTATAGTTGCACGCGTTGGATTTCGTGACGGACACGACGCGCCTCGCCTTTTGTCTCTTCCTCGCAAGCTCGAAGGCGTATCTCATCACCCGCTCCGTCCCCTGGCGGGTGAAGACGTTGCTCTGGATCGCCACCTCGAACGGCGTCCCAACGTGGACCCTGCCTCCAACTCCCGAGTACTCACCTTCGGTGTTCTCGCGGATCACCACGAAGTCGATGTCTTCGGGCCCCTTGCCTATGAGGCGCCCGGGCACGCCCCGGAGGAGCTTGATGGGTCGGAGATTCACATACTGGTCGAAGGATTTGCGGATCGGCAGCAGGAGACCCCAGAGCGAGACGTGGTCAGGGACCAGGCCCGGCGCCCCAACCGCGCCGAGGAGAATCGCCTCGTGCTCTCGGAGCACCTCGAGGCCGCGTTCGTCCATCATGCGGCCATGGCGCAGGTAGTACTCGCAACCCCATGGGTAGTCCGTGAAGCTGAATGCCACCCCCCCGTGAACCTCCGAGGCGGCCCGCAGCACTTTGACGGCCTCCTGGGTGACCTCGGGTCCGATTCCGTCTCCTGGAATGACAGCCACACTCACCTTGTCCATACAGGCCCTCCAATCATGAAAAGCACGCGCGCCGGTGCGGCCCTGCGAATTCGGTTCCCCGTCCCAGGCCTCCGTTCGAGCCCGACGGCGTGACGAGGCTCCGGACCCCCGCTTCCTAGAGGCCTGCTCCAGAACGCTTCTTGAGCCGGTTAGCGCGTCCTGTGCGCCCTGGTAGGCGCTGTCATAGGGTCGTGTCCACTGAAGAACCAGGCGTTCTGGAGCGGACTCCTAGCGGCGCTTCTGATCTACCGGCCCAGGCGCCGCCTACTTGATGGCGCCCACATCCTTCAAGAGCTTTGCGTAGTAGACCTGCCTGTCGGCTACGAACTTCTGGTATTCCTCCGGCCCCATGAACTCGAGGTCGAACGCCATTTCCTGCATCTTCTTGACGAACTCGGGGTTGCGATTGACCTTGTCGAAGGCGTCCGCAAGCGCCTTCACTATCTCGTTAGGGGTCCCGGGGGGCGCGGAGACGCCGCGGTATGCCCCCTCAACCAGATCGTAGCCGAGTTCCTTAAACGTGGGGGCATCTGGCAGAACGGGAGACCGTTTCTCTGCCGCCACCGCAAGGACTCTTACCTGGTCCCTGTACTGGGGCGGTGATGTCGGACTCCCCACCGGGGTTGAAACAGATGATGTAGTTTATCGGCCTGTCGGGAAACTTGGGAGCTGCAGACGCGGAAAAGCCGATGAGGGCCAGCGATAGAACCACGCACACGGTAACGATCCTCGTCACAACGCGCATTCGCTTTACCTCCCCGTAGTCTTGTGTTCGCCGCAGTGTATGTGCATCCCGACGTCAGTAGAAGCCTTGCTACTGAAGATCTTCCGCATCATCACCTCCCGGAACTGGAACTACGATTCCCGCGCAGGGCATGACGATCGACTCGTAGGCCGCGCCACGCCTGGACTCCACGAGCCGGAGCGCATCATCGAGGCTCCCGGCGGGGGTGAGGAAGAGGCCCCTCACAAATGCCTCGTTGAGGGATGAGACCAGGATGACCTCTTTGTCGCGCAGGACTCTTGCCAGGCTGTAGGCCTTGTGGCCGCCGAGCTCGAATCCGGCGCCGAAACGGCGAAATATATCATCGAGGCTCCTCGCGCTGGTCATCCACTCCTCGAACGTCGGCTCGCCGCAGCCCTCCGGGCACTCGGCGAGGAGCACGATGGTGCCGCCCCGCTTCACGGCGCGGTTGGCGTTGTCGACGGCCTTCTGCGCCTGGTAGATGTTGATATCCTTCGGGAACCCTCCAGCGCTTGCGATCGCCACGTCAACCTGCCGGTCGACGGGGGTGACAACGAGGCTCGAGCAGATCCCGACGCCCTCCAACCAGGCTCCGTCCACGTTTCCTGCGACGACCGCCGCAAGCTTTCCGACCCCGTCAGTCACGACGTTCACGATGAAATCCACGCCTGCCATGTGGGCAGCCTCCACCATCTCGATGTGGACGGGGTTACCGTCCAGATTACAGACCGCGGCCGCCTCGGAAGTCATGAGCGAGTGGTTGTGAGAGATGGTGTGCCGGCCCGACACGCCTGGCAGGATCGCCTTGCGCCCGCCGGAAAACCCCGCGAAATAGTGAGGAGCAATCACTCCCGTGGCGATCACGAAGTCGGCCTCGATGACGGTGCGGTTGACATAAAGCTGCGTGCCGAAGCTGAGCTGACCGAGGTGGACGAGACTTGCGTCACAATCGCAATCGTGGTTCAGGACCTTGTAGGTGTCGCAGACCTCGTCCCCCAGCACCAGCCGCAATTCCTCGTCGGTCATTCCCCGATGGATCCCGGTGGCCACGACGAACGTCACGTTGGTGTCGGAGATGTCCGCCTCCCGAAGTTCCTCCAGAATGGGCGGCAGGATGTCGGCATAAGGCGTCGGCCTCGTGATGTCGTTCACGATGATGGCAACCTTCCGGGCGTGCTTATGTCTGACCTCGTGGAGCAAGCTGCGGCTGCCCGTCGGGCGTTTGAGCCTGGAGAGCACCTCGCCTCGAAGGTCAGGAAGCGGCTCGGCCTCCCGGCCCGTCAATACCTGCGCTCTCGGGAGCCTGTCCAGGTCGAGGGGGACTTGGGATCTGCCGTACTTCAAGTCAATAACCACGAGGACGCCACCTCGCCTTCAACATGGTCGCGCCGCTACCCCACTCGTTTCGAGAGTCCCACGTGATAGTCTGCATCAGCGTAAGATACCGGCATGGGCAGCGGCCCCGCGGGTTCCCATGACTGATGAGCATCACTTGCAAACAGCGTGCCAAGACCGCTGAAACTGCCGCACGCTGGCCGGAGATGCGAAAACGACACCGGCCAGCGACCATGACAGCCGGGGGCGCGCTGCATGAACGCAGCGACACTGTTGCGGATACGCAACACAGCCGCCGTGCAGGCGATCGGGCAAGGGACTGCGGGGGAGTCCTCCGCAGTCCTGCATCGGGGCAGATACGCGATCGATCGATCGGTCGGCAAGGGAAGGGGACGGTCCGGGCCTCCTGACTAGTTGGGCGCTGGCTGCGAGCGGGTCCCGGATTGCCGGTGCTTGCGTCGCTGTTGCGTTCGTTCCCTCTGGAGCTTGCGCCAGAGCGTGGTCCGGTCGATCCCCAGGCGACGGGCAGCCTCGCTTCTATTGCCGCCGCATGCTCTCAGGGCACGGGCGATACTCTCGCGTTCCGCTGTCCTGACAAGGCTCTGGAGGTCCCGTTCGGCGTCGCCATTCGGACCGCCTGCGTTGGAGTTGGAGTCGTCCCCGAGGGCGTCGAGCACGTCGCTCCGCGTGACGATCCCGCCGTCTGACAGCACGAGGCACTTCTCCACGGTGTTCTTTAGTTCCCTGACGTTCCCGGGCCACGCATGGGTCGAAAGGAGAGCCAGCGCGTCGTCGGCGAAGCCGCGAGACGCCGTGCCGAGCTTACGCGACAGGGTCTCCACAAACGCCTTTGCAAGGAGGGGTATGTCCTCGGCCCGGTCACGTAGAGGAGGTACCGCCAGCTTGAGGACGTCGAGCCGGTAGTAAAGGTCCGCCTGGAGGAGGCCGTCTGCAACGAGCCTGCGGAGGTCCTTGTTGGAGGCAGCGATAACGCGGACGTCAACCGGTATCGTGCGGTCGTCTCCGAGCCGCATCACCTCTCTTTCCTGAAGGACTCTGAGGAGACGGGCCTGGAGCCGCA
>DKEX01000131.1:14973-37240 GCA_002452295.1 Firmicutes bacterium UBA6811 | reverse complement strand
TACTCCGGTGAAGCGGAGGAATCCTATGAGGAGATAGCCGAGAAGCTGCTTCACGGTGGTGGCGCAGAGTGATGACGCAGGATGACCCGGTGGAGCCGAGCGGGTACCACGTCCCTGTTATGAGGGACGAGGTCCTGTGGATGCTCCGACCAAGGGCCAGGGGGATCTACCTCGACTGCACGGTGGGCGGCGGAGGCCACGCCGCAGCCGTGCTCGAGCAGGCCGGGCACGGCGCATTCGTGGTCGGGATAGACAGGGATCCGGAGGCCATCGAGTCTGCCGGGCGCAGGCTCGCTCCTTTCAGCGGAGCGTTCAAGCTGATCCGGGGCAACTTCACCGACCTTGCGGACATACTCGGGGGTCTGGGCATAGATGGGGTCGACGGGGTCCTCTTCGATCTCGGGCTGTCCAGCCATCAGTTGGATGACGCAGCGAGGGGTTTTTCGTACATGAGCGATGCTCCCCTGGATATGCGGATGGCCATAGGCCATGGGCTGTCAGCGCGGGATCTCGTCAACACTTTGCCAGGCGAGGAGCTTGCCAGGATCCTGAAGGAGTACGGCGAGGAGCGGTGGGCCTCGCGGATCGCCCGGTTCATAGTCGAGAGGAGGAAACGGGGCCAGATCACCACCACGTCCGAGCTTGTGGACGTGGTGAAGCAGGCGATCCCGGCCCGGGCCAGAAGGTCGGGGCCTCACCCGGCAAAGCGCACGTTCCAGGCGCTTCGCATCGCCGTCAACGACGAGCTTGGCGGCATTGCTCGGGGCCTTTACCAGGCGGTGGAGGTCGCAAGACCGGGAGCAAGGGTTGTGGTGATATCGTTCCACTCCCTCGAGGACCGCATTGTGAAGCGCGAGTTTGTCGAGGACAGGGAGCGTCTCCGGCTCATCACGGGAAGACCCCTTGTCCCGTGTGACGAGGAGATCCGTGCAAACCCGAGGTCACGCAGCGCCAGGCTGCGCGCGGCGGAGAGGTTCTAAGGAAATTGGGGGGAGAATACAGATGGTACCGGCCAAAGCCAGGCCCATGGTGCGGCGTGAGAGAGGCAGCCCGAAACGAGGTAGCCTGGGGCGGCGCACCGCCCGCGAGCGACGGGCCGAGCAGGTGGACGTGGTCCCGGCTGCGGGGGCAGCCTCCGGGAAAAGGGCGCACCTTGGCAGGGTGGCGCTCCTGGCTATAGTCGCAACCGGGCTTCTTCTCGGCAACCTTGCACTGCGAGCTGCGGTCATGAGCTGCGGGTACAGGCTGGTCAGGATCGAGGAGAAGCTGGCGGCGACCGAGACCGAGTACGACAGGCTGAGCCTCTCCATTGCGAACCTCGATTCTCTGGAGAGGATCGAGGAGATCGCCCGGGTGCGCCTGGGCATGGTCGACCCGGCCGCCGCGGAGTTCGTCGTGCTGGTACCGGGGGATGCCGGCCGGCGCGCCACGGGCGATTCAGTCAATGCGCCGTCGCCTGTGCAGTCGCAGCTCAAGGAGGGTCTTGCCGTCCGGGCTGGCGACGCTCTGATTGGTCTGGTCTCCCCGTTTGTAGCAAGGTGGTTCTATGACATCCCCAATCAGGACCACCCGCAGGTGCGCGTGACGGCAAGGTAGGTTGCGGCAAGGTAAGGCGAGGTATGACGCGTGTCGGTGTACTCGGGCGTTGCCATCAAAAAGAGGGTAGCCTGGCTTTTTATTATGTGGGGGGCTATCAGCCTCCTGCTCATGTTGCGGCTGTCATGGCTCCAGATCGCCCAGGGTGACCGGTTTCGAAAGCTGGCACTGGACCAGAGGCTATACCCTGTGCCCGTGGATGCCAGAAGGGGAACCATACGCGACAGGAATGGCCGGGAACTCGCGGTGAGCGTGAGCGCCGACTCGATCTACGCTGTGCCGGTGGAGGTCAAAGACCCTGCCGGGACCGCGGAGGCGCTCGCCCGTATTCTGGAGCAGGACCCTGTGGCCATCCGCAACAAGCTCACGCAGAAGGCCGCCACGGTCTGGATCGACCGCAGGGTGGACCCGGACAGGGCGGCGGCCATCAGGAAGCTGAACCTGCCCGGAATAGGTTTCACCGAGCGCGGCCAGAGGTTCTATCCCAAGGATAGGCTGGCCGCGCACATCCTGGGCATCGCCGGCATCGACAACCAGGGGCTCGAGGGCGTGGAGGTCCAGCATGACTCGTACCTGCGCGGCACTCGCGGTCAGATCGTCTCCGAGCGCGACGCCACTGGCAGGGAGATCCCCGGGGGAGTGACGAGGTTCATCCCGCCTGTGGATGGCAACGACCTCTATCTGACCATCGATGAGGTCATCCAGTACATCGTCGAACGCGAGCTTGACCGCGGCATGGTAGAGACGAAGGCCAGGCGGGGCATGATCCTGGCGATGGATCCGAGCACCGGGGCTGTGCTGGCGATGGCTGCCCGACCCACGTACAATCCCAACCGCTACTATGAGTACCCTGAGATCGCCAGGCGCAACATCGTGGTGTCCGACGTGTATGAGCCGGGGTCCACGTTCAAGATCGTGACAGCGGCGGCCGCGATGGAGGAGGGGCTCGTGAAACCCTCCGATACGTTCTTCGACCCGGGCTTCATCCGCGTTGAGGACAGGTATGTGCGCTGCTGGCTCGCAGGCGGCCACGGCAGCCAGACATTCACCGAGGCCACGGAGAACTCGTGCAACGTGGTGTTTGCCATGCTCGGGATGCGCCTGGGCACAGAGCGGTTCTATAAGTACATTCGGGCGTTCGGGCTTGGAAGCCCTCTCGGCATCGACTATCCGGGTGAGGCGCCAGGCCTTCTTCAGCCGGAGAAGAACGTGGGGCTGGTGGAGATAGCCAACATCTCCTTCGGCCAGGGCGTGTCCGTGACGCCGTTGCAGCTTCTTTCCGCCCTCAACACAATAGCCAACGGCGGCACCCTCATGCGACCGCGCCTGGTATCGAAGGCCGTGGCGCCGGACGGAAGCCTTGTGAAGGAGTTCGCGCCGGAGCCAGTTCGCCAGGTCATCAGCAAGGAGACCGCCAGGGAGCTTTCGCTCATCCTCGAGTCGGTCGTGGTCAACGGCTCCGGGTACCGGGCGAAGATCCCTGGGTATCGTGTGGCGGGCAAGACAGGCACGGCCGAGAAGCCGGAGGCGGGGAGGTACGGCGAGAAGCGCGTCGCCTCGTTCCTGGGCTTCGCTCCGGTCGAGGATCCCAGGATCTCCGTGCTGGTGGTGTGGGATGAGCCCAACGTCGGCATAAGCTACGGCGGCGTTCTCGCGGCCCCCACGTTCCAGGCCATCGTGCGCGACGCCCTCAGGTACATGGAGGTGTCCCCGGTCGCGCCGGCTGAGACGGAGAAGCCGGAGGATGGTGCGAAGCCGGCTCAGCTTGTGGCTGTACCAGACCTCGTGGGGCGAGACGCGGCGGACGCCGCGAAGGTGCTCGTGTCGGACTTCGGGCTCGAGGCGAAGATGAAGGGGTCGGGCGACACGATCCGCGACCAGACGCCGAGGCCCGGGGCGCGCGTGCCGCGCGGCACCACCGTCGTGCTTTACTTGGATATGGGCGAACTCTATAATGAAGTGGACGAGGACGTGGCTGTCCCGCACCTTTCAGGCAGGACCATGAAGGACGCGGCGCTTCTCCTCAGCGAGGCCGGGCTCCGGATGCAGGCCGAGGGCACCGGCATCGCCAGGTGGCAGGATCCGAAGCCGGGAACAAGGGTCCCCAGGGGGTCGGTGGTCATCGTCGGGTTCGAGCCTCCTGCGGCGGAGATGCCCGGCGCCCCGGGGCAACCTTAATCTGTCATAACAGCCAATTGCAGGAGACATAATGGTACTGACGGGACGGAGATCGGTCCGGACCGATATGAGTCGATGTGATCCGATATGAACGGGGAGGTAATACGACGCAAGTGCCGAATCTGGGAGACTTGCTCGAAGGGGTCAGCGTGCAGCGATTCACGGGAAGCAGGGACATTCCGGTGCAGGGCGTGGCATACGACTCGCGCAAGGTCGAGCCGGGGTACCTTTTCGTGTGCATAAAAGGGGAGAGATACGATGGCCACGACTTCATCGGCGATGCCGTGTCGCGGGGGGCAGTGGCGTTCATCGTCGAGAGGGATGTCGTCCCTCCGGACGGCGTGGCGACGGCCGCGGTGACGAGCTCGCGCGAGGCCCTCGCCAGGGTGGCACAGGGCCTTTACGGCGACCCGTCCCGGTCGATGGTTTGCGTGGGGGTCACCGGCACCAAGGGCAAGACCACCACGACGCACCTGGTGAAGGGGGTGCTCGACGCCTCCGGGCGCTGGTGCGGGATAATCGGCACCGTGGGCCACGTCATCGGAGACGAGGTGGTGCAGGCGAAGCACACGACGCCGGAATCCCTCGACATCCAACGGATGCTCAGCGAGATGCGGGAGAAGGGGCAGGGCGCCGCGGCGATGGAGGTGTCGTCCCACGCGGTGGTGCTACGGCGCGTGCTCGGGGTCGATTTCGATGTCGGGGTGTTCACCAACATCGGCCACGACCACCTGGATTTCCACGGAACGTTCGAGAACTACCTGGCCGCCAAGGCGGCGTTCTTTGAGTCGCTGGGCGCCGGGCGCTCGCCCAAGGGGCTTTCGAGGACTGCCGTGGTCAATCTGGACCAGCCGCACGCCGGGCATATCATCTCGAGGACCCGCGCCGACGTGCTGACCTATGGCATCACCAGCGCCGCTGACGTCAGGGCCGAGAACGTGCAGCTTCTCCGCGACGGAGCGTCGTTTACGGCCTGCACGCCTGCGGGACGCGCCGAGGTGCGGTTGAAGCTGGCCGGGGTGTTCAACGTATACAACGCGCTCGCGGCCATCGCCGGCGGTATCGCCGTAGGGGCCGGGCTGGACCGGATCATGGCAGGGGTTGAGGGGGTTCCGGGCGTGCCCGGCCGGTTCGAGACCATAGATGAGGGCCAGCCGTTTGCGGTGGTGGTTGACTTCGCGCACACCCCCGACAGCCTCGAGAACGTGCTGAAGGCCGCCGCAGGCCTCGGGCCGGGCGGGATGACCGTCGTGTTCGGGTGCGGCGGGGACCGCGACAGAACGAAGCGGCCGATGATGGGAGAGATAGCCGCGAAGCTGGCGGATCGCGTCATCGTCACCTCCGATAACCCGAGGTCGGAGGACCCCGAGGCCATATGTCGGGAGATCGAGGACGGGGTCTTGCACGTGCGCCGGCCGGGGCAGGACTACGAGGTCATCGTGAACAGGGCCGACGCGATCAGGAGAGCTGTCTCCCTGGCGAAGGAGGGCGACGTGGTCGTGGTCGCAGGCAAGGGGCATGAGACTTACCAGATATTCCGGGATCGCACGATTCACTTCGACGACCGCGAGGTCGCCAGGGGCTTTCTGAGGGAGCGCATGGGCAGTGCCGAGGTTTAGCCTGGACGAGGTCATAACCGCCACAGGCGGGCGCTGTGAGGCGGCGGAGATGGCCCCCGGGGGGTCGGCGGGGTCGGCGGCGGCCGCGGGGGCCGCAGGGGCCGCAGGGGCCGCAGGGGCGCCCGTGTTTACCGGGGTGTGCACAGACTCCCGCAGGGTTGCAGAGGGGGAGGTCTTCTTCGCGCTCGTTGGGCCCAACTTCGATGGGCACGAGTTCGCCAGCGACGCCGTGGCAAAGGGCGCGAGAGGAGTGGTGGCCTCGTCCCCGGCCAGGCTGATGGGACTTTTGGGGTCGGTGCCTGTGGTCATCGTGGACGACACGCTGAGGGCTCTTCAGAGGCTCGCAAGGTACAACAGATGTCGACTGGGCATCCCCGTGGTGGCTGTCACGGGAAGCACGGGCAAGACTACGACCAAGGACATGGCGCACAGCATCTTCATGGAGCGGATGAGGTCAGCGAGGACCGAGGAGAACTTCAACAATGAGGTCGGGGTGCCGCTGACCCTCCTCTCTCTCGAGGCCCATCACGAGATATGCGTGGTGGAGCTGGGGATGAGGGGGATGGGGCAGATCCGGGATCTTGCGGAGGTAGCCCGCCCTGACGTGGGCATCGTCACGAACGTCGGGCCGAGCCACGTGGAGCTCCTCGGGTCAGTCGAGAACGTGGCGGTGGCCAAGGCGGAGCTTGTGGAGGCCCTCGGGCCCGACGGCATAGCCGTGCTCAACGCCGATTGCGAACACACCGCGGCAATGAAGGGGAAGACTTCCGCGAAGGTCGTGTTGTTCGGGGTCGAGCGCGACGCCGATGTGAGGGCCACCGACGTGAGGAGCCTGGGGGAGGACGGCACGGAATTCGTCATGTCGTACGGCCAGAGGTCGTTCAGGGTGCATGTGCCCGTGCCTGGCATGCACAACGTCTATAATGCTCTTGCGGCCGGCGCCGCGGCCCTTGCCCTTGGGGTGGACTCGTTCGCCGTGGCGGACGGGCTCAACCACTTCGAGCCGTCTTCCGGGCGGTCGGGGATCGTGGAGTCCCAAAAGGGCTATGCGGTGATAGACGACACCTACAACGCCAACCCGGCTTCCGTGAGGGCGGCCCTCGCCACGCTACGTGAGGTGGCGGGCAATAGACGGAAGATCGCTGTCCTCGGCAACATGCTCGAGCTCGGAGAGATCTCTTCCGAGGCCCACCGCGACCTCGGCCGGGCGGCAGTGGCGCTGCCGTGCGACGTGCTTGTTACCGCAGGAGATCTCGCCCGCCTCGCAGGAGAAGAGGCGCTTCGCCTGGGTAGAAGCTCCCGGGACGTGGTCATATGCGCAAGCAACGCGGAAGCGATCGAGGTCCTTCGAGGGCTTGTGCGGCCCGGGGACGTCATCCTGGTGAAGGGCTCGCGGGCCATGAAGATGGAGCAGATCGTATCGGCACTCGTGAAAGGCAATGGAGGCGGGCCCGGTGTNNGTGACTCGTGAGGTATGCGCTGCGCTTGCTGCGCTAGCAATAATGATCGCTACAGGCCCCGCGGCCATAAAGATCCTTCACAGGATGAAGTTCGGGCAATCCATACGGTCGGACGGGCCGGCAACCCATCAGAAGAAGGCTGGCACGCCCACTATGGGCGGGATCATGATACTTGTCGGCGTCTTCGCATCGACCCTGCTGTTGGCACCGGGAATGCTGGGGGCGGCGTGGGCTCTTCTCATCACGCTCGGGTTTGGGGCGATCGGCCTCGCTGATGATTTCATCATAGTGGTCGCCAGGCGGTCTCTAGGGCTACGGGCAAGATACAAGCTGGTTGCCCAGATCATCCTCGCGGGCCTCCTGGGGGTATTCGTCGTCACGAGGCCTGAGCTCGGCACCGCTGTGAGGATACCTTTCCTGAACAAGGCAGTGGACCTCGGGCCTGGCTACGTGGCCTTCGCGATCCTCGTGGTGATCGGTGCCTCCAACGCGGTCAACCTCACCGACGGCCTCGACGGGCTCGCCGCGGGCACTGTGGCCATCGCCGCCCTCACCTACGGCGTCGTCGCGGCGTCCCGAGGGTCACACGACCTCGCGGTGTTCGCATCGGCACTGACAGGGGCGTGCGTGGGGTTCGCGTGGTTCAATTGCCACCCTGCGCAGGTGATCATGGGCGACACTGGCTCTCTTGCGCTGGGCGCGGCCCTGGGGTGCCTCGCGATACTCACGAAGACCGAGCTTCTGCTGGTTCTGGTGGGCGGAGTATTCGTGGTGGAGGCTCTCTCGGTGGTGATCCAGGTGACGTATTTCAGGTTGACCCACGGAAAGCGCGTATTCCGGATGAGCCCCCTCCATCACCACTTCGAGCTGTCCGGGTGGCAGGAGCCCAAGGTGGTGACGAGGTTCTGGATCCTGGGCCTCGTCTTCTCGGTTCTCGGGATGCTGTGTCTTCCGGCGTTTTGACCCTGACCTCGACTTTGGCGTTGCCGTTGTCTGTGTCTTTGTTTCCGGATTTGGCTTTGGCCTCGGCCTTGGCTTCGGCTTCGGTGTCGGTTTCGGCTCAGGCCTTAAAGCCCGGGTTTGACTCTGACTGGGGTGAGATGAATGCCGGTGCGGAGAAAACCCAATGAAAAGCACGCCCCCGACGTTGTCATCTTTCTCATCACCTTCGTCCTGCTGAGCCTGGGAGTGGTGATGGTCTTCAGCGCGAGCTCGGTGAGCGCGTACGAGATCTTCCGCGACACTTACTATTTCCTCAAGCGTCAGATAGCATGGGCGGTAATCGGCCTTGCGGCCATGTGCGTGGCGATGGAAGTGGACTACCGGGTGTGGAAGAAGCTGGCCTGGCCCATGTTGCTGATGAGCCTGGTGCTTCTCGTGGCGGTGCTCGTCCCCGGGGTCGGCGTGATGATTCGTGGCTCCAGGAGGTGGCTGGGGGTGGGATCGCTCACCTTTCAGCCATCGGAGGTGGCCAAGGTCGTCATGGTGTTCTTCATGGCAGGATTCCTCTCGGACCGCACCGGGAGGATACACCGGTTCGTGGAGGGCCTTCTTCCGCCCCTTCTCATCCTCGGCGCGGTGTTCGGCCTCATCATGCTGGAGCCGGATTTTGGCACGGGGGGCGCCATAGTCGGCATCTCCATGCTCATGCTGTTTGCCGCCGGGGCCAGCATATGGCACCTCGGCGCCCTCGCCGCGATGGGGATTCCGGCCCTGGTGGCGGTGGCGTTGGCCGCCCCTTACAGGGTCCGGCGGTTCCTGGCCTTCCTGCACCCGTGGGAGGACCCGCTCGACTCGGGGTTTCACATAATCCAGTCGCTGCTCGCCCTGGGCTCGGGCGGCATATTCGGCGTGGGACTCGGGAGGAGCCGTCAGAAGTTCCTGTACCTGCCCATGCAGCACACGGACTTCATATTCGCCATAATCGGCGAGGAGCTCGGGTTTGTGGGCGCGGCGGCGGTGGTGGTGCTGTACTTTCTTTTCGCGTGGCGGGGCCTGCGCGTGGCCATTGGGGCTCCTGACTCGTTCGGCAGCCTTCTCGCCGTCGGTATAACGACGATGATAGTGTTCCAGGCGGCCATAAACATCGGCGTGGTGTCGGGAACGTTCCCCATCACCGGGATAACCCTGCCGCTGATCAGCTTCGGCGGGTCCTCCCTGGTGACGACCCTTGCTGCCATAGGCGTGCTGCTCAATATCTCGAAGTACTCATCTGTCAGGTGACGGGCATGAAGGTGGCTTTTGCCGGTGGAGGCACCGGTGGGCATGTTTACCCGGGCGTGACCATCGCCCGGGCGCTGCAGGAAAAGGACCCCGGAGTAGAGGTGCTCTTCGTCGGCACCCGCAGGGGCCTCGAGGCGGATGTCATCCCCAGGGAGGGCTTTCGTCTCGCCGCCATTGAGGTGGCTGGCTTTCATCGCAGGCTCTCGGTAGACACCCTGCTGACGGCGTTCCGGGCGTGCAAGGGGTTCGCCCAGTCGTGGGCCATCCTGAGGCGGGAAAGGCCTGACGTGGTGGTGGGCACCGGCGGCTACGTATCAGGGCCGGTGGTGCTGGCCGCGTGGATGCTGGGCATTCCCACGCTCGTTCACGAGCAGAATGCGCTCCCCGGCATTACCACGCGCGTGCTTTCCCGCATCGCCCGGGCCGTCGCGGTGACCTACGAGGAGTCCGTGCGTTACCTTGCACGACGGGCTCAGGTGGTGGTGACGGGCAACCCCGTGAGAAAGTCCATCCTCACCGCCGAGAGGCGCGAGGGGGCCCGGGTGATGGGGCTTGATGCCGGTCGGCCCACCCTCCTCGTGTTCGGGGGGAGCCAGGGGGCGCGGGCGATAAACGAGGCCATGGTGGGTGCCCTGCCAGGCCTCCTCGCGAGGCGGCACGAGCTCCAGGTAATCTATCAGACGGGCAGGCGCGACCACGCGTGGGTAGTGGGCGAACTCGAGGCGAAAGGGGTCGCCCGGAAGAGCATCCCGCGTCTTGTGGTCGAGCCCTACCTCTATCAGATGGACATGGCCATGGCATGCGCCGACCTCGTGGTGAGCCGGGCGGGGGCCATATCCATCGCGGAGATCACGGCACGGGGCCTGCCGGCCGTGCTCATCCCGCTGCCGGGGGCGGCCGAGGGCCACCAGGAGAAAAACGCGCGGGCGCTCGAGGCCGCGGGCGCCGCCGTGGTCGTCCTGCAGAAGGACCTCTCAGGCGAGGTCCTCCGCGATGCCATCGAGGCGCTCCTGGATGACAGAGGCAGGCTGGAGCGGATGTCGCAAAGCTCCCGCGGCCTCGGCAAGCCTGGCGCCGCGGACGCCCTTGCGGACCTGGCGAGGAGGCTTGGGTCGGGGCGCCGGCACGCTTCGACAGGGCCCCGGCTCCGGTCGGGCACGTAGGCGATAGGCCCACAGGCCGGGCGCGGGCAGGGCAATGCAGCCGTGGCCAGGTCCCTGGACAAGCATGGCTGGTAGCAGACGTGCGGGTTCCGGCATACCATTCATACGTGATATGGTCGTGTGGCCTTGCGACCGGTGGACGCGCCATGCGCGCGCCCCTGTTCACCCTGGCCCTCGCACTCCCGCCGGGAACCTCGCATATGGAAAGGAGCAAACCCCATGCATATGCATGGCCGTATCCACTTCGTGGGCATCGGAGGCCATGGGATGAGCTCCATCGCCAGGGTGCTCCTGGAGATGGGCTGCACGGTGAGCGGGAGCGACGTCGTGGATTCCTCCAGGGGGCAGGTGCTCCGGGCGGCCGGCGCCATTGTGCACACCGGGCACTCGGCCGACCTCGTGGAGGGCGCTGCTCGCGTTGTGGTGAGCGCCGCTGTGCCTGGCGACAACGTCGAGGTCGCCGCAGCGCATCGTCTCGGGATCCCCGTGGTCAGCCGGGCCGAGATGCTCGGGGAGATCATGAACCAGAAGGCCGGCATAGCGATCTCCGGGACCCACGGCAAGACCACCACGTCGTCGATGGTCGCCACCATTCTCGTGGAAGGCGGGTATGACCCCACCTGCGTGCTGGGGGATGAAGTGGACGCTGTGCCCGGGGGCGGCAGGTTCGGCCGAGGCGAGTTCGTCGTTGTCGAGGCTGACGAGGCTTATGGCTCGTTTCTCGAGCTGTGGCCGAAGGTGGCGGTGGTGCTCAATATCGACGACGACCACCTTGACCACTACAGAAGCCCCGCTGCCATCGACGACGCCTTCCTCACCTTCCTGTCACACATTCCCGGGGACGGCCTCGCCGTCCTCTGCGCGGACAACGCCCGCGTGATGGCCGTGGAGAAGCACGTAAGGTGCAGGAAGCTTCTCTACGGCCTCTCCACGGGCGACCTCGTGCCCGAGAACCCGGTTCCCGCCGGGCGTGGCCATCGGTTCGGCGTCCTTCACCGCGGGAAGCGCCTCGGCCACCTGGAACTCGGGGTGCCGGGGCGGCATAATATAGCTAATGCCCTCGCCTCTGTTGCGGTGGGCGTCGACCTCGGCGTGCCCTTCGAGGTCATACAGCGCGGGCTTGCTCGTTTCAGAGGCGCAAGACGGCGCCAGGAGGTCGTCGGGGAGGCAGGCGACGTGATCGTGCTTGACGACTATGCCCACCACCCGACGGAGATCAGAGCCACCCTCGCGGCCCTGGGGGAAGGCTACGGCAGGCGGCTGGTGGTCGTTTTCCAGCCGCAGCGGTTCACCAGGACGAAGCTGCTCTTTGACGAGTTCGCACGGTCGTTCTCCTCCGCCGACGTCGTGGTCATAACCGAGATATACCATCGCGGGACTGGCGAGATGCCCATACCCGGCGTGAGCGGCGAGAAGCTGGCGGAGGCCATCAGGACACATGAGGGCCCCGGGGGTCCCGTTGTCGAATTCATAAGCGGCCTTCCCGATATAGTGCCCTGGTTGCTCTCGGAGGTGCGGCCGGGTGATCTCGTAGTGACCATGGGTGCGGGAGACATCGACTCGGTTGCGAGAGAACTTGTGAAAAGGATGAGGGACGATTGGTAGGCACTCACCTGGCCTTACGGCTCAAGGAGACCGTCCGGGGCGAAGTGTACGCCGACGAGCCCATGTGGCGTCACACCTCGTTTCGCATCGGCGGCCCTGCTGATGTGCTCGTAATACCCGAAGACACGGACGACCTCGTCGAGCTTCTACATGTCGTCGCAGATATCCAGGCGCCGTTTTACGTCATCGGGGCTGGAACGAACCTTCTTGTGAGGGATGAGGGCGTCAGGGGCGTGGTGATAAAGCTGGCCGGCACCCTTTCCGACCTGGCCCGCGAAAACGGGGGCGTCGTGAGATGTGGCGCCGGCGCCCATCTTCCGACCCTCTGCCGCAAGGCGGCGTCGTGGGGCCTTGCTGGCCTCGAGTTCGCCGGCGGCATACCCGGCACTGTGGGAGGCGCGGTCGCGATGAACGCGGCCGCGTATGGGTCCGCCGTGTGCGAGATCGTGCAAAGCGCCACTGCGCTCACTTATGAGGGTGAGCACATGGCGCTGGACCGCGACGAACTCAAGCCAGGGGTGAAGGCCACGAGGGTGCTGGAGGAACCCCTGATCCTGGTTGAGGTGGGGCTTGCCCTGACAGAGGACGAACCTGCGGCCATCCTCGGACGCATGCAGCGGTGCCAAGAGGAGCGGTCGCGGAAACAGCCGCTTTCCCTTCCGAGCGCGGGATGCGCCTTCAAGAACCCGACCGGGAAAGGAGCCGGGCGGTTCATAGACGCGGCCGGCCTCAAGGGCATGCGCGTGGGTGGGGCAGAGGTCTCCGCGGTTCATGCCAATTTCATAGTGAACACCGGCGGCGCTACCGCGCGCGACGTCCTTTCGCTGATGGAGAAGGTTCGGGATGCCGTGTACGACAGGTTCAAGGTGGCGCTGGAGCCGGAGATCAGGGTGCTCGGAGGCTAGGAGGCTGACAGGCTGACAGGCCGGAGGTGACTTGTGGAGTGAAGCTGGTGATCGCCGGCTCGAGGCCGCTTTCCGGGGTGGTCGCGGTCGGAGGCGCAAAAAACGCCGCGTTGAAGATCATGGCCGCCTCGCTATTGGCGGGTGGTGTGTGCAGGCTCTCCAATGTACCCAGGATCACGGACGTGGATACGATGGTGGGGGTGCTTCGGGGCCTTGGCGCCCGAGTGGACGTGCAGGCTGATGGCACCATGAGCATCGATCCCTCGGGGGTGGACCACTGCGAGCCTCCAGAGGAACTCGTGAAGGAGATGCGCGCGTCGATACAGGTCATGGGGCCGCTCCTCGCGCGTCTCGGGCATGTGCGGGCGAGGCAGCCCGGAGGGTGCAACATAGGCCCGCGCCCCATCGACCTTCACCTGAAGGGTTTTGCGGCGCTGGGTGCGAATATCACCGAGGATCGAGGCTACGTCCTGGTGCGTGCCGATAGGCTCAAGGGGGCCGAGATACTCCTCGACATCCCCAGCGTAGGCGCGACCGAGAACATCATGATGGCCGCATGCCTCGCCGAGGGGACGACGGTCATAAGGAACGCTGCGCGGGAGCCCGAGATCGTGGACCAGCAGAACTTCCTCAATCGCCTCGGCGCCAGGGTGAGGGGGGCTGGCACCGATACCATCAGGATCGAGGGCGCAAAGTTGTCGGGCGCAACCGACTACGCGGTGATACCCGACAGGATCGAAGCCGGGACCTTCATGGTGGCGGTCGCCATGACCGGCGGCATGGCCCGGATCGAGAACGTCATTGTCGAGCACCTGCAGGCCCTCATAGCCAAGCTGCGCGAGGCGGGTGCTGAGGTCATCGAGGGCGATTCGTACGTGATCGTGAGAGGCCCGCGGCGGCTTCGGGCGGTGAGCATTCGAACCCTGCCTTACCCGGGGTTCCCCACCGACATGCAGCCGCAGTTTGTGGCGGCGACGAGCGTGGCGGAGGGAACGAGTATCGTGACGGAGACCATCTTCCCGAACAGGTTCAGGTACACTGAGGAGCTCAGGCGGATGGGGGCCAACGTCAGGGTGGAAGGCCGGGTGGCAATCGTCCAGGGCGTCCAGGCGCTGTCAGGAGCCCACGTGGAGGCGCCGGACCTCCGGGGCGGAGCGGCCCTGATCCTCGGGGCGCTGGTTTCTGGCGGAACCACCGAGATCACGGGCGTGCACCACATCGACAGGGGCTACGAGGACCTTCCAGGGAAGCTCGCGAGGCTGGGCGCTGCTATGAGCAGGGTGGCTGTGTCAGAGCGACAGGTTGGGTGACGGGAGCAAGGCCATGGACCAGAGGCGTGGCGGACCGCATCTCATGGAGGAGGCATATGCCGGGGAGGAGAGTGATCCTCGCCCCGGCCACGGGCGCGGGCCAGAGCACGGGCACGGAAACAGGCGCGAGTGCGAGCGCGAGCACGGGAGAGGGGGACGAAGGCTTGTGCCTGTCGCTTTCGTGCTGCTTCTTGTGGCAAGCGCCCTGTTCACGTTCCTGAGGTCTCCGTACTTCCACGTGGAGCACATCGACGTCCTGGGCCTCCGCAGCCTCGCGACAGAGGAGGTCGTGGTGGCGTGCGGGCTTGCCGCCGACGAGAACATCTTCGACGTTGACCTCGAGCGCATCGCCGCCCGCGTGAAGGGCATTCCGAAGGTGGACAAGGTGCTGGTATCCCGGCGCCTCCCGTCCACCATCGTGATCCAGGTGGAGGAACGGGCCCCCGTCGCCGTGGTGCCGTACGCGGGGTACTTCGTCGAAGTTGATAGCGCGGGCCTTGCCATAGGGCTCGAGGAGACCTACAGGGCGAGGGAGCTTCCGCTCCTCACCGGGCTTGCGCTGCGGTCGGTGAGGGTGGGCTACCCTGTGGACGCGCCTGAGGTCGTGCCCGCGCTTGCCATCGCGACGACGCTGCCTGGGCGCATCACCCGCCAGGTTTCCGAGATCAACTTTGACGCATCGCATGGTTTCTCCCTGCACATGCAGTCTGGCACGCAGGCTATCCTGGGTAGCGGCACCGCATCGGACCTCGAATCTCGAGCGAGGGTGCTCGAGGCCCTTCTGGCAAGGCTCGAGCAGGAGGGCAAGCATGCAACCTATATTGACGTCAGGTTCGAAAAACGGCCGGTCGTGAAAACGCCGAGATAGTGACAGGCAGCCCTGGAGGTGTATAATCGATAGAGAGCCCATCGGTGTCTGCCAGGGGGAGAGAGCTTGAGGAGAGTGCGGGAGTTCGAGGTGTACGTCGCCGGGGTGTGCGTCGTTCTCGGCGTATTGCTGGTGGCGCAGTTCCGCACCCAGGAGTATATCGGCCGCGCCCAGCTCCCGTCCAGGCGGCTGGAAGACCTGAGCGATATGCTCCGCAGGTCCGATGCGGAACGTGGTCTCCTGGAGAAAGAGGTCAACGCCCTTCGCAAGCAGCTTGCCACGGTGGGCGAAGGCGAGAGGGCCACTGAAGCCCTCAGGGCTGAGCTCGCGAAGGCACGGATGGCCGCCGGGCTCGTGGAGGTGGAGGGCCCCGGGCTCGTCGTCGAGCTGGACGACAGCAAGCGGCAGGCCGCGCCTGGCGAGAGCCCTGAGCTTTTCCTTGTACACGATGAGGACATCCTCAAGATCGTGAACGAGCTTTTCGCAGCGGGCGCGGAGGCCATCTCCATCAACGGACAGCGAGTCATCACCACGACAGAGGTGAGGTGCGCGGGCCCCGTCATATCCGTGAACAACGTGAGAGTCGGTCCCCCGTATCAGGTAGTGGCAATTGGTGAACCCAACACCCTCGACGCAGCGCTGCACATGCGCGACGGCATTCTCGACACTCTGAGAGCGTGGGGAATCGAGGCGAAGGTACAGAAGATGACAAGCGTTCGAGTGCCGACATACAAGGGAAGCCTGTATTTCCAGTATGCGAAGTCGGTGGCGGAAGGAGCGGGGAAGTGATGCTACCGGTCCTGGGCCTTCTCCTCGGAATCGCGATTGCGCTTCTCACACCCGTGAGGTTTCCGGCTGTCTACTCCGACTACATGGCCGTCGGCATCCTGGCGGCGCTGGATAGCGTGTGCGGGGGCTTCCGCGCGGGCCTCGAGGACAGGTTCGACAGGGTCGTGTTCATCTCCGGCTTCATAACCAACATGGCGCTTGCAGCCTGCCTGACGCTGGTCGGGGACAAGCTGGGGGTGGACCTGTTCCTTGGTGCGACCGTGGCGTTCAGCATCAGGATCTTCACCAATGTCGGGATGATCCGTCGTTATCTTCTGCAGCGCATGTCGGGGCCTTCACGTACCGGGTCGCGGGACGCCCGGGCGTGAAACAGAGGAGAAAAGAGGAGTGGCACCGAATTCGTTGAATTAGTCTGCATTGCGGATTCGCGGGGATTCGCTCTTCTATCGTGGGTGGCCCGCAGAGCCGCGCGGGGAGGTACCATATGCCTGGTAGAAGCATAGTCGCCGGGCTTGACATCGGCAGCACAAAGGTGGCAGAGGTCATAGCACGGGTCGGACCAGATGGGGACATCGAGGTCCTCGGAGCGGGCGAGTCTCTATGCCAGGGCTTTCGCCGCGGCCTCGTGGTTGACGTCGACGCCGTCACGGACGCCGTAAAGGCGGCAAACAACCGTGCGTGCCACATGGCGGGGTTTGACATCCGAAGCGTGTGCGTGGGAGTTCCGGCGGTTCACACTGCATCTGTGGAAACCAGGGGTGTCGCTGCGGTCAGCGGCGATGACGACGCGGTCACCCCGAAGGACGTGAAGCGTGCACTGGACGCAGCGAGGGTGCTGGCCATACCACCCGACCGGGAGGTAATCTGCGTTCTGCCAAAGGAGTACATCGTTGATGGCGTCGGCAGCATCAGAAGCCCGGAGGGGATGACCGGCGTCAGGCTGGAAGTTGATGCCAGGGTGATCATGGGGCAGGCTGCCTCGCTTGCGAACATCGCGGCATGCTTGTCCAGGGCAGGTCTCACCGTGGCCGGGCATGTGCTGTCACCGATGGCGGCCGCGAAGGCCGTTCTGGAACCCGACGAGTGCGAGAGAGGCGTGATCCTCGTGGACATCGGCGGCCAGATCACGCAGATCGCATCGTTTTACGAGGGAGGCCCTGTGATGTTCTCGTGGGTGCCCGCGGGCGGCGTGCATGTCACGAACGACATCGCTATCGGCATGAAGGTCCCCGTCGAGCAGGCCGAGAGCCTGAAGAGACAGATGGGCCGCCAGGGGGCGGCCGGGATGTCCCGGTCGAGGGCGATTCGCACGGGCGATGCTGGGCAGGCGCAGCGGCGGAAACAATCGCCTCACTGGCAGGCCGATGCTGCGCCCGGGGACGACGAGGGCTTTATTTACAGGATCGTGGACGCCAGGCTCAGGGAGATCCTGGAGCTCGTTGAGGAGGAGACAAGGCAGGTCAGGAGCAAGGGGCTTGCCCCATGCGGAGTGGTCTTCACAGGGGGTGGGTCGCTCGTGCCGGGCGTCCTGGACCTTGCCGGTGAGATCCTGGGCCTTCCCGCCAGGATGGGTGTGCCGTTCGAGGCGAGATGGCGCGGCGGCCGCGAGGCAGGGGGGATCTCGCCTGAGGCGCTCGGGGTCGTGGCGTACGTTGTGAACGACCCGGTGTTCAGGTTGTCACGGGAGACAAGGTCGTCGCCCATCAGGGAGATGCTCGCCGGGGTTCGCGGGTGGTTTGGCGATTTCGTGAAGGATTTCTTCTAGCGCGAGGCTTGTTACCGGAGCGGGTAGCCCGCGGGGCTACTTCAGAGCGTGGTATCTCGCGGGCGCGGCGGCGCAGCGCAGGAGGGATGGCATGTGTTCAATCTTGAGCTTGAGATGGAGCAGTTCACGAACATAAAGGTGGTTGGCGTCGGCGGCGGCGGGTCCAACGCGGTCAACCGGATGATCGCAGCGGGCCTCTCGGGGGTCGAGTTCGTGGCCATAAACACGGACGCGCAGGCTCTCGCGGCGTCCGATGCCAACGTCAAGATCCAGGTCGGGGAGAAGCTGACGCGGGGGCTCGGCGCCGGATCAGACCCGGCCATCGGTGAGCAGGCGGCCCAGGAGAGTCACGAAGTGCTGCGTCGTGCCCTTGACGGGGCGGACATGGTGTTCATTACGGCAGGCATGGGCGGGGGCACGGGCACTGGGGGCGCCCCGGTCGTTGCCGGCATAGCCAAGGAACTGGGATCCCTTACGGTGGGCGTGGTGACGAAACCCTTCGCGTTCGAGGGCCACAGGCGCATGACGCAGGCGCTGGCAGGCGTCGACAACCTCAAGTCCACCGTGGACGCGCTGATAGTCATCCCCAACGACAGGCTGCTTCAGGTCAGCGAGAAGAAAACGTCCATACTCGACGCTTTTCGCCTGGCTGACGACGTGCTCAGGCACGGGGTTCAGGGTATATCAGATCTCATCACCGTGCCGGGGCTAATAAACGTGGACTTCGCCGACGTGCGCGCTATCATGAACGATGCCGGCTCCGCGCTCATGGGCATAGGGGTCGCTTCGGGAGAGAACCGGGCGCAGGAGGCCGCGAGGGCCGCCATCGAAAGCCCGCTCCTGGAGACGTCCATTGAAGGCGCGAAGGGTGTGCTCATGAACATCACAGGCAACAGCACACTGGGGCTGTTCGAGGTGAACGAGGCCGCCGAGATTATAGCGCAGGCGGCGGACCCGGACGCGAACATCATATTCGGGGCCATGATCGATGAGTCCGTCAAGGACGAGATCAGGATCACGGTCATCGCCACCGGGTTCGAGCCCAGGGCTCGCCAGCAGAAGGTGGGGCTCGAGGCGGTGGAGATCAGCGACTTCGCCCCGGGCGGCGAGGACCTGGATATCCCGGCGTTCCTGCGGCGGGGTCAGCGAAGGTGACCCGTGCCCGGCCTTTCAGTGACCGGCCGTAGTCACACCTGACAGTGTGAATAGGATCGACATGGCGAGATAAGCTCCGGCATACGCTGGGGCTTTTCGTTATGTCCGGGGGAAGATGCAGCTTGCGCCCATCGGCCTGTGAGGCTTCCTGTCCATCGAGCCATCGCCCGTTACCCGTGCTCGTCACCGTATGACATATTTCTGCCGGGCACATCTGTATACTTTTAAAGAGGAAGGGATGTCTTGGAGTGGAAAGATGCGGCACGAGAGACCGGATACGCCGGATGAGCGATGAGGGTGGCCCGGGAGGCGGACCAGATGACTGGTGGAGTGATCGTGAACGCCTGCGTGATGACACTGGCTATGCACTGGCTCACTCTGTGGGCGACCGCGGGGGTGTTGGGCTATAGGGCCAGGCACCTCCGGCTTCTGGTCGGGTCGGCCGCTGCAGGCGCAATCGACGCGGCGCTCGTGGCCATGTTCTTCGCCGGCCGTATCCCCGCCCAGGCCGCGGTGCCTCTTGCAGCTCTCTCCATCATCCCGGCGGTGGCCGTGTCGTTCGGGCGGCTGCCGCTCGCCAGGTTTCTCCTGGTGTGCGCCCATGTTCTCGGGATAAGCATGCTCGCTTTCGGCGGCGCGTCGGCCACTGCGTACCTCACAGGCTGGCGCCTGGTGCCGACGCTCGTCGGGCTTGCGGGCACGGTGCTCCTGACCGCCGAGATCGGCTGGGGTCTCGTTCACCGCAGGGTGCGGGAGTGGCTTCTTTTCGTGCCGATAGAGGTGCGTTTCGGCGAGATGAGCCTGAAGGTAAACGCTCTCGTCGACACCGGGAACAGGTTACGAGACCCGATAAGCGGCTCGCCTGTGGTTCTTCTCGAGTACGGCGCCATCGCCGATGCCATGCCGGAGCGGGTTAGACGGGCCTTCATGGCTTTCGACGCCGGCGACCTCGGGCTTGTCTCCGAGCTTCTGGCGGACTCAAGTTGGCTTCCCAGGTTTCGCGTGATCCCATTCGTGTCAGTGGGCGAGGAGAAGGGCCTGCTCGCCGGCTTCCGGGCGGACGAGGTCAGGGTGCTGGGCCTTCCGCGGCCGACCTCGAGTCGGAACGCCGTGGTCGGGGTGCTCATGGGGCGGGTGTCGCCGGAGGGCGCCTTTGCGGCCCTCCTTCATCCCGATATTCTGGCGCAGGCGTCCTGAGCAGGGTGCGCCATGCGGCCGCGGTCGCGGCCACGGTCGCGGCCGCGCTGGGGCCACTATTGTCCGGGAGGGGACCAGGATGAGCGTGGGCTTCCATCTGGAGCAGCGGCTATACGCCCTGCGGGTTCGCCTGGTGCTTTATGCGATAAGGCGCGGGCTCATCCGTGGCCATGTCGTGCTGTACGTGGGGAACGGGGAGGCCCTCCCACCCCCGCTTTCGAGTGACGAGGAGAGCGCGCTCCTCGCGAGGCTCGAGAGGGGCGACTCGCAGGTCAAGGGCGAGCTCATCGAGAGAAACCTCAGGCTGGTTGTGTATATCGCGCGGAAATTCGAAAACACCGGCATCGGCGTGGAGGATCTGGTGTCCATCGGCACCATCGGCCTCATCAAGGCCGTCAACACGTTCGACCCATCGAAGAGGATCAAGCTGGCCACGTACGCGTCGCGCTGCATCGAGAACGAGATCCTGATGTACCTTCGACGGACCAGCAGGTCGAGGGCGGAGGTCTCCTTCGACGAGCCGCTCAACGTTGACTGGGACGGAAACGAGCTTCTCTTGTCGGACGTCATGGGGACGGACACGGACGTTGTGTACAAGTGCATCGAGGAGCAGGTTGACAGGTCCCTCCTGGACGATGCCATGAAAAGGCTCTCCACGAGGGAGAAGCGCATCATGGAGCTGCGGTTTGGGCTGCGCGACGGGATGGAGAAGACGCAGAAGGAGGTGGCCGACTTGCTTGGCATATCCCAGTCGTACATCTCCCGGCTGGAGAAGAGAATCATCAGGAAGCTTCGCAGAGAGATGAGGAAGGTGGAGTAGATGCACTGGGCGACCGGTTGGCGGACGGCCGAATTCCCCGGATCCCGGAGCAATGGAAGGATTGACGCATTTCGACGGCTCGCTGTAGACTTACTAGCAGAGGACGCTGGCTGCGTGAGCACCGGCGTTTATTGGAACGGAGCTTTTGGGTCTTTTGGGGGAATCGGTGTGAGTCTGACGGAACGAGGCAGGGAGTTCCTGGCGGCGCTTCGGAAGCTGTACGAAGAGCAGAAAGGGCCTGTTCACTATGAGGCCGTGGCGAAGGCTCTGGGCGTCAGCAAGTGGACTGCGTATGACATGCTGAGAAAACTCGCCAGCGATGGGCTCGTTGGCGTTGAGTACATTTTGAACCGGCACTCAAGAATGCCCGGGAGGTCCATGGTGATGTTCCGCCCGCATGTGGGATCTGAAGGCACCTGCGCGGATGGGTCAATCCAGGGCAGCCGTTTATCTTTCGGCGAGGATCTCGCCCGCATCAAGGAGAGCCTTGTGTCCTCCCTTTCCGAGCTACGCGGCTCAGCGGCGCCACAAGGCATCTGGCAGAACCTCCTGGAGAAGCTAGACCGGGCAAGCAGGCCCGCTGCTTTCTGCGGTTACATGGCCGGCCTCCTGGTCGCGTGCGCGCGCCTTCTCGGCGGGAACAGCCCGGATGCCGTAGCCCGACTCATGCAGGCCGGCGCTGACACCCACAGCGCCCTTGTGGTGTTGTCCGGTGCCATCATGGGGATGCTTGTCGTGCACGCCCCCGGGTCCCCGGAAGTCACAGGGAAGATGGCAGCAGGCTACATGAGGAAGTTCCAGGACCAGATCGACGGCCTGAGCGGCCATGAGAGGAGCCTTTTGCTGGAGTTTGTGAGGGAGATCGCAGGACCGGCGTGACGCGGTAATGCGTGAGCGCCGCGGCCCGGCAGCGTTGTGGGGCTTGCGCGTAACGACGGGTAACCGGGGGAGGTGTTGTTTCGGAAGGTTTTTGGTCTTTTGGGTCGGCAGCGGCAGCCGAGCACGTGCTGGGTGATTCGATGTTGTTCCAGAAAGGAGGCTCCGTGGTGAAAGCGTACGATCTCATGAAGAAGTATGCAGCGACCCAGGTGGCTGACCATATGCTTTCGCTGCTTGCGAAAGATCCACAGCGCCACCTGGTAACGCTCACGAAGATCATCGAGGCCTTCGCCGGGACGCCGGAGCACAAGACGCAAATCCAGGCGGCGAGGCGGGCTTTCGAGAACCCCGATCACGTCTGGACCCGGTATGCCGAGAGGGTTTTCTCCTCGCTCCACCCGAACTTCCGGACGAGAGGCCTTGTGAACCTCTTCGTCAACGAGGTGTACCTGGGATGGCAAGAACGCAAGAAGCATGCCGACAAGCTCGGCACGATAGTCCCGTCGCTCCTTGTGATAAGCCCGACGATGCGGTGCAACCTCGCCTGCACCGGATGCTATGCCGGCAGGTACCCGAAACGCGACGAGATCGACACCGTCACCTTCGACAGGGTCATCGAGGAAGCCAAGGAGCTCGGCATCCACTTCGTCGTGGTGTCCGGCGGTGAGCCGTTCACCAGAGACGATCTCCTCGACATGGCGGAAAAGCACGACGACGTTGTGTTCATGGTGTACA
>DKEX01000131.1:3625-14945 GCA_002452295.1 Firmicutes bacterium UBA6811 | reverse complement strand
ATCTCTCCCGCCATCAGCGTGGAAGGTTTCGAGGAGGAGACCGATGCCAGGCGCGGGAAGGGCACGTTTGCCGGGGTCATGCAGGCAATGGATAACCTCAAGGAGGCCGGGGCGGCCTTTGGCTTCTCGGCTACGTACACCAGGTTCAATACCGACGTTGTGGCGAGCGACGAATTCATAGATATGCTGATGGACAAGGGCGCCATGTACGGGTGGTTCTTCACCTTCGTGCCTGTCGGCAAGGATGCCGACATGAGCCTCATGTGCACCCCTGAGCAGCGGGATCGCATGCGCAGGCACGTTCTCCGCATCCGTGAGACGCGGCCGATATTCGTGGCGGACTTCTGGAACGACGGGCCGCTCACCGCGGGGTGCCTCGCGGGCGGCAGGTCGTACCTGCACATAAACGCCAGGGGCGACATCGAGCCGTGCGTTTTCGTGCACTTCGCCGTGGACAATATCAGGAACACCACCATCAAGGACGTGCTGAAGTCGCCGTTCTTCATGGATATCAAGTCGAGGATGCCTCTCAACAAGAACCACCTGAGGCCGTGCATGATAATCGATAACCCGCATGTCCTGCGGGAGGTCGTCGCAAGGCACGGAGCACACCCGACTCACGAGGGGGCGGATTGCGTCACCCAGGTGCTTGCGGGCGCGCTCGACGAGTACGCGGAGGCATACGGCAGGATCGCCGACGCGGCGTGGGAGGGCGAATACCCGCGGGCAAGGGCGAAAGCCATGGCGGCGGCAGGCAAGTGATGGCCAGGTTGTGTGGGGTTTCGCTGGTCGAGTCAGGCGGTTGAAGGGGCGGGAGCGAGCGGGGGTTGCGATGAGACCGGGATCCCCCCCTCCAGCCGCCTCCTTGCTCGAGATGCCGTAGTTACTGCTTCGGGGGCTCGGCGAACTCGCTCGCTTCGACCAGGATCACGTCTAGGCCTATCCTGCGGATCTTCTCCCAGGGGATGACGTAGTCGTTGTACCTGCCCAGGATGCCCATGAGCTTCGCAGGGCCCGGCACCATTATGGACTTCACCTGGCCTGTGGCGAGGTCGATCTCCATATCGCATATGGGTCCGAGCCTTCGGCCATCCACGACGTTCACCACTTCGCGACTCCGAAGGTCCGATATTCGGACCAGCATTGCGACCACCCCCGATGGCTTACATAGGGTATTATATTCGCGGGGGTGGCGCTGTGTGCGTGGCCGATCCCGGGGTCTGGGCCGAGGGATGCAGGAAGCTGGCCCGGGAGGCTATCATGCAGTGTAGCAGTACGGCCGCCGCCTTACCTAGCCGGTTACAAGAACGAGACCGGTGGCGCCGCCGGCGTCCGGTCTGCCGGGCAAGGGGTTACGGGACCACGCTACCCTGCCTGGGATGGGGTAAGGCGGGAGCGAAAGCCGGGTGGCACCGGGGGCCGGGGGGGAGAAGACCGGCGCTCGTCGTAATGCGAGCGTGCCGTTATCTGGACCGGTGCGGGTCGCCCTCGAGGTGCGTCCCATCCCGGCAGGCCCGGCGAGGTCCAGGCGGAGTCTGGCAAGGGCTTCACCGGGCGAAAGCTCGAGCTTCAGCCCCTCGACCTCCTTATCCTTGTTCACCTGGATGAAGCATAGCGGGGGAAAGAGCACACACCACCAGTTGCGGCCATTGCCTTCGCCCAGGACCACTCTCACAGCGTCGTAGTTGCCCTGAGGGACGGTGATATCGCCGTAAGTGCGCTCGGGAAAGGCGAACGTACCCATCTCCACGCGGGCGCCGTATGACTTGCCGGCCGCGCTGATCCGGCCTATCGCCGCACCCTGAAGCTGGCCGGTGTTCTCGAGGAGAACACGCCAGGCATCCTGTTTCGTCCTCACGGGCTCGAGAAGCTCTCCCACCCGGGCCAGGATGGCGTCGCGCACCTCGAGCTTCAGAGCCTGGTCGTCCTCACTGTCGCTGTTGGCGACCACGTGCAGGCGAATGAGGTTCCTGGTATTGAACGCATTCGTGGCACCCGGCCGGGGGCCGGAAGGGAAGATCCGTGTATCGAAAACCACCGCCGACAGGGCCACGGCCGCCGCGGTGGTGAGAAGTATCAGCGCGCTCACTGCTATCCTGACCCGCAACCTGGTCACCTCCGGAATGATTCTCCTCCGCGCGCGGGGCAGCGCCTACATGAACCGCCTCATGTGCTTCAGTGCAGCTTTTTCGAGGCGGGACACCTGGGCCTGGGAGATCCCGATCTCCTCCGCCACCTCCATCTGAGTTTTTCCCTCGAAGAAGCGCAGCTTCAGGATGAGCCGTTCTCTTTCATTGAGCTTATCCATGGCCTCCCGTATCGATATCCCCTCGAGCCAGGTCGTATCCTGGTTCTTCTCGTCGCTTACCTGGTCCATCACGTAGATGGGGTCGCCGCCGTCGTGGTATATGGGTTCGAACAGCGACACCGGGTCCTGTATCGCGTCGAGCGCGTACACCACTTCCTCGCGGGGCAGCTTGAGCTCGTCGGCGATCTCGGTGATGGACGGCTCCTTGGCGTTCTTGCCGACAAGGGCGTCCCTGACCTGGAGGGCCTTGTAGGCCACGTCCCGCAGGGAACGGGAGACGCGGATGGAGTTGTTGTCCCGCAGGTAACGACGGATCTCCCCGATTATCATGGGAACTGCGTAGGTCGAGAACTTCACGTTCTGCGAAAGGTCGAAGTTGTCGATGGCCTTCATGAGGCCGATGCAGCCGACCTGGAAGAGGTCGTCCACATACTCCCCTCTGTTGTTGAACCGCTGGATCACGCTGAGCACGAGGCGGAGGTTTCCGTAGATGAGCTTGTCCCGGGCCTCCTTGTCCCCCTGCCGGACAAGATCGAGCAGCTCGCGCATCTTCTGGTTGCTCAGCACGGGCAGTTTCGACGTGTTGACCCCGCATATCTCGACCTTGTTCACCATCATCAGGGGTCCCCCCGCATTTCCAGAATATCTCAGCCTCAATACAAGTATTGCCCCGGGTACGCCGTTTTATTCTGGGCGAACAGGGCAAAACCACCCCGGACCACCCTGGCCACAGGGTGCGCGCGCGTCCGGTACCCGAACATACGAGCGACGGCGGCGAGTAGAGAGGATGAGATAGAGGCCGCAGTGGGGAGCTGTCCCTGCATGGTTAGTCTTTCCGGGTCCCGTGGCGGGAAAACGGGGTTGGACACACAAGATATTGGGCATTATAATCATAGATGCCCACAATATATAGGTAATGGCAGAGCTACCCGATACCGTCCTGGTCTGGAGGAACGCCATGAAATGCCCGTATTGCGGACACCCTGACAGCAGGGTGGTTGATTCGCGTGCGACCGACGAGGGTTCGGCGATCCGGCGGAGGCGCGAGTGCATCTCGTGCGAGCGCAGGTTCACCACGTACGAGGTTGTGGACGAGGTGCCCCTCATGGTGGTGAAGAAGGACGGCAGGAGAGAGCCCTTCAACCGCAACAAGATCTTGACCGGCCTCATGAAAGCGTGCCAGAAGCGGCCGGTGCCCATGAGCGTGCTCGAGGAGATAACCAGCGATGTCGAGAGGGAACTCCGGGGCCGTCTCGAGCGCGAGGTGTCCAGCAGGGACATCGGGGAGATGGTCATCAGGAAGCTGCGCGATCTCGACAAGGTCGCATACGTGCGTTTTGCGTCCGTTTACAGGGAATTCAAGGATATCGATACATTCATGGATGAGCTCAAGAAGCTCCTCAACGAGGAATAGAGAGGTGGTTCCAGGTGGCAGTCAGGGCGAGTATCGTGACGCCGGGCCTCGAGAGAGCGGAGAAAGCCGGGGGCGCAAAGCCGGTCAGGGTGTTTTCCAGCATTCAGAAACGTGACGGCAGGATAGTGCCGTTCGACAAGGCTAAGATAGTAAACGCCATTTACAAGGCCACGCGCGCCGTCGACCAGGAGAACCTGAGGCTTGCGGAGGAGCTTACGGAGAAGGTCCTCGAGCATATGGCGGACGAGTGCACGGGCGCGCTCCCCACCGTCGAGGGCGTCCAGGACATCGTGGAGCGGGTCCTCATCGAGGCCGGGCACGCGAAGGTGGCGAAGGCGTACATACTGTACCGAGACAAGCGGACCAGGATTCGCGAGGCAAAAGCCGAGCTCATGGACGTGGTTGCAGACATCCTGGTCGAGACGAGCCGGGAGAACGCCAACGTGGGCAATTCCCCGTCCGCGAAGATGCTGCAGATCGCCTCTGCAGCCAGCCGGCACTACTATCTCCACAGGCTCATCCCCGAGGACATCGCCCGCGCGCACATCGAGGGGGACATACACATACATGATCTCGACTGGTATGGAAAGACGTTAACGTGCATCCAGATCCCCCTTCGCGACCTCCTGTCGAAAGGCTTCAGCACGGGCCATGGGTACATACGGCCGCCGAGGCGGCCGGCGTCGGCGACGGCGCTTGCGGCCATAATCCTGCAGAGCTCCCAGAACGACATGCACGGCGGCCAGTCCTTCGGGTTCTTCGACAGCGACCTTGCGCCGTTCATGGACGGCCACTCTGAAGACGACGTTTTCCAGGCCATGGAGGCGCTCGTATACAACCTTAACTCCATGCACAGCCGCGCCGGGTCTCAGGTGCCCTTTTCGTCGATCAACCTCGGGTGCGACGCCAGCGACGCAGCAAGGATGGTCACGCGTAGCCTGCTGCTGGCCTTTGAGAAGGGCCTCGGGCGCGGCGAGAACCCCATATTCCCCAACATCATCTTCAGGGTGAAGGACGGCGTCAACATGAAGCCCGGCGACCCCAACTACGACCTCTTCAGGCTGGCTGTGCGGGTCGCGAGCCGCCGGATGAACCCGACGTTCTCGTTCATGGACTCGTCCTTCAACAGGAAGTACAGCTCTGAGGTAGCCTACATGGGCTGCCGCACGCGGGTCATCGGGAACAGGCACGGCCCTGAGGCGACGACCGGCCGCGGGAACCTCTCGTTCACGTCGATAAACCTGCCCCGGGTGGCGCTCGCCGCGAAGGGCGATGTCGAGAGGTTCTTCGGTGGCCTCTCGGAGGTCATGCGTCTTGCCGCAAGGCAGTTGTACCATCGCTATAACGTCCAGCGCAAGCTGAAGGTGAAGGACATGCCGTTCCTGATGGGCCAGCACCTTTACCTCGATTCCGAGGGCCTGGGCCCGAACGACGCCATCGAGCCTGCCATCCGCCACGGCACGCTCTCAATAGGGTTCATCGGGCTTGCCGAGGCACTGCGGGTGCTCATCGGCGCCCACCACGGTGAGAGCGAGGACGCCCGGAAGCTGGGCCTTGAGACCGTGGCGTTCATGAGGGAGCGCGTGGACGAGGCGGCGGAGATCCACGACCTCAACTATACGCTGCTGGCGACCCCGGCGGAAGGGCTGTCGGGGCGGTTCGTCGGCCTCGACCGGAAACGGTTCGGGATCATCCCCGGAGTCACCGACAGGGAGTTCTACACCAACAGCTTCCACGTGCCGGTGGATTGCGAGATAAGCATGTACGACAAGATAGCGCTCGAAGGGCCGTATCACAAGTACACCAACGCAGGGCACATATCGTACGTTGAGCTCTCATCACCCCCCGCCCACAACCCCGGGGCCGTGGAGGCCATACTCCAGCATATGGCGGCGCAAGACGTGGGGTACGGCGGGATAAACTTCCCGATAGACGAGTGCAGGTCGTGCGCCTACTCCGGGGTCATCGAGGGCGACTGCCCGAGGTGCGGGTCAGCTGACATAAGGCGTGTCAGGCGGATAACGGGCTATCTCTCGACCATCGACAGGTTCAACGACGCGAAGCGCGCCGAGCTTGCGGCGCGAAAACCGCACCTCACGTTCTAGGCGTGGGCGAAGGACACGATAAGGCACGGCACGCGAAGCGCCGCGATTCGAGCGGGGACGGGGGACGGGAGGACGGGAATGAAGCTCAGGCTTGCGGGAATAACGAGGGAAAGCGTTGTGGACGGGCCGGGGATAAGGGCGGTCGTCTTCGCCCAGGGGTGCCCTCATCGCTGCAAGGGGTGCCACAACCCAGAGACCCACGACACCCGGGGCGGGAGGACGCTTTCCCTGGATGAAGTCATCGAGCAGGTCAGGCTGACTCCCATCGTGCGTGGGGTGACGTTCAGCGGAGGCGAGCCGTTCATGCAGGCGCGGGGTTTCGCCCTCCTGGGGCGGCGCATGAAGCACATGGGCCTCGACGTCATCACATACACGGGATACACGTGGGAGGCGCTTACGAGCACCGGGGTCCCGTCCGGGTGGGGCGAGCTTCTGGACGTAACGGACCTTCTCGTGGACGGCCCGTTCGCGGAAGGCGAGAAGGACACGGGGATAGCCTTCCGGGGGTCACGCAACCAGCGTATCATAGATGTAAGGGAATCGCTCAGGCTGGGCACAGTGGTCGACGTGAGCGAGCGATATGACCAGGTGGCCTGCGAGGCCCTGGCCGGCCGGCCGTAAGCATGTTCAGGAGCGCCGCCTCGGGCGGGGGGTTGCGCTCCCGGGGGACGGGTGCAGGCATGGAGATACGTTCTTTGGGCGGTCTTGAGGTGTTCGTGTTTCCGGAGATCGAGGCGGCCGGTGCCATATGCCACGCGTGCACCACGAGGCTGGGTGGAGTGAGCGAGGGGCCTTTCGCCACGCTCAATATGGGTTTCCATGTGGGTGACGACCCCTGGAGGGTGCGGGAGAACCGCGGGAGGGCGCTCTCCGCGATGGGAGCACCGGGAGGAGCGCTTGTCGCCGGCGAGCAGGTCCATGGTGACGGCGTCGCGGTGGTCGGCCCCGGCGACTGCGGCCGCGAGTGGTCGCCGCATAGCCCGGGCGTACCTGGCACTGACGGCCTGGTCACCGCATCGCGCGGCGTTGTGCTCTCATGCTATGTGGCCGACTGCGTGCCTGTTCTCCTCGCGCACAGGGGCGGTCGCGCCGTCGGGCTCGTGCACGCCGGCTGGCGTGGCGTTGCGCTGGCGATCCCGGCGAAAGCGGTGACGACGCTCTGCCGGGCGTTTGGCCTCGAACCCCACGACTTCCTGGCGGGCATCGGCCCGTCCATAGGTGCTTGCTGCTATGAGGTAGGTCGGGAGGTCGCCGAGGCGTGTCAGGCGGCGGCGCGAAGCTCCAGTGTTGCCCGCCCGGCCGGGAGCGACCGCTTTCGACTCGACCTCAAGGAGGCGTGTCGAAGGGAGCTTGAGAACGCCGGTGTTTTGCCTGGCGACATCTTTGTCTCGACCCTCTGTACATCCTGCAGGAATGACCTCTTCTTCTCTTACCGGGCCGCCCGGGGCCTGACTGGCCGCATGGCCGCGCTCATGTTCATCCCCGAGTAGACGGATGTCACCTCGACCGGCGCTGTCGGGTCGTGCAGCCTGGAGTCGTGCCGCGTCGACTGGCTGCGAATTGCGGCGAATGTTAGTTGCCTTGCACGGCTCCTCCAGAGGCAGGACTCGGAGGCAGCTTGTAGAAATACTAACCCAGTACAGGAGGTACCGGACGTGCGAGGTGCCGGGAGCGATGACAGGCAGCGAGGCAGGGCATCGGGGGGGCGGCGCCGCAGGGCCGTCGCGGGTCCCGGTCTTCGTGACTCTCACCTCCGGGTCGTGAAGGACAACGCTGTGGCTGCCGGGGCCGGAGTCGGGGCGGAGGCTTGGGCCGGGGCCCGGGCGGGAGTCGATCCCGAAAGGCGGCGCCGCGCACGATCGTTTGTGGCCGGAGCTGCGGTCTTCACGCTTGCCGCCATCAGCCTTGCCGTGTGGTCTCTTCAGCGGGGCACCACCATCTCCGCGGTTGAGAGGCGGTTTGAGTGCGCCCAGGCGACCTGGGGCTCCGTCGAGCAGGGCCTGGAGGTCGACGGAGTCGTGGTGAGGGACGAACGGGTGTACCTCTGTCCCATCGCAGGCAAAATCAAGCTCATGGTGCCTGAGGGCGAGCGACTCAGGGCGGGAACGGTGGTTGCCGAGGTCGCCAGGGACGAGGCGAGGCAGCAGGTCGAACCGTCCCTCGTGAGCGCGAAGGAGGAGCTCGCCAGGTTCGACGCTCACGCCAGGGCGAGGCTCGCCGAGCTCGAGAGAGAGGTCGCATCCTGCAAGCTGGAGGTCGAGAACGAGAAACGAGCGCTTGACCGCGCAAGGGTGTCCCGCGACGCCGCGGCCGAGGAGAAGCACAGGTCTGCGCTTACCCGGGCCAAGGCGGAGTTCGCCGCGGCCGAAGGCCGTCTAGCAAAGGAGCAGAAAGCGCTCGAGGCAGAAGGGCGAGCCCTCGCCTCGAAGGTCGCAGAGCACGAGGCCGAGTACAGGCTGGCGGTGTGCGAGATGCAGGCGGAGCGGCCCGGCGTCGTGAGCTTTCAGGTTGACGGTCTGGAGCAGTTGTTGACACCGAGTGGCGCCCGCGACCTTCCGCCTGACCGGGTGCGATCGCTTGTCGCCTCGCCGGTTCTCCTTCGGGATGGGGCGGAGGTTGCGCAGGGCCAGCGCATTTTCCGCCTCATAGACAACTTTCGCCTTTTCGTCCTCGTGGTTCTTTCGGGTGACGACGCCGGTGCGCTCAAATCATGGTCGCGCGGCCGCGTGAGGTTCCCGGCGGTGCCGGGAGGGCCGTTTTCGGCGTGCGTGGCTTTCCAGGATAGACCCGGGCCGTCAGGCGAGCGGGCGGTGCTCCTCGAGATATCCGGTTTTCCGGAGGAGCTGTACTACGTGCGTCATACCCGCGTGAAGCTCATCACGAAAACGGCTTCAGGCCTCGCGATTCCACGGCGCGCGGTCATCCGCGGCAACGGAGGGGATATTGTCTACGTGCCGGTGAACCTGGGAGTCGCGAGGAAACCGGTGAAGGTTGTGGCAGGCGACCGTGACACGGTCATCGTCCAGGGTCTTAAGGAGGGGCAGCGCGTCCTCACGAACCCTGCCATAGTGCACGAGGCGCACGTCACCATCTGGCACTAAGTGAGAGTGCAGGAGACCGTTGATTTCCTCCACTTTATGGCAACGCAGCTCGGTGGAATCCCGGAAAACGGTCGCCGCCCACGGCCGAACTGGTAGCTACTGGGGAAAATCAACGGTCTCATGAACCCTCACTTAGTTGGAGGCGCAAGGCATTGAGCTCGAGCGACATAGCTCCCAGACTTGAGTCGATCCGGCGCAGGATAAGCGAGGCGGCGGCGAGAGCCGGGCGCGACCCGGGCGAGGTCGAGATCGTGGCGGTCACGAAGAACGTCGAAGTCGAGGCGATTCGCGAGGCGGTCACGGCAGGGGTATCCATGATCGGCGAGAACCGCGTTCAGGAAGCCAGGCGAAAGTTCGCGGTCCTCGGGACGTCCATCGAGGGGAGGGCCGCGGCCTGGCATCTCGTGGGTCATCTCCAGACCAACAAGGTCAGACCCGCCCTGGAGATCTTCAGCCTCATCCACTCGCTCGACTCGTGGAAGCTGGCGTGCGAGATCCAGCGCATCGCCGAGAGGATGGACAGGGCCGTGGAGTGCCTCCTCGAGATCAACGTTTCCGGCAAACCAACAAGGTTCGGTGTTGACCCCGGCGAGGCCCTGGCCTTGGCGAGGCAGGTCTCCACGCTTGACAGAGTGAGGCTTGCGGGCGTAATGGCCATCGCCGCGGCGGTGGACGCGAAGGACCAGGCGCGGCCGTGCTTTCGCATTGCGAGGGAGATCTACGGCACAATAAGGGACGAGGGCATCTTTCGGCCGGGAAGGGTGCACCTCTCCATGGGTATGACGCAGGATTTCGAGGTCGCGGTGGAGGAAGGCGCCACCATGGTACGAATCGGCACAGGCATCTTCGGGCCCCGGCAGAGGGAGGCGGTGCTGTGAGAAGAGGTTTTATCGACAGGCTCCTGGATTTCATGGGCTTCGGGGAGGTCCCCGAGGAGGAGGGCGACGAAGAGTGCGGTCTGTACGAGCCTCCTTTGCCCGATAAGGAGCCGCTGCCTCCAGCAAGGCACCGGCGCGGCCGGGGAATCGTGCCGCTGCCCCAGCCACCCAGAGCGAAGCTGGTCGTCACGGAGCCGCGGTCGTTTGACGACATTCCGGGTATCCTGGATCACCTCAAGAAGCGGCGCCCTGTGATAATCAGCATCGCTGAAGTGGACCGTGATCTTGCCCGCCGGGTGCTTGATTTTGCGGGCGGGGCCGCGTATGCTCTTGACGGGAGCATGCAGAAGGTGGGCGACGGGATATTCCTGTTCACGCCCAGCAACTTCGAGATAGGGGTGGACCTGCCCACGAGGAGCGAGGTCGCCGCGACCTCGTCCGCCATCTTCGAGCGCCGGTGAGCGCGTGATGGCGGCATGCATCGGGAAGGGGAGATGACGTGTTGCCGGGGAGCAAAACCGGAGGGCAAGAGACCAGCCGGAGCGCGCCGCGCGGGGAGATGCGCGTAAAGGCCGTGACAGGCACCGTGGCGAGCCTCCGGCTTGATACCGTGGCCAGTCTGGGTTTCGGGATGTCGCGCACAGCGGTGGCCGAGGAGATCCGCCGGGGGCGCGTGCGGGTGAACGGCGCCGCGAGGCTCGATCCGTCCTTCGCGGTGAAGCCTGCTGACGTGATGACGCTCGAAGGCAGGGGAAGCGTGACGCTCGTGGGAGTGGCTGGCGAGACCCGCAAGGGGCGCACGCTCGTGAATCTCCAGCGAGAGGTGGCTGACCGTCAGTGAGACAGGGTGAGGGCCAGGGTACAGATCGGGGCGGAGGCAGCGAGAGAAGGATAGCGGTTGTAGGCATACTCGTTGAGGACAGGCTACGCGCCGCTCCCAGGGTCAACGAGATCCTGGGCCTTCACGCCGATATGATCCTCGGCCGCATGGGCGTGCCGTATCGCGAGAAGGACGTTGCCGTCATAGCCCTCATCGTGGACGGTACCACCGACGAGATCGGCAGCCTCACAGGCAAGCTCGGCAGCATCAGGGGCGTGAAGGTGAGGTCGACGGTGACGACCTAGGCTCGATAGGCCGGCCGGGGCGTCGCCCCACCGGAGCACGGGGAAGAGGGGCGATGACGGTGGCTCCCGAAAGAGGCGCAGTGAGAGCGAGGCTTAGGGTCAGGGTCAAGCCCCGCTCTTCTGTTACAGAGGTGGTTGGGATGGATGGAGGCGCCCTCGTGGTCAGGGTGGCCGCCCCGCCTGTGGACGGGCGGGCCAACCGCGCTGTCTGCGAGCTTGTGGCGGACCTCCTCGACATCGGCAGGTCCTCAGTGAGGGTCGAGGCAGGAGAGAGGTCCCGTGACAAGGTCCTTGTGGTGGACGGCCTCGCGCAGGCCCGGGTCGATCAGGCGCTTGCCGAACTAAAGCGTGGGTGACCGGGGCACACTAAGTGAGGGTGCGTTAGTTCT
>DKEX01000131.1:0-3512 GCA_002452295.1 Firmicutes bacterium UBA6811 | reverse complement strand
GCATTTTTGCACCCTCACTTAGACGGTGTAAGCAAACCGCGCGGGGGGAAGGTCGGCCCGGCGGTGTGCGCGCGGGGTTGCTTGCCAGCCCGAAGCCAGGCGGGAAGAGCTGGGAGTATGGACAGGAAACGAGTGGAGGCCAGGCCCACCATCGACGCGGACACGGCGAACACGCTTGTCCGCCGCATCGCGGACCTCTCACTTGCGATGGACAAGATGAACATCGCGGAGTACGTCGAGTTCCTCCGCAATCCCCGCCGCATCATCTATGTGAACTTCCTCGGCGGGCTTGCCCGGGGCTTCGGGATCGGTGTCGGCGCGACGGTGCTGGCCGCCGTGTTTCTCCTGATCCTCTCGCGCCTCGTGCAGTTCAACCTGCCCGTCATCGGCAGGTTCATTGCGGAGATCGTGCGGATAGTGTCGGATCACCTGAAGGCTCGGTGAAGGCGTCCCCGGGGCCGCAAGCGGCGGGCGGCGCCGCGAGCGGCGGCGAGACGGGCCGGACCGGGAGTTGATGGAAATGGATAGGCAGGCTCAGGAGAGGTTTCTCCGGGTCCTCCTCAATGAGAGAAGACGACTTCTGCGCCGGATCGGCTTTCTGGAAGGTCGGCACGGCCGGGGCGGGCTTGACCAGTCGATGCAGGACTCCATCGGCGAGTTCTCGCTTTATGACAACCATCCGGCGGACATCGGAAGTGAGCTCTTTGAGAGGGCGAAGGATCTCAAGTTCCGCGACGACGCCCGGGTTGTCCTGAAGCTCATCGACGAGGCCATCGAGAGGGTGAAGTCTGGCGTCTACGGGACGTGCGAGCGCTGCGGGCGGGAGATCGACCGTGAGAGGCTCGAGATGCTGCCGTACACGGCTGTCTGCGGCGTGTGCCAGGAGGACGTCGAACGCGAGATTCCGGTGCGCCGGGTGCGGCCCATCGAGGAGGAGGCCATCGGGCGGCCCTTCGGGGGCCACATCCTTGACGGCAAGACGCCCGGCATAGACGGAGAGGATGTCTGGCAGGACGTGGCGAAGTACGGCACGTCCAACACGCCGCAGGACATCCCGGGCTCGGAGGAGTACGGTGAGGTGTTCATAGACGCCGACGAAGTTGAAGGCGCCGTGGAACAGGTGGACCTCATCATGGCAGAAGATCCAGACGAAATCCCGCCTGACCCCGACGCGCCCCGACGCCGTCCTTGAAAGGCCCCCCGGTATGTGGTACAATACCGACGGCGTACCATACGTGACATGCATGACTTTCCGGGCGGGCGGGACATGCCGGGAGCTAGCTCAGGGTTGCGGTCGGGGCTCGTCGCCGCGGCCGTCGTCACGATCGACCAGATGACGAAGGTGATTGTCGAGACGTCCATTCCGGACGGCGGAGGGTTCGCTGTGCTGGGAGGGGCCGTTTACATCACGCATGTCCGGAATCCCGGGTCCGCCTTCGGGATATTCGGCACGAGCGGGGTCCCGGTGCTCGTGTCGGTGCTTGTGGTCGCATGGTGGCTGGCCGCGACCTTGAGCGGCAAGGTCAGGAGCCATGGTCGCGCGTTCGAGACCGGGGTGGCGCTGGTTCTTGGGGGAGCCGTGGGAAACCTCATCGACAGGGTCCGCGTGGGGTGCGTCATAGACTTCATCGATTTTCGGTTCTGGCCCGTGTTCAATCTTGCCGACGCAGCTATAACCGCAGGAGCGGTGCTGGTTCTATACGCAATGGTTCGGGGGAAAACCGGGGGGAGGAGTAGCGAGTGAGGCCAATACTGTTCCAGATCTGGAGGATACCGGTCTTTTCGTATGGTTTTCTTCTCGCGGTCGCGTTCGTGGTTGGCACCATCCTGGGGGTGAAAGAGGCGAAGCGCAGGGGCATCAATCCCGACAAGATAATCGACCTTGCACTATACACGTGTATCGCCGGGATCGTCGGAGCGCGAGTCCTGTACGTTCTGCTTGACATCCCGACTTACTTCCAGGACCCCATGAAGATCATCAACCTGAGAGACGGCGGGCTCTCGTTCCAGGGTGGGCTTGCCCTCGCCATCCTCGCGGGCATATGGTTCGCGCGTCGCGAGAAGCTGAACGCATGGGTCCTGGCGGACATAGCAGCGCCGGTCATTCCTCTCGGGTATACGCTGGGCAGAGTGGGTTGCCTTCTCAACGGCTGTTGCTACGGCGTTCCGAGCAGCCTGCCGTGGGCGCTCGCGTGTAAGGCAGGAGACCAGACGCTGCGCCATCCGACCCAGCTTTACGCGGCGATCCTGAGCCTGGTCATCTTCGCTATCCTGTTCAGGCTCCGGAACCACAAGAAGTTCCCGGGCTATCTCATGTTCCTCTACGTGGGTCTGTATTCGGTGTCCCGGTTCATAGTGGAGATCTTCCGGGACGTGCCCAGGATGATCGGGCCGCTGTCCATCGCGCAGCTTGCCAGCATCGTGGTGGCGCTCGGCGCATTTGCATGCATCGCCATTCTATCGTCTGGGAACGTCCAGCATCAGCAGTCAGGCCACGTGGCGGGGCGACAGTAGCATGGACGGGCCGCCGGTTGAACTTCGTGTCGAGGAAGTTGACGAGGGCAAGCGCCTCGACGTCTATGTCGGAGGGCAGCTTGCCCTCTCCCGTTCCGCGGCGCAGAGGCTTATCGGCGAAGGCCGCACGCTCGTGGGCGGCGAGCGTACGAAGGCGGGCAGGCGGGTGCGGGCGGGCGACGTGGTGACCGTGACCGCGCCCGAGCCTGAGCCGCTCGATGTCGCGCCCGAGGACCTGCCCCTCGACATCCTTTATGAGGATCAGGACATCATCGTGGTCAACAAGCCCAGGGGCCTCGTGGTCCATCCCGCTGCCGGCAACTGGACCGGAACCCTCGTCAACGCCCTGCTTGCACATTGCAGGGACCTCTCGGGCATAGGCGGGAAGATCCGTCCCGGGATAGTCCATCGCCTGGACAAGGACACCTCGGGAGTGATCGTGGCCGCCAAGAACGACGCCGCCCACCTTGCGCTCGCGCGCGACCTCAAGGAGCGCGCCGTGGAGAAGACGTATCTCGCCATCGTCCACGGCGTGCCTCGCGAGGATAAGGGCACCATCGACGCCCCGATCGGGCGGCATCCGACGCACAGGAAGAAAATGGCCGTGCTCCCGGAGGGGCAGGGGAGGCCGGCGGTGACCCACTACGAGGTGGTGGAACGCTTGCCTGGGTACGCCCTCCTCAGCGTGCATCCTATCACTGGGAGGACCCACCAGATCCGGGTCCACCTCGCGCATATCGGCCATCCCGTTGTCGGGGACCCGGTCTACGGGCGCCGCAAGGCGCCGGGGGGCATCGCCGGGCAGGCCCTGCACGCTGTGTCGCTCAGCCTCCACCACCCGCGCACCGGCGAGCGGATGTGCTTTGCCGCTCCGCTGCCGGAGGACATGGAGCGTCTGCTGACCCGACTGCGCTAGCGTGCCATCTTGACCTCGCCAGGCTCGTCCGTCTCATGGACAAGCTCAAGGCCGCGCGCAACAGCGCGCAAGGCGGGCGCAA
>DKEX01000021.1 GCA_002452295.1 Firmicutes bacterium UBA6811 | reverse complement strand
CATCACTATCTTGTGTGTCGAGGTTCCCCATACCACAAGATATGGGGCTAAGAGGGAAGCCGGTCGTCCACAAGGATCAAGCCGGCGCTGCCCCCGCAACTGTGAGCGACGAGCTGCTGTCGACTGACGCCACTGGCGCGCATCATGCTGGGAAGGCCGACAGCCGCAGAGACTCGCGAGCCAGTAGACCTGCCTCGATTGGTTAGATCGCCAATGACCGGGCGGGGTGTCCGGTGCGGCTTGCGTCCCTCATGCGTGGCGCGAACGCCCTCACCCTTCCCGCGACACGAGGAGGGTATGAAGTGGCCGCCAACGAACAGTTCGACCTCTCGCACGTCGTCAAGCGAAGCGGCGAGACCGCTCCGTTCGACGCCGACAGGATCCGCTCGGCAATCGAGCGCGCGGGCCGAGCAACCGGCGAGTTCGACGCGCCTGAAGCCGCGCTGCTTACCGGACAGACCCTGAAGGTGATGGCGCACCGGTTCGCCGAGAGCCAGCCGACGATCGAACAGATCCAGGACGTCGTCGAGCAGGTGCTCATCTCGGCGAACCACCTTAAGACCGCCCGTGCCTACATCGTCTACCGGGAGCAGCGTGCCCGGCTGCGCGAGGACAAGAAGACCGTGATCGAGGTCGAGAGCTCGATCAACGAGTATCTCGACCGGGCCGACTGGCGCGTGAATGCCAACGCAAACCAAAGCTACTCGCTCGGCGGACTCATCCTCAACGTGTCAGGCAAGGTGGTGGCGAACTACTGGCTGTCCCACGTCTACCCGCGCGAGGTCGGCCAGGCCCATCGCGAGGGTGACATCCATATCCACGACCTGGACATGCTNNTACTGCGCCGGCTGGTCGCTGCGCACGCTGCTCACCGAGGGGCTCAACGGCGTACCCGGCAAGGTCGAGGCGGCGCCGCCCAAGCACCTGTCGAGCGCGGTGGGGCAGATCGTGAACTTCCTCGGCACGCTGCAAAACGAGTGGGCGGGCGCGCAGGCGTTCTCGAGTTTCGACACATACATGGCGCCGTTCATCCGCCTCGACAACCTGTCCTACGACGAGGTTCGCCAGTCGATCCAGGAGCTGGTCTACAACCTCAACGTGCCGAGCCGCTGGGGTACGCAGACCCCGTTCACCAACCTCACGTTCGACTGGACGTGTCCGGACGACCTCAACGAGCAGCGCCCGATCATCGGCGGGGTCGAGTGCAACTTCACCTACGGTGAGCTGCAGGCCGAGATGGATATGATCAACCGCGCCTATATCGAGGTCATGACGAAGGGCGATGCGAAGGGGCGCGTCTTCACCTTCCCGATTCCCACCTACAACATCACGCCTGAGTTCCCCTGGGGCTCCGAGAACGCCCAGAGGCTCTTCGAGATGACGGCGAAGTACGGGCTTCCCTACTTCCAGAACTTCGTGAACTCTGAGCTCACGCCCAACATGGTCCGCTCGATGTGTTGCCGCCTGCAGCTCGACCTCACCGAACTCCTCAAACGCGGCAACGGGCTGTTCGGGTCTGCCGAGCAGACCGGGTCGCTCGGTGTCGTGACGATCAACTGCGCACGACTCGGCTACCTGCACAACGGCGACGAAAAGGGACTGTACGCGGCCCTCGACACCCTGCTCGAGTACGGACGCACCTCGCTCGAACTCAAGCGCAAGGTCATCCAGCGCCACATCGACAACGGGCTGTTCCCGTACACGAAGCGCTACCTCGGCACGCTCAGAAACCACTTCTCGACGATCGGCGTCAACGGCATCAACGAGATGATTCGCAACTTCACGAGCGATTCTGAAGACATCACGACGCCGAAGGGACGCGAGCTTGCGCTCCGCCTGCTCGACCACGTTCGGGAGCGGATGGTCGCCTTCCAGGAGGAGACTGGCCACCTCTACAACCTCGAGGCGACGCCCGCGGAGGGCACGACCTACCGCTTCGCCCGCGAAGATGGGAAGCGTTTCCCCGGCATCATCCAGGCAGGCACGCCCGAGAACCCGTACTACACGAACTCCTCGCAGCTGCCCGTCGGCTACACCGACGACGCGTTCGAAGCCCTCGCGCTTCAGGAAGAGGTGCAGCGCAAGTACACAGGAGGCACGGTCCTCCATCTCTACATGGGCGAGCGCATCTCGTCCGCCGAGGCATGCGCGAAGCTCGTGAGGCGTTCTTTGGAGCGCTTCCGCCTCCCATACGTGACCGTCACCCCCACGTTCTCCATCTGCCCGACCCACGGCTATCTGTCGGGCGAGCACAAGTTCTGTCCCAAGTGCGATGAGGAACTCATCGCACGCAAGCAGGCGAGCGCCTGCTGCGACTAGGAGGGGAGATCACCATGAGCGACACGACCACCGTCACCATCACCGCGACCACACGACTCACCGACGAGGAGCGTCAGCCCTGTGAGGTGTGGACCCGTGTCATGGGCTATCACCGTCCGGTAAGCTCGTTCAACAAGGGCAAGCAGGGTGAGTACGCCGAGCGCGTTTGCTTCGAAGAATCAGTCGCCAAACTTGGCTGAGGCCCGCGCAGGGGCCCTGCGCATCGGCGGGCTCGTCCGGCTTTCCTCGGTGGATTGGCCCGGCGAACTCGCAGCGACCGTCTTTCTCCAGGGCTGCCCTTGGCGCTGCCCTTACTGCCATAACCAGCACCTGCTCGAGGCTGGGCCCCAGGCCGGGAGCACGCTCATCCCCTGGGGTGAGGTGCGTGCGTTCCTGGCGGCCCGCGTCGGGCTGCTTGACGCTGTCGTCTTCAGCGGAGGCGAGCCGCTGGCGCAGCCATCTCTCTCGGGCGCGGTCGCAGAGGCGTCGGACTTAGGTTTCAAAGTCGCCCTCCATACCGGGGGAGCTTACCCCGGCCGCTTCTCCGAGATACTGCCGCACCTGTCATGGGTCGGCTTCGACGTAAAGGCCCCGTTCGCCGACTATGCACGTGTGACTGGCGTGACAGGCAGTGGCGCGCA
>DKEX01000024.1 GCA_002452295.1 Firmicutes bacterium UBA6811 | reverse complement strand
GCCGGCCTCGCCAAGTATCGCGGCGAGGTCGGTGAAGTTGCCCTGCACGAGCCTGAACGCCTCTCCGAAAGGCGCAAGTCTGCGCCCGGCGAACTCGAGGGCCTCCGGGTCCCTGTCGATGCCCACAAGGAACGCCCCCGGCCCGGCATGCTCGAGCACGGCTGCAGCGTGCCCCCCGCCACCCACCGTGCAGTCGAGATACGTCCCTCCGGACCTCGGCCGGAGCATCCAGAGCACCTCGTCCCTCATGACCGGGACGTGGTACCCGCCCGCCGGCTCGCCGCTCTCTCGCATCATTCCACAGTGCCACCGCCCGAGACAAGCTTCTCGGCTATCTCCTCATAGGATTCCTCTGCTTTTCCGGAGTACTCGGACCATGCCTCCCGGCTCCAGACCTCGACCCGGCTCATCACGCCGATGACCACCGTGTCTTTCGCAAGCCCGGCGTATTCACGAAGGTGGGATGGGATGTTGATGCGCCCCTGCTTGTCCAGCTCGCACTCGCACGCCCCCGCGAAGAACAGCCTGCTATAGGCACGGGCATCCCGCATGGTGAGGGGCAGGGACGCAAGCTGGGCTTGCTGCTTCTGCCACTCCGATTCAGGGAACAGGAACAGGCACCTGTCGAGCCCCTTTGTGGCGTAAAACCGCTGGCCCAGGCCGTCCCGGAACTTCGCCGGGATGGCGAGGCGGCCCTTGTCGTCCACAGCGTGGTCGTATGTCCCGATAAACACCGGGGGCGCCGTTGCCACCACTTTCCCCCACTTCTCCCCACAATGGTAACATCTTTCTTCTATATCACGGGTAGAATTCCTTCTTTCCGGTGAAACTTTTTTCTCGAATTCGCGGGGCTTGCGGGCCGTGGGGCGGAGCAAGCGACAACAGGAAATGACCTCATGATGATGCCACAAGAACCGGGAAAACCGGCAAGCTGATGTGACGATGCCGTCTCCAGACGGCACAAGAATGGCCCCGGCACAGATGCCGGGGCCTCCAGACCCAGATCCGATTGGGGGCTACGACGCCGCGGGGCACCGCTCGCCCCCCTTGAGGAAATCCTCCCTTTCGAGCGCCATCAGGATGACCTTCCTCGGGGGGCCGCCCTCCTCCGGCTTGCGGGTCATCACCCATTCCTTGCGGAAACCGCACTTCTCGAAACACCTGAGGGCAGGGGTGTTCTCCGCGAACACACGCAGGTAAACCCGGCCCAGCTTCGTGTGGTTGAACACGTGCTCAAGGAGGCAGGCTATCGCGTCATGCCCGTAGCCCCTGCCTCTGTGCTTTTCGTCTCCGATCCGCACAACGAGCTCCGCCTCGCCCTTGCGCCAGCTTATCTCCACCAGGCCGATCTCACCGATGAGCGACCCGTCGGCATCTTCGATGGCGAACATCCTCGCCGTCCTGGATCGTAGGACCCTCTCGTAGTCCTTGCGATTATCGAGGCGCCGGTCATCTGGTCCGGGCACTGCCGCGATGTGGTAGTCCGAGTCCCATCTGCATACGGTTTCCAGGTCTTTCTCGCCCAGCGGGCGAAGCGCCACTTTCGCTCCTTCGATCACTTGCGCGACACCCCTATTCCTGTCCTTCACCTCCCCACCTGTCGCAGAAGAAGTTCGACCGCGCGGGGCCAATACCTTCATGTAATTATATCCGCTTCTAGCAGCGGCGGCCATGGCCTGGCCCGAGGTGTGGGTGGCGGCCCGGCCCGACGGCCGGGTAGCTCCTCACCTGGGCTGGACTATGAGCTTGATGGCCGTACGTTCCTCGCCGTCGATCTGGACGTCAGTGAAGGCGGGGATCATGACCAGATCCATCCCGCCGGGCGCCACAAAGCCCCGAGCTATGGCGACGGCCTTGACCGCCTGGTTGAGTGCCGCGGCGCCTATGGCCTGCACCTCGGCGATTCCCCGCTCCCTGAGTGCGCCGGCCAGGGCGCCCGCCACCGAGTTCGGATTCGATTTCGAGGACACCTTGAGAACTTCCATGTATAATTCCTCCTGACATGGTTGGGACTACCTGCTGCGATGTTAATAATTGTATGCGGGCGGCACAATTCCTGCTGCGAGCGCGTTCACATTGCGAAAAAACAGGGCCGGGCGCGCCTCCCGCCTGGCCATCACATATCACGCGGTCTCGGTCACAAGCACCCTTTCGATCCCCTTCGCCTTCCCCGTCGCCTCGTCCACCGTCACCGCCACTCCCGAGAGCTGCGCCCGGCCCGATGCGGTCTCGAACCTGGCGGGCAGGCCGCCAAGAAACCGCTCCACGATTATGTCCTTTCGCACTCCGATCACGGAGTCGACCGGGCCGGTCATCCCGAGGTCGGTGATGTACGCCGTCCCGCAGGGCAGAACCCTCTCGTCGGCCGTCTGAACGTGGGTATGGGTGCCGACAACGCACGCGACCCTCCCGTCGAGGTACCATCCCATGGCGACCTTCTCCGAGGTCGCCTCCGCGTGGAAGTCCACAACGAACAGGTCGCACCTCGAGGAGAACTCCTCGAGGACCCGGTCGGCCGTGCGAAACGGGCAGTCGAGGGGTGCCATGAACACCCGCCCTGCAAGGTTGAGCACGCAAAGACGCATGCCACCCGCGAGATGGACCACCGTCGCACCCCTGCCGGGCGCACCCGGCGGGTAGTTCGCCGGGCGGATGACCCGCTCGCTGGTGGCAAGGACCTTGTAAAACTCCTTCTTGTTCCAGACGTGGTTGCCCGTGGTCATCACCGTCACGCCGGAGGCGAGGATCTCGTCCGCCGTGTCCGCGGTGAGGCCAAAACCTCCCGCCGCGTTCTCCCCGTTGGCGATGATGGCGTCAGGGCGGAACTCCTGTACAAGATCAGGGAGCAGAAGCCGACAGGCCCTGCGCCCTGGTTTTCCCACGATATCGCCGATGAACAGAAGGTTCACTGGCGGTCCTCCTCATTTATCCTCCGCCTCCGCCAGGTCTCTCGTCGGGTGGTCGCCTGTGGCAGCGTCACGACCTCGTGCGCTCGCTCTGCTTCTCGCTTTGCTTGTTGAAAACGAACACCCGCCCGTCCTCGCGGAAACCGATGAGCTTCCTGTGTTGTATGGTCTCCTTGAGATCCTCCAGCATATTCTCGATCATCTCGTCCTGGAACACGATGTCCTCATCGAACGCCACATCGGCCACCGGGCCCTCGGTGATGAGCGACGGCCCCAGTTGCGCCCTGGCGAACTCGATTATGAGCGATATCTCCTCCTGGGTCAGAGTGGCGGCGTCCCTGGAGATCTCGACAAGCGACACCTCGGAGTAGTCGCGGCGCTCCACCTGTAGCGTGGGAGACATACCGTGAACCAGCGCAGCATACGCCTCGACCCTCTCACGCAGGCCGCCCGTGAACGCCTCCCAGATGTCCCCGGAAACCGGCCCTGACACCATGAGCGTGAACCTGAGGACTTTCCCCTGGGGGACGAAGTTCACGGTGGCTATCTCGGGGTAGCGCACAAGAATGGAGATAAGAAGGCTGACGCTGTTCGCGGTGCCGTCGTCGGCGGCATGAGAGTCAGCAACACGCCCTGCCACTTTGACCACCCTCCCTCAACACCTACACAGAATTCTCCGCTCGCAGCCAAACTCCTGCTTGAGGCCTTTTCAGAAGGATATGGCAGGGTGGGCCCGTCCACCCTGCCTTTGCCCTGCGGCCGTTACATCACTTGGCGTAGTCAACCACGCGGGTCTCGCGGATAACGGTCACCTTGATCTGGCCGGGGTACTCGAGCTCTTCCTCGATCTTCTTCACGATGTCTCTCGCGAGTCGAACCGCCGACAGATCATCGATCTTCTCGGGCTTCACCATTATCCTGATCTCCCGACCCGCCTGGATCGCGTAGGCCTTCTCGACCCCGTCAAAGGAGTCTGCGACCTCCTCCAGCTTCGTCAGGCGCCTGATATAGGCCTCGAGGGTCTCGCGTCTTGCGCCGGGCCGGGCTGCCGAAACCGCGTCCGCCGCCTGCACCAGGACGGCTTCGACGGTTTTCGGCTCCTCATCTCCGTGGTGCGTGGCGATGGCGTGGATCACCTCAGGCGATTCCCTGAACTTCCGTGCCAGGTCAACTCCTATCTGCACATGGGGGCCCTCGACCTCATGGTCGACAGCCTTGCCGATGTCGTGGAGCAGGCCCGCCCGTTTCGCCACCGCGATGTTAGCTCCAAGCTCGGCGGCCATGCCCGCTGCGAGGTGGGCAACCTCGAGGGAGTGCTTGAGCACGTTCTGACCGAAGCTCGATCTGAACTTGAGCCTCCCAAGGAGGCGGATGATCTCGGGGTGCAAACCGTGCACCCCCGCCTCGATGGCAGCGCTCTCCCCTTCTTCCTTGATGATGGCCTCGACCTCCTTCTGGGCCTTCTCCACCATCTCTTCGATGCGTGCGGGGTGTATACGCCCGTCAGAGATCAACTTCTCCAGGGCAACCTTGGCGATCTCCCGCCTCACAGGGTCGAAACCGGACAGGATGACGGCCTCCGGGGTATCATCGATGATCAGGTCGATTCCGGTGAGCGTCTCGAGAGCCCTGATGTTCCTGCCCTCTCGCCCGATGATCCTGCCCTTCATCTCGTCGCTGGGAAGAGAGACCACCGACACGCTGGTCTCAGCCACGTGGTCTGCGGCGCACCGCTGAATGGCGCCGGCCACGATCTCCCGCGCCCGCCTGTCCCCATCCTCCTTCGCCTGGGCCTCGATGTCCCTTATCAGCACTGCAGCCTCATGACGGATCTCGTTCTCGATGTCCTTTAGAAGAAGCGTCTTCGCCTCCTCCGACGATAGCCCGGATATCCGCTGGAGCTCGGCCCGCTGCTCTGCGTGCAGCCTCGCGAGATCCTCCTTCGCCGCCTCGAGATCCCGCTCTTTTCTGGTTATGGAGTCCTCCTTGCGCTCGAGCGTTTCCAGCTTCCTATCGAGGCTCTCCTCCTTCTGGAGAAGCCGCCTCTCGGTGCGCTGGAGTTCTGCCCGGCGTGCCCGCTCCTCCTGCTCGATCTCGTTGCGAAGCCGGTGGGCCTCCTCCTTGGCCTCCAGCAGGATCTCCCTCTTTGCAGCCTCGGCCTCCTTCTCGGCCTCCTCCACTATCCTCTTCGCGGCGAGCTCCGCGGACTCGATCTTGGCCTCGGCCAGCGTCTTCCTGGCCAGGTAACCGAGGGCGGCTCCAGCCAGGATTGAAACGACAACTGCTACTATGACTCCAATAATATCGGATTCACCTCCTCATCATGAACAAAGCCGAGCATGAACTCGGCCACTAGATGGAAGACACATTATGATGTCATCGTAAGGTCTAGTGCCGGAGCATATCTCCGGCCGGAACCGAAATTCACGCTTATTGTACCTTTTACCCTTTTCAGTGTCAAGGAAATCGCACCAAGCACCAACGCAATCGCACCAGCGCACCGGCGCACAAGGCCGCCTCGCTCCCCGCTGTCGGAGCCTGGCGTCGCCAGCGAGCCCGCCGCAGCGGCGAGGCTCCGGTCAGTCGAGCGCCTCGCGAAGCGCTCTCTCGATAACGTCGGGCGAGAACCCGCGTCGCGCGAGAAAACCGTAAAGCCTTCGCCTCGCGACGCCCTCGTCGCCCAGCCCCTGCCTTCGCTCGACCCACTTGCGCGCCAGGGCGATGGCAAGGACGCCTTCCCGGTCACCCTCGTACACGCGGCAGACCGCCTGCTCAATGACGTCTCCCGGCACGCCTCGCCTGGCAAGCTCGGCGCGTACGCGGCGGGGGCCAAGCCCACGGCCCTCGGCCCCGTTCTCTGCAAAGCGCTGCGCCAGCCTCTCGTCGTTGAGGTAGCCCAGGGTCGTCATATCCTCGAGGATCTTGCCGATGACCTCCTCCGGGAAGCCCTTCCTCTCCAGCTTCGCCTCGAGCTCCTTCGCGGTGCGGTCCTGCATCGCGAGCAGCCTCAGGGCATAGGCCTTCGCCTTCTGGCCCGACCTCGCCCTGTCGTCCCTCCCGGTATCACCTTCTCTTGTAAGTCTACTTACCATGTTCTTAGAATTTCACCGAAATCGGCGCAGGAAGCCTCCCAATTCATTGGGAGGAGGAATGCGCCTTGCCTTCCTTTCTTGCTGGGTGCGGAAGAGCAATCTCCCGCACCCGTCCCCGTAAGGGGCTTGTGACGCGGCAGATGAGACTTCTCTGCCGTCTCTCCTCGCCAATGTTATCCCGGCTTGCTCTGCCAGCAGCACCGCTTGCACTACCCCGAGCTAGCTGTTTAACCGCTGGCGACAGGGCCTGGAGCTGGAGCTGGAGAAGTACCCCAGGGTGTCGTAACCTGGATAACGCAGCACCTTCAGCGCCTTGTCCTTTGGCTCCGGTGCCTGAGGCTGGTCAACCGTGAGGCTTGAGTCTACCTTCCACCCCGAGCCTCGGACTTCAGTCCGGGGTGGTTGACATTATTGGCCTCGCCCGCCCCTGGCATGCCCGCACGTGCCCGCCGACCGGCGGCACGCATGCGGGCCACGGCGCCTGCCCCGACACCTAAACGTTCTCGTCTTTGTCGAAAACTCCTTCTTGCGCGCGACAGGCTTCGGGCCGCGCCGCGAAGTACATGCGGCGGTACAGCAGAACGAGGGGAGGTGTCGAATCCTCCCCCCTCCTGTCGCGCGTACTTGGGGGTTCTCCCCCACGCACGCGGGGAAGACCTGCGCGCGCCGGCCACGTAGGCTACCCTTGCCGATGCGAGCGCGCACGATCAACTCGTCTCGCCCTCAGCCTGGCTTGTAGCGCTGGGCTGTGGAAGCTTGAGCCCCGCGAGATGCCGGATCTTGCTCTCGATCTCGGCAGCAAGGTCGGGGTTATCCCGGAGGAACTCGCGGGCGTTTTCCCTGCCCTGGCCGAGCTTGACGTCACCGTAAGAGTACCAGGTGCCGCTTCTCGTTATGATGTCGTTGGCCTCACCGAGATCGAGTACGTTCCCCTCGCGGGAAATGCCCTGGCCGTATATGATGTCGAACTCGGCCTCACGAAAGGGCGGCGCGATCTTGTTCTTGACCACCTTCCCCCTGGTGCGGCTGCCTATCATCTGCTGACCCTGCTTCAGTGCCTCGACGCGCCTTACCTCGAGCCGGATCGTCGCATAGAATTTGAGGGCGCGGCCTCCCGGGGTGACCTCGGGGTTCCCGAACATGATCCCGACCTTCTCGCGGATCTGGTTGATGAATATGGCGCACGTGCGCGACTTGCCGATGGCCGCAGTGAGCTTTCGAAGCGCCTGCGACATCAGCCTCGCCTGAAGCCCCACGTGCGCGTCACCCATCTCGCCCTCGATCTCCGCCCGGGGCGCGAGAGCGGCCACCGAGTCAATGACCACGACGTCAACGGCGCCGCTACGCACAAGCGCCTCCGCGATCTCCAGCGCCTGCTCGCCGGTGTCAGGCTGGGAGATGAGGAGATTGTCGGTATCCACCCCGAGCCTCCTCGCGTAGATGGGGTCAAGGGCGTGCTCGGCGTCGATGAATGCGGCGATCCCCCCTGCTTTCTGCGCTTCTGCGATGACGTGCAGAGCCACGGTGGTCTTGCCGGACGACTCAGGGCCGAATATCTCTATCACCCTTCCCCGGGGCATCCCGCCGATCCCGAGAGCAATATCGAGCGACAGTGCGCCGGTGGGGATCGCCTCCACGGCAAGGCGGGCGTCGGCCTCGCCCAGCCTCATGATGGAGCCCTTTCCGAACTGCTTCTCTATCTGTGCCAAGGCCATCTCGAGAGCCTTTTCCTTTTCCATTGGGTTCCTCCTTCTCACGAATGTGTCTATTGCCAGGGGCTTTGCACACCTGCGCGGACCGCGACAGGCCTGTGCCGCTTCACCGCGGGTCAGCGCGCCCTGGGGTGGCCGTGCCGCACTCTGCGGACGCCGCCCCCGCGCGGCCCGGCGCCCCCTTGAGGCCTGGAATCAGGGCATGTCCACACAAATAGATTGTACCCTACTCTCGCAACTGTCACAATATCCGCGACAGGCGATTTGTCGGCCAAAACAGCCCTTTGCCTTCCGGGGCCATCATCGGAACGTATGTTCGCCAGTTGTCTTCCCCTTGCTCGCCCCTGCGCCGTCTTTCTCCGCCCGAGACAGGTGTCGGCCTCAGACAAGCGTAACGACCTCTACCGGCCTGTACAGCGGCCCCCGGTTCGTAAGCTCGCTCGCTGTCAACTGGACCCTGTCAACCATCATGGAGCCGTCCAGGGGAGACCCCGTCGAGAGCCGGTCCACGAGCGCGTCGAGGTTGCGCCCGGACCTCACCCGCCCTATAGTGAGGTGCGGCGAGGTCCCCTTGCCCTCACGCCTGAACCCCTCCGCCTTCATGGCCTCCTCGACCGCGCGGGCCAGAGCCACGAAAGGCTCGCGGCCGCCATTCACCCCGACCCATATGACGCGCGGGTCTCTCATGCCGGGAAAGGCGCCGAGGGCCCCCAGGTCCATCTCGAACGGCCGGGTGTCTGCCATGCAAGCTCGAAGAACCCCTCCTATGGTCAGCAGGCGGGACTCCTCAACGTCCCCGAGGAACTTCACGGTGAAGTGGAGGTTCTCGGGCTCGACCCACTTCACGTCCGCCCCACTCTGGGCAAGATGCCTTTCTACCGCTGCCACCTGCGATCGAAGCGCCGGGTCCAGAAAGACGGCGATGAAGCACCGGATGGATGTCACATCGGTACCCCCCGATCACTGACTAATAGGGTCTTCTACACGAGACCATCATTTCCTGCTTTTACCATGCTGCCCCGGCACGATTTTCTCGTTACCGGGCTCATCCGCGAAAGCCGGCCCCACCACCCTCCGCTCGAGGTCGAACCCCTGTCTTTCGCCGAGGATCCGGATGGTATCAACCGCGACAAGCTCCGCCGCTCGGCCGCCCGGCCGCCCGCCGGCGGGAGGGCCATTCACGGCGAAGTGGAGAAGAGCCACGCTGAGCGGCACTCCCCCCTCCACCTGCAGGCCCCGGATGCCCGCGCCCCCGGTGGTCCCGGCATCAATGATTGCCGCACCGTCCCTCAGGGTCACAGAAAGACGGTGGTCGTGTCCGCAAAGCACTACCGGGACCTTCCCCCGGGCGCCCTCGGCGGCGCGCAGGTCATGCACGGCAAGCATGTCGGGCGTCTCTCCCGCGCGGTCGGGGTCGGTGCCGAGGAGGGCTGCGATGCGTCCTCTGGCGCGGCGCAGCTCCTCCGCGCTGGACGGTGCCATGTCGTCTCGAAGCGACCCGGGATCCCCGAGGCCCGCGATGCGTATTCCCCGCAGCTCAACAACGCCGGAAGCCAGCAGTATCGCGCCCCCATCGGTCGACATCACCCGCGCCACCTCCGGCGAGTCATGGTTGCCCGGGACAAAGACGTATGGGACGCCGAGGGCGCGCACCCTCCTCGCCGCCATCCTCGCCTCCGGAATGGTGCCGAAGTCGGTGATGTCGCCCGTATCGACGATGAAATCCGGCTTGAAGCTCCTTACAACCTGGGCGACGAAGTCGAATGCCTGGGGGTTATTGTGAATGTCCGACACGTGCAGCACCCTCACGAAAGGCCTGTCGCTTGCAAGCTCGTGGAACGCCTCGGCCCTGTCGAAGAACGTGCGGATGTTGCTGGTGATCGTCTCGATGCTTCCCGCGGCCCCCTCCGCCTTCGAGAGGCTGCCGTCAAGGAGACCCAGCATCCAGGGGGCTGCCTCGATAACACCTTCGTACCGGGGGTTCGCAAGCCGGCGCTGGTCGAACGTGACATACGTGAGGCCGAGGAGAGTGAGGCTCGCGGCAAGGCCAACCGCTGCCCCGGCCAGCACCCTCCGTATCCTCCAGCCTGATGCTGCCGCCGCGCCGAAGGCTCCCCCCGCCATCGCAAGCAGGGCTATCCTGAGCACGAAGGCTGTCACGAGCCGCCTGGAATCGTCCCTGAACTGCCGGCTGATCCTGGAGGGGGCTTCACCCCGCGAGATGGCATCCTGGAGCATGCCGGGGTCGATGTTCTCGAGGGCCGCCTCCAGTTGCACGGGCGTGGGGTGCGTCCGCGCCTCGACCCGTCCGACGGGAGGGATGGCCAGCCTGCTGTAGCCAGGAGCTCCGACGCGAGCCGATATGCGGATGTCGAGGCCGGCCACATTGTAGGAGATGGACCCGAACAGGTTGATGGCCGCAAACACACAGGCGAGCGCCACGAAGACCCAGGAGGCACGGGTAACGGCCCGGGTGGCGGCAGCGGCGGCGATACCCCGGGATCTGCACGTCGCGCGGGCCACGCCCCGACGGGTCGGCTGACGACCGCCCGCCATGCTTACCATCTTCGCAGAACGTGCCTGCGCAGAAGGTCGAGCGCCTTTCTGGCGGCCCTCTCCTTGATCTCGCTGCGCGTGCCGAACAGGCTGAGCCTGGCACAGGCGACCCCCTGGCGCCACGCAAGGCCCACGAAGACGAGGCCCACAGGCTTTGCGACGCTCCCGCCCGAAGGCCCCGCGATTCCCGTCGTTGAAACGGCCACGTCGGCGCCGCCAAGCGCCATGGCCCCTTTCGCCATCGCTATCGCCACCTCGCGGCTCACAGCCCCATGTCTCCTGAGGGCGGCGGCTGGAACCTCGAGCACCTCCCGCTTGGCATCGTTGCTGTAGCTGGTCACTGCAAGACCGAGCACCTCAGAACAGCCCGGCACCTCGGTGAGCTTGTGGGCGATAAGGCCGCCGGTGACGGACTCCGCCACCGCGCAGGTGAGCTTCCTCTCGGCGAGTAGACGCACCGCGGCATCCTGGATCTCGTCATCACCTGCGCCGTACACGTCATCCCCCAGCCTCGCCCGGATCTCGGCCTCAACCGCCGCGATCATGGCGTCCGCCTCCTCGGAACACCTGGCCTTCGCCGTCACGCGGAGCTCGACCTCACCCAGGGATACAAGCGGCGCCACCGTGGGGTTGGCCTTCCCGTGCAGAAGATCCCGCACCGCGTCCTCAACCGTGGCCTCCCCCGGGCCGCAAACCTTGAGCACCCTTGACCGTATAACGCTCCCCGCGCGCCCCATCCTGCTGCGCAGGTATGGAATGACCGTGGACTCGATCATCCCGCGCATCTCGCCGGGAACGCCCGGCATGGAGATGACCGCCTTCCCGCCCTTCTCCGCTATGAACCCGCAGGCCGTGCCCCGGTCGTTTCCGATCATCCTGGCGCCCCCGGGTACCAGCGCCTGACGGGCCGCGCTCTCGCTCGCGGCCTCGTGCCCCGCCCTTGCCAGCAGCGACTCCGCATGACGCCTCGCCTCCTCGGAGACCTCCAGGGACACTCCCAGGGCCGCGGCGACGGCCTCCCTGGTGGGGTCATCCTCGGTCGGCCCGAGCCCCCCTGTGGTGATCACCACGTCCGCCCTGGCGAGCGCATCACCGATGGCGCCGACGATTCTTTCCGTGTTATCGCCCACGGTGGCCCTGTGGAAGACGTCAACGCCGATCTCTGCCAGCCTCCGCCCGATGTAGGCGGCGTTTGTGTCCACGATATCCCCTAGGAGCAACTCCGTTCCGATCGAAAGTATCTCAGCTCTCACGACGATCACCTCCCGTCGCGGCGAGCCGGGTCAGGGCGCGGCCTTTCACCCGGCCAGAGGACCCGAAGACCGGAGGACCGTGACGAAGGTCATCACGTTAGGCCTCCGGGACCCTGCCCGAGCATCTCCCTGAACTCGTCGCCGTCGATCTTCTCATTCTCCAGGAGCGCCGCGCTGGCTTCCACGAGAACGCCCTTCCTGGACTCGAGGATCTCCCGGGCCCTCCGCTCCTGTCCTTTGAGGATGGAGCTCATCGTCTCGTGATAGAGCTGCCTTGGGATCTCGTCCACGTTTACCACGCCGAGCGGCGACATCCCGGCTCCCACCAGCCGTTTTGCGATGTCCAGCGCCTGCTCGAAATCGTTCGTCGCGCCGGTGGACCTGGTCCCGAACCGTACCTCCTCGGCGACCGCGCCGCCCAGGAGCACCGCGAGCTGGTCCTCGAGGTAATCACGGGTGTAGAGGCACAGGTCCTCTTTCTGCGTCTGCCGGGTGTAACCCAGCGCCTTCCCCCGCGATGTCACGGTGATCGTGGACACCGACCCGGGACGGAGCACCTCGCTCGCGAGGGCGTGCCCGACCTCGTGGAACGCGATCCTCTCCAGGTCCGCCCTGCTCGGGCGGTGGTCTAGCCTCTCGCCCATGATGACCTTGTCCATGGCGTCCCTGAACTCCTTCGGTCCGATGGCGCTCTTGCCCTGACGCATGGCCAGGATGGCCGCCTCGTTGACGAGGTTCTCGAGGTGAGCCCCGGAGAACCCGAACGTGTCCCTTGCGACCTCCTCCAGGTCCACGTCGTCGGCAAGGGGCTTGCCCCTGGTGTGAATGCCGAGGATGTGCAGGCGCCCCTCGCGGTCCGGCAGGTTGACCTGCACGACCCGGTCGAACCTCCCCGGACGTAGAAGCGCCGGGTCAAGGAGGTCGGCCCTGTTCGTGGCGCCTATCACGAGGATCCTCACATCGTCGTACGGGTTCATGCCGTCCATCTCGACCAGCAACTGGTTGAGCGTCTGGTCATATTCGAGATGGCTCGTGTGCTTTCCGCGCTTGCCGCCGAGCACCTCGATCTCATCTATGAATATCATGGCGCTGCCGCGCTTCTCATGGGCGGCGCGCGTCCGCGCAGTGCCAAAGAGCTGGCGCACCCGCTGGGCGCCGACGCCCGCGTACATCTCAACGAACTCCGACCCGCTGGCGGCCAGGAATACGCTACCGGTGTGACTTGCAGCGGCCTTTGCAAGAAGCGTCTTGCCCGTGCCCGGTGGACCAGTAAGCAGTATGCCGCGCAAGGGACGAATACCGAGGGCCTTCACCCTGTCTGCATTGACCACGAACTCCAGCGCCTCCAGGAGCTCTCGTTTCGCGACCTCCTGCCCACCGATATCACTGAAGGATACCCCGGGAACCGCAGGCCCGTGCCGGGTTTGACCAAGCACCTGGAAGCGCCTACCGACCCCCGGGCCGAGCTGCAGATAGTACAGGACGGCCCCGATGCCGAAAAGCAGCAGTATGGGAGTTATGTTATAACCTGAGGCGACGAGGAACGTGGCCACAGCCAGCGACGCCCCCACGCCTATCTCCTTCAGCATTTTGAAACCTTATCACTCCTCAACAAGCGAAAGCATGATCACGGACCTGGCCACCCGCCCACCAGCGAGCCGTCACCTACGTACCTACTTACCTGCCTGCCTGCNNCGCGGCCGACCCCGACGCGGCATCGTCCTGCGATAACGGGCGCGCTTGCCTCGGAATCACCTCGTACAGAAACCGCCCGCGCTTGTGTAACTGCAGGTAAACGTTTCCGGAGTCAACGTACACGCCCCACCTGTCGAGGTGCGCCCCTCTAGCCCTGGAATCTATGGCCCTTGCCATCTCCTGAAAGGTGCCTCGAGCCATCCCCTCTTCGATGGCAAGGCGCATGCGCTGGTATACGGCGCTAAGCTCGCCTGTTCGGGCGTCCTCGATAACGAGGGACGGCGCCTTTCCAGTGACGCGCGCAAGACCTGTGTACAGGTCCACATAGGCGGCCTGGATGTCCGCGACATCACGGAGCTGCACGTGCACCTCCGGCCCTTCCGACACGCCCTTCGCCAGCCGATACTCCGCAACATCCGACCGCTCCGAGAGGAACGCCTCGAGAGGTCTCTCCACTTGCACGTGATAGGCGGCAATCCGACCTCCTGTGAGGATGCCGAACGTTGCGAGGAACGCAAGTATGATCTTGGTGACATCGAGGCCGAATACCTTCACTGGTCTCCCTCCCACGGGTTCCCGCGGCATCCCACGGGCTAGCAGCAATTATAACACAATGCCCCCGCCTTATGCGAGGGCAAACATCAGGCAAACATGGCAATGGGCATGTGCGGTGTCCCTCTCCGGTTGGCGGCCTGGCGCCGCGCCGCTCCGCCCCAATCCCGTCAGCAGGACGGCAACGCCGAGGACGCGCTGTGCCTCAGCCTCTCGACGTTCGCACAGGGGTCGCCGCCGCCGAACACGAAGTTCCCGGCGACCAGCACGTTCGCGCCCGCCTTCACCACGAGGGGTGCAGTGGCATCGGATATGCCCCCGTCCACTTCGATGTCGAAGGCCCTGTCGGCTGCCTCCGCTATCCTCCTCACATGCTCGATTTTTCGCAGCATCGCCTGGATGAACTCCTGCCCGCCGAAACCGGGGTTCACCGTCATGACGAGGATGAGGTCAACGAGGTCGAGGACATGCTCCAGGCAAGCCACGGGCGTCGCGGGGCAGACGGCGATGCCGGCCTTCGCGCCCGCGGCCCGCACGGCCTGCAGGGTCCTGTGAACGTGAGGCGTGGCCTCGGCGTGGACCGTGATTATCGATGCCCCGGCCCTTGCGAAATCGCCGACGTAGGAATCGGGGTTCGCGATCATGAGGTGGACGTCCAGGGGAAGCCTGGTCGCAGACCGCAGCGATGCCACCACCGGCGGACCCACGGTGATGTTGGGGACGAAGTGCCCGTCCATCACGTCAACGTGCAGTAGGTCCGCGCACGGCTCCACGCGGGCGGCCTCATCGGCAAGGTGCGCAAAATCTGCAGAGAGTATAGACGGAGCTATCCTTACCAACGCCTTCCCTTCCTCTCCGCCTCGATGATCTCTTCAAGAAACTTGACGTAGTGCTCGTAGCGCGACGAGGATACCTCGCCTGACGCCACCGCGGCCTTCACCTCGCACCCTGGTTCCTTGTGGTGCAGGCACCCCGCGAACCTGCAGCCGCCGCGCAGCTCGCCAAACTCAGGGAAGAAGTCGTCGAGATCCCCCCGGCGAAGGCCCGCAAGATCCAGGTCGAGCCTGGAGAACCCCGGCGTATCCGCCACATACCCTTGCGGCCCCACCTCGAGGAGCACCGAGTAGCGCGTGGTGTGCCTGCCGCGCCCGGTCCTCGCGCTGATCTCGCCGCATCGAAGGCGCAACCCGGGCTCGAGGGCGTTGAGGAGCGCCGACTTGCCGGCGCCCGACGGGCCAGAGAAGACGGAGACCTTGCCGGCAAGCGCCTTTCGCAGCATCCCTAGGCCCCAGCCTGCCCTCGCGCTCGCCCGCACCACAGCGTACCCCGCGCGCCGGTAGGGCCTCGCCAGCTTCCTCGAGGCATATTCGCTCACGAGGTCGATCTTGTTGAAGCATATCACGGCGCCCAGCCCCGCGGAGGCCACCACCACGAGCATGCGGTCGAGGAGCTCGAGGTCGGGCTCGGGGTCGGTGCATGCCATTACGATCACCGCCTGGTCCACGTTGGCCACGGGAGGCCTGGAAAGACGCGACTTCCTCGCAAGCACGTCCTCGATGACCCCGGTCCCGGGCCCGGCCACACTCAAGGACACGATGTCCCCCACCAGCACATCCTTGCCCTCCCTGCGAAGCCTGCCCCGGGCCGCGCAGTCATGCGTCGTCCCTTCCGAGTCCACGTAGTAATGCCCGGCGTAAGCCCTGATAACCCGCCCTTCAGGCATTCACCGCCCTCCCGCTATCCTCTCGGCACCCATTCGTCCTTGTAAAGGACCCCGGCGATGTAGACCCTGATCCTCACCTTCCTGCCCCATGCGTTCACCTGTTTCTCGATGCGTTCTCCGGGCGAGTGCATGCCCACGTAGTAGTCCCTTTCGCCGTAGTAGTCGTTGATCTTGATCCTGACCTCCTGCTGGTCAGCGCCTGGAGGCACGACGATGGTGACCAGCGTCGAAATGGGTGTTATGGCATCGAGAATCGATGACGAGTCACCCGCGCCCGCGGACACGACGAGATCCACAGGCGTGCCGCGCTGCACCTCCTGGCCGGGCGGCGGAGCCTGCCCGAGGACGAGCCCGGGGCCAGCCCCCTCCCGCGATTCCTCGGTCACGTTGCCCTTCACGAGCCCGGCCGCCGCCAGCCTGGACTCGGCCTCCGGGATGGTGCTGCCTGCCAGGTCGGGCACGGTCACGACGTTTGGCTCAGGCCCGCCCGAAAGCACGATGTCCACCGGAACGCCCTTCTCCACGCGTCTCCCTGCCTCGGGTGACTGCGATACCACGCGCCCGCGCTCCACCTCGGAGCTGTACTCCTCGGACTGCACCCCCGCCTTGAGCTCGAGCCGCTCGAGCTCGAGCATGGCTTGCCGGAGGTCCATGCCCTTGAGGTCAGGGACCTCCACCATCTCCTTGCCCATGCTCACCACCAGGGTTATCCTGCTGTTCAGCTTGACCTTCTCGTATGGTGAAGGCCGCTGAGAGATGATGGAGTCGGGCGGGGCGGAGGCATCGTAGCGCCTGTCAGGCTCGTCCAGCCGCAGGCCGGCCTGCTCCGCCAGGAGCCTGGCGTCGTCCAGCGTCTTGCCTGTGAAGTCGGGGACCCGGATCTCCTCGACGTACAGCCATTCCGGCAGCTTGACGACGGCCACCGCCGCAAGCGCAAGCACAACCACGGCCACAGCCACGGTTGTCACGAGGGCCCTTGTGAAACCTTGCGAAGCCTTGGCGGGTCTTGCCAGGGTGTCATCCACTCCTTCTGCGGCGCGTGGTGCAGGCGCCCTGAAGATCTCAGTGGGAGCCTCAGCCGGCCCGCCTCCCTTGCCCAGAGCCCCGGTGCCTTCGCCCATCTCGACGCCGCTTACCGGAGATGCGTATTTCTCCAGGGCGCGCACCATGTCGCGCGCATGCTGATAGCGGCGGGAGGCGTCTTTCTCCAGGGCTTTCATGACTATCCTGTCGAGGTCTTTCGGCACCCCGGGTTTCAGCTCTGAAGGAGGGATGGCAACGCTCTGGAGGTGCTGAAGGGCGATGGATATGGGGGTATCCCCCCTGAACGGCACCCTGCCGGTGAGCATCTCGTAGAGGACGATGCCCAGCGAGTAGATGTCGGAGCCAACTCCCACCGTATCGCCTTTTGCCTGCTCAGGAGAGAAGTAGTTCACGGTGCCGATGATGGTCCCGGTCTCGGTGAGCGCGGACGTGCTCGTGGCGCGGGCTATGCCGAAGTCGGTCACCTTGACCCTGCCGTCGGCGGTCACCAGAATGTTGTGGGGCTTGATATCCCTGTGGACGATGTTGTTCTCGTGGGCGTGCTCCAGCGCCGCCAGGATCTGCAACGCGATCCACGCCGCCTTCTCGGGAGGGAGCGACCCATGCTCGCGTATAACATCTTTCAGGCTTCGGCCGCTCACATATTCCATCACGATGTAGTAACGGTCACCGTCCTGGCCCACGTCGTAGATGCTCACGATGTTCGGGTGGGATAGGCTTGCCGCCGCCTGCGCCTCCCTGCGGAACCTCTCCACGAACTCCTCGTCGGACGCGAACTGGGGCCTGAGGACCTTTATGGCCACGATCCGGTTGAGCACAGAGTCGCGGGCCCTGTACACCTCGGCCATGCCACCCTCGCCCACCCTGGACAGGATCCTGTACCTTCTCCCAAGGGCCTCCTCTATCATTGTTTCACCTCGCCTGCCTCACCGCAGGGCGTCCTGAAGCGCCGAGCGCAGGATCTCGCGGGCCACAGGCGCGGCCACCTGCCCGCCCGAGCCGCCGTTTTCCACTACCACCGCCACCACGCAGCGCGGGTCGTCCGCCGGCGCGAACCCCACAAACCATGCGTGGGGCGCGCCGTGCGGGTTCTCGGCGGTGCCGGTCTTGCCCGCGACCCTCACTCCCGGCAGGGCCGCCGCGCGCGCCGTGCCCCGGTCGACCGCCTCAACCATCATGTCGCTGACGCAGCGGGCGACAGTCGCCGCCACAGGCACGTCCAGTATCGTGATGGGCGTCCTGCCGAGCACCGCGCCGTCAGGGGAGCGCACCTCGGAAACCACGTACGGGCGGCGCATCACGCCCCCGTTCGCAAGCGCTCCGATGGCGCAGGCCATCTGGAGAGGGCTCGCCACAAGCGTGCCCTGGCCAATGGATATCTGCGCCAGTGCGGCCCTGTCGAGGCCGCCACCTGTCGCGATGGCGCCCGCTGCGGCCGGAACGTCAAAGGGCAGAGTATCTCCGAAACGGAAGCTCCGAAAACCATTATACAGCTTCTCCCGGCCAATGCGCCAGCCGATCTGGGCAAACGCCACGTTGCACGAGCTCGCGATGGCGGATGCGAGGTCGACATCCCCGTGCGCCCGGCCGCCGGGGCACGATACCTCGCGCGCGTCGCCCGGGCCCGTCCCCACCTTTATCGCACCCTCGCACCTGAACCCGTCCGATGGGCTGACCCGTCCGGAGGACAGGGCTATCGCGGCGACGATCGGCTTTATCGCCGATCCAGGCGGGTATAACCCGAGAGTCGCCCTGTTGAAAAGCGGGCTCGTCTCGTCCTTCACGAGATGCTCCCACTCCGACGAGATCCGCGCCGCCCGGAAGCCGGGATTGCTCACCAACGCGAGGACGGCGCCGGTCCTCGGGTCGAGCGCCACGGCAGCACCCCGCCGCCCCGCCATCGCCCGCTCGGCGGCCCGCTGCACGCCTGCATCCACTGTGAGGACGATGTCGTTACCGCGCCCAGGGCCGCTGGTGAGAAGGCCCCTCGCGAGGCCGCCGATCCAGCCGCGCCTTGCAAGCCCGAGGAGATCCGAGTTGTAGCTGGCCTCGAGCCCCGCGGTGCCGTACCTGGCGTCCTCGTAGCCTGTGAGGTGGGCAAGGCCGGGCGGGCCCGTGTAGAGCCTCGGGCCGCCGGGCGCGCTGTCCCTTGCAACGACCTCGCCGCCGGAGAGGTATATCCCTCCCCGCACGATGTCCCGCCTCACCGCGCTCACCCTGGGATTGCGCGGGTGGGCAGCGAGGTCCCGCCCGCGGGCGACGCCGATGAAAAGGAGCCTCGCTGCGACCACGACAAAGGCTATGAGAAACGCGACGGAGATCCGGCGGACGCTATCCTTCAAGCTGCAGCCTCGCCTCCTCCTGCTCCTCCTGCTCCTCGCGCGCGGCACGAAGCATCAGCGCCACCGCGACAAAACTCGCGATCATCGAGCTACCGCCGTAGCTCATAAGCGGCAGAGTAACCCCGGTGAGCGGGACGAGCCCCAGCACCCCGCCGATTATGGTGAGGGCCTGCAGCCCGATGAGCGACGACATGCCCGCGGCGACGAGCGCCCGAAAGTCGTCGCGGGCCCGGGAGGCCCAGAGAAGCCCCCTGTACACCAGCAGCGCGTATGCCCCGATGACCGCGAGGCCGCCCACCAGGCCCATCTCCTCGCATACGGCGGCGAAGACGAAGTCCGTCGGGGCCGCGGGGATGACCCCCGGCATTCCGCGGCCGGGCCCCACCCCAATGATGCCTCCCCCCGCCACGGCGAACATCGACTGCACCACCTGGTAGCCGCCGGCGTCCATGAACCGCCATGGGTCGAGCCACACGATGAACCTGGCCCTCACGTGCGGGAACAGCCAGGAACATGCGGCCCCGCCCGCCACGAGGAGAACCGCGCCTCCGAGCGCATATGATGCCCTCCCGGATGCCGCGTAGAGCATCAGCAGGAAGACGCCGAAGAACAGCACTGCCGCCCCGAGGTCCCTCTGGAACACCAGGAGCACGAGGGCAAGGCCCCACATCAGCGCCAGCGGCCCCGCATAGGAGACGTCCGGCAGGAGAAGCCCGAAGACCCTCCTTGACGACTTCCGCAGGAGCACCTTAGTGTCCTTCAGGTACCCCGCATAGAACAGCACCATTAGTACCTTCGCAGCCTCCGAGGGCTGCACCGCCACGCACCCCAGGTCAAGCCACGACCTCGCACCTCCCGCTTCGACGCCGAAGATTATGGTGGTTGCCAATAGCACGCAGGCCGCCGCTGCCGCAATGAACCTGTACCTCTCGAGCGCCCGGAGGTCCGGGATGAGCGTCACCAGCGCCCACGTGAGCGCGACCCCCATGGCGAGGTGCCCGACCTGTCTTGCGGCAAGCCCCGGGTCGAGCCTGAGAACCTCCGCAAGGCCGAGGCCCGAGAGGAAGGCGACAATCGAGAACATCACGGGATCGCCAGCCCGGCGCCCCCGGCCGAGCAGGATGTGGCATGCCAGGAACACGCCGGCGAACCCGCCCAGCACAAGCCATCCCGGTGACCGCTCGAGGTTCCCGGAGGCTAGCGTCGCCATGAGGATGGCAAGCATTCCCGGGAGAAGAGCGGTGGCAAAGAGGGTGTCAGGAGGGGATGGCCCCCGGCCCGGCAGGGCCGCGTCACGCATCATGGCAGGANNAAACACCGCCACAGCGGTGATGTTGTCGCGCCCGCCTCCGCGCATCGCAAGTTCGACCAACTGGTCAACGGCGGATTTCGGATCGGGCGCCGAGGTCATTATCCGCAGTATCTCGCTGTCATCGACCGCCCCGGACAGGCCGTCGGTGCAGAGAAGAAACCGGTCGCGCGCCGCCAGCTTGCAGTAGGCGACCTCGATGTCCACGTCAGGCTGGGTGCCGATGGCGCGGGTGAGGAAGTTCCGCTGGGGATGCGCTCTCGCCTCGGGCTCGGAGAGCATGCCCATGCGGATGAGCTCGCCGACGATGGAGTGGTCCTCGGTGAGCCTGTACACCTTGTTGTCTCTTATGAGGTACGCCCTGCTGTCGCCGACGTGGCCTATGTACGCCTTGTCGCCGGCCATGAACAGGACGGTGAGCGTGGTGCCCATTCCCTCACAGCCAGGGTCGTCAACGGACCGCCTGTAGACGACCCGGTTGATCCCCTCGAGGGCCTCCCCCAGGGCGACTCCCGGGTCCGCGCCCTCCGGAGGCCTGAACTCCCGCAGCAAGCGCACAGCCATCCGACTTGCGATCTCACCCGCTTCGTGCCCGCCGAGCCCGTCAGCCACGGCGAACACGCTGTCCCCAACGAGGTAGTCGTCCTCGTTCATCGGTCTTACGAGCCCCACATCTGTTCGGGCAGAGGCCTGCATGACGCTCACCCCCGGAACCGAAATACCGTATCGCCAAGCTCCAGCCGGTCTCCTCTCCGCAGAACGCGCTTCCGGCGAAGCCTCCTGCCGTTGACGTAAGTGCCGTTGGCACTGCCCAGGTCGCGCAGGATGAATCCCGCGCCCGCCAGCACGATCTCGGCGTGCCTGGCCGATACGTACGGGTCGAGAATGATGATGTCGCTCTCGGGCGACCGCCCGAGGACAGTGACCGACCCCAGGGGAAGACGCTCCCCCGGCGACGGAACCCCCGGCCCGGCCTCGACCTCGAGATCCCCGGGCCCGCGCGCGAACTCCCTCGGCTCCACGCAAAGCCCCGCCATCCGGGTCCCCCGGTATAGAAACAGGCATATCAGGCCGGCGAGAGCGAGGCGTGCAAGGAGCCAGATGAACGCCATAGGTCACGCCTCCTTGAAGCGGGCCGCGACCTTGCCGAAGCTCACAAGGTCCCCGTCAGCCAGGAGTTGCCTCGATACCTTCCTCCCGTTGACGTACGTGCCGTTGGTGCTCCCGAGGTCCGTGACATAGAACCGCCCGCCGTCGCGCGCGATCTCGGCGTGGCGGCGGGAGACACCCGGATCCTCGATGACGATATCACACGAGCCGGATCGGCCGATGGTTACCGTTTCGCCGCCGATGGGGACCACCCGCTCCTGGCCTGCACCACACCGTAATACCAGATACGGTTGCCCTTGCCGCCGCTTTGGCTCGGGAGCGAGGAGCCCGGATACGCGCGTCTGGCAGGCCTCATCCGCGGCACCTTCGTCTGGCCGCTTGCATCCTCGCGGTAACCCGCCGGGCTCGCCCTCCCCGGCCGCGTAGGACCGGCGCGTGCGGTTTGTGTCATCGGGTCGGTAGTCCGTCGTGTGGTCCGGCGGCTCCTCCGCATCCTCAACGAAGAACCCGTCAACCCTGACATCGCCCGGCCTCGCGGCCTCGTCCGCAACGAACTCCACCTCGACCCGACCCACGAACGAATAGCCCTGCCGGCGGGCGCGCGACACGGCGTGGCTCGCAAGCTCGCCGGAAAGCGTGCGCGCGAGCGGCCCGAGGTACTCCACGTCGCGCGCGTGTAGCCTCACCCTGTAGCGGTTGGGGACATACGTGCGGGACACGGAGATCCTCTTCTCGTCCTCCATCGCCCGCAGGAGGAACCGCCCGATCTCGACAGGGTGGGTCGCCTCGCGAGTCTTGCGGAAAAGGCCCTCGATAGTCTCCTCGATCGCCCGTTCGATTCTCGCCAGGAAGCTCATAACAAGGTCCCCCGATACCCCGTGTGCCCGNNCCAGATGAGCCTGAAGGCCGGGCGTGGCCCCAGCCGCAGTATACCCCTACCGCCGCCTACCTGCAATACCTGCGACGAAGCTGGCCGCACGCCGCGTCGACGTCCAGCCCGAGCTCTCGTCTTATGGTTACCGGAATCCGCGCCCGCTTCAGAATCGAAAGAAAGCGCATTACCCTCTCCCGCGGAGGACGCCGATAGCCCTTCTCCTCCACCGGGTTCAGCGGGATGAGGTTGACATGGGCGAGCAAGCCCGAGAGNNAGGCCAGAGAGCCTGCTCGCATGGGCCTCGCTGTCGTTGACATCGCGGATGAGCGCATACTCGAAGGTGATCCGCCGCCCGGTGCGGCTGGCGTAAAAGGAGGCTGCGTCCAGGAGCTCCGGGATGGGGTATCGCCTGTTCACGGGCATGAGTTCGTCGCGTAGCTCATCCGTGGGGGCGTGAAGGGAGACGGATAGCGTGACGGGAATGCCCTCCTCTGCGAGGCGGCGGATGCCCGGCACAAGGCCGCAGGTCGATACCGTCATACGCCGAAAGCTGATGTTGAGGCCCTCCCCGGCACCCAATATGCGCAGGGCTTTCACGGACGCGCCGTAGTTCGCGAGCGGCTCGCCGGTGCCCATGAGCACCACCCAGCCGATTCGGGATCCTGTCTGCGAAAGCTCCAGGTCCATCTTCAGCACCTGNNTCCACGATCTCACCGGTAGTGAGGTTCCGAACGAACCCCGTCGCACCAGACGCGCAGAACGCGCACGACATCTTGCAGCCGACCTGCGTCGAGACGCAGGCCGAGGTGCCGTACGTGTACTTCATCCTGACGGCCTCCACCTGGTTGCCATCGCCGAGGCCGAACAGGTACTTGGCCGTGTCTTGCGTGCCGGGCCTTCTGGAGAGCACCTCGAGGTTCGTCATGCGGGCGACCTCGCCGAGCCTCCTGCGCAGGGCGAGCGGGAGGTTCGTCATCTCATCGAAGGATGTGGCGCACTTGTTGTGCATCCAGGAAAACACCTGGGTTCCCCTGTAGGCGGGCTCTCCCATGTCGGCGACGAAGTCGGACACCTCGTGCGGCATGAGTCCCTTGAGGTCAGGCCTATCAGAACCAACCTTTTCGCCTGAAGTAGACAAGGAAACCTCCCCCCACCATCAACATGACCACCCACGCCATGAGGTAGCCGTATCTCCAATGGATCTCAGGCATATACTTAAAGTTCATGCCGTAGACTCCTGCGATAAACGTAAGGGGCAGGAATATCGTTGCGACTATGGTGAGCCTCTGCATCACCAGGTTGGCCCTGCGGGACGACATGGAGAGGTATAACTGGAACAGGCTGGCTANNGGCGTCCCTGGCTGTATCGAGCATGCCGTGCACCCTGAGGAGGTGGTCAGACACGTCTCTGAAGTACCACGCCGCCTGCTCCGAGATGAACCCCACGTCGCGCCTGGCAAGGCTTCCGACCACCTCTCTCGTGGGAGCGACGCTCTTGCGGNNCCCTGAGGATGTTCCTCCTCATGGTCGTCAGCCTCTTGAGGACGTTCCTGGTGTGCCCCATGAGAAGCCCCTCCTCGATCTCGTCCAGCCTGTCGTCCCAGCGGTCGACGAGCGGAAAGAACGAGTCCACGAGCGCGTCGATGATGGCGTAGGCGAGGAAGTCGGGCCCCATGGAGGGCACATCGGCATGGTCACGGAACCTCTTCATGCAGTCGTCCACCATGTCCGCGGGCTGCATGTGCACGGTCACCACGAACGTGCGGCCGATGAACATGTCAAGTTCCGCGAGGGAGAGCCTGCCGTCCGCGGCGTCATCGGGCCTGCCCGCCACATAATGAGTCACCACGAAGAGGTGCTCGGAGAACACGTCGACCTTGGGAAGCTCGCTATAGGTCCGGCAATCCTCGATGGACAGCGGGTGAAAGCCGAAAACGCGCGAGAGCATCTCGAACTCTTCCTCCGTCGGTGCCTGGACGTCAACCCACAGCACGCCCTCGCCACGCCGCGACGCCTTCTCAATCTCAGGCTCATTATTGAGGGGCCCCACTGTCTTGCTCGGGCCCTCGAAGACAAACGCCCGTACCATGCCGACTCTCCTCATCTCCTGAGATTCGCCGCACTCACCCGACCTCCTGCCGAAAGTATCTCCCTCTGCCGACAGGCTGTATGCCGTCTTTCGGGGGCTAATGACGACCCCGGCACGGATGCGTGACGGAAGGAGATCGAACAGGCGGCGTCGAAGCGCACGAAAACCAGCACATTCAGGAGGAAGATGCCCGTGGCTACATGCGTGTTTCTGGTAAGGCACGGCGAGACCGAGTGGAACGCAACCCGAAGGTACCAGGGCCATCACGACGTTCCGCTCTCGCCCGCCGGGGTGTGCCAGGCCGAGAGGCTCGCTTCGCGACTTTCGGGGCAAGCCCTCGCTGCCGTGTACACGAGCGACCTCTCGCGGGCCGTCGAGACGGCCCGGGCCATCGCGAGACCGCACGGCATCCCCGTGGTGCAACTCGAGGAGTTGCGCGAGATCGACGTCGGGGAATGGGAGGGGCTGTCCTTCGATGAGGCGCGAAAGGCAAGGCCCGCCGACGTTGCCAGGTGGCTCGAGGACACGACGAACAACCCCATCCCCGGGGGCGAGTCGTACGCCCGTCTCAGGGACAGGGTTGTTCCGAAGGTGATGGGGATCGTCAGGGCTCATCCCGACGAGTCATTCTGCGTCGTGAGCCACGCAGGGCCCGTGAAGATGGTGCTCTGCGACGCCCTCGGGCTCGGGCCGGAGGCCCGTCACCGGATAGACCTCGCCAACGGGGCCGTAAGCGCCGTGGCGTATTCACCGGGAAGACCCCCGAGGGTGCTCTTCATGAACGACACCTGCCACCTTCTCACTTGACCACGAGGCCGAGAATGGCCACCGCCGCCAGAAGCACCTTGAGGAGGCCGTTCTCCTTCCGAAGCGAATCAACGTCCTTCGCGGTCTGCGCCCTGTGGACCGCAAGGTCGGAGGCAAGGTCAGTGAGCGCGGTCTGGAGCGAGGTGTCCGTGGATATCCTCGCCGCGCGTTCCGTCGTAAGGCTCTCTTCGAGAGTGAGCGTCCTCCCGGCGAGGGCCCCGAGGTCCTTCTCCAGCTTCGCGTCGCGGGCGCCGAGATCCGCCACGCGCGCGTCCACCGTCGCTGACAGGGCCGAAATGTCCTTTCGCAGGGCCGCGATGTCCCCTCTCGCCGCCCCGAGGTCCAGCTTCAGCGAGTCGATGCTCTTTCCCAGGTCCTTCTTCGCAGTCACCAGGCTCTCCGTAAGAAGCGCAACCTGCGGCTCCAGCGTGGTGAGGCGCAGAATGGACGCGGAGAGGTCCTCATCGAGTTGAGAGAGCTTGGCGTCGTGGGAATCGAGCCGCGTGCCAAGGCCGACGTCCCCCGCCTCCATGCGGGCTGCGAGATCCTTGAGCGAAGACGAGGCGTTGTCAAACCCCGTGGTGACGTCGCCAGACAGGCGGCCTATGCGCTGCTCGTTCTCGTCGATCCTCGCGGCCAGCTTGCCTTCGGCCTGCTGTGCCCTCTGGTCGGCCGCTGCGATGCTCTTCTGGGTCGAGGCGGTGATGTCGGCGATCATCTTCTCCACCTCGGACCTCATCTGTCGCTGAGTGAAGGTGAGCTTCGCGAGGTCCTCTCTCATGACCGTCTGGGCCCGCCCCTGCTCGTCCAGGGATTTCCTGAAGATGCTCATCTCGTTCGCAATCTGCACGAGCTCCCCGCGGAACTCCCCCGAGAGCTTGCGGAGAAGCTCTATATCCTCCGGGGCCGCGCCCACCTTTCCGCTCTCGATCTCCTTCAGGATCTTCGCTATGACCACCGCCAGCGTGTATCTGTCCACCGGCTTCGTTCCCTGGAAAGTGCCGTCGCCGTACACCGCGAGGTATCCCTTCTCCACGAGGGTCTTCACAGCCTGGTACGCCCAGTGGTCCTTCGGAACATCCTTGACATCTGCCGCCATCCCAGCGAAGGGCACGGCGAGAAGCGCCGCGGATACCAGGACAACGCAGAGAACCTTTCGTAAAAGCATTCCTTTCTTCATTTTGCTCCCCCCAGCACGGACGGGCAAAGCCCGTCGCGTTCTACTCTCTCACCGTCACGGAGGCGCCTTCCACCAGGCTCGAGACCACCTGACCGCCGTCGCCGGCAAGCGACAGGTCCTCGAGCACGATGCGCGAGACCCCCGGAGCTTTCGCACGGAAACTCACGGTCGCAAGGACCCCAGTTGTGTCCCGCGCCTTTTTGAGCCGACCTGCCACGCCTCCAACAAGACCCTGCAAGTTGTCAATCACCCCTTCCTGCCAGTAAGACATCCCGGCCTCCTCCACGAACGCCGTCCCCCTGGACACTGAGACGGCTTCAAGCACTGAAGGGTCAAAGCGCACACTGAAGCGGGCTTCCCTGAGGCTCGCGAGGTTTCTCGCGATGATATCGACTGCGAGGAACTCGCCCACCCGGCGGGGCGTAACCGGCGCCGCCACCAGCACCCTCGGAGAGAGTTCCGGGACGTGCACGCGGCCGGTGGCAAACCTGTCGTCGGCGCTGCGGGATTCAACCCTGACCACGTAGTCGAAATCTCCGGCCTCGCCGGACGGTACCACCTGCCATGCCACCTCGCACGTCTCGCCAGGCGCCACAGTGCCGGGGAACCTCGAGGCCTTCTCGCGCTCGGCGAGCCTGACCCCCTGGCCCAGGGCAAGCGTCGCCCTGACGCCGTATGCAGGCGCACCGCCGGCGTTCTCGACAAGCGCCTTCACCCCGAGCGGGCAAGGATCGAACCGGTCGTCTCTCACCCCGAAGCCTGCCGGCGACTCGACCCGCACAAGCAAGCTTGGGGGCGCAAGCACCCTGACCGCCCGTCGCACCCGGTTGCGCTCGGCGTTCTCGGCCTCAACCGCCACCGAATACTCGAGCTCGGCCTGGTCGCGCACCTCGGGCGCAACCTCCCACGCCACCTGGGCCGTCTCGCCGGGCTGGAGATCGCCCAGCGTGTGGGCGGGCCGCTCGCCTGGAACGAGCGAAAGCCCGCCGGGCAACTCGAGGGTCACGCGGACGTCGAGAGCCACCGTCGGCCCCGAGTTTTCCACGTATGCCACTATGGGGAAGGTCGCGGGCCTGTCCTTGCCGGTCGTGACCTCGGCAGGCGACGTCACGCCTATCGACAGCACGCCCGGGGCGATGCTGATGCCGCCCATCCCATAGAGCGTCGTGCATTCTCTCGAGTCTCCCGGAGCAAGGGGGGCAGGATCCCAGTACAGCGCGATGGCGCTGTCGAGCTCGTACTCGCCTGCCCTGATGAAGTCACGCCCCGGAACAAAATCAGCGTCCCACACCCCGTCAGCGAGGCTCCCCCAGTTGGTGAAGAGCACCCGGTCAGGCGCAGTAACCTCTACGCTGGCGAGGGTGCCCTGGCTTGTCACCGAAGGGCTGGATAGCGAGTCGAAAGCCTGCCAGAAGTGGGGCATCTCGCGGGACCCGAAGACGGTGTCAGAGAGGATCGCCCTGTCCTTGGCGCGAAACGGCGCACCGTCGTTTGCGCCGAGCATCGTGTCGAGCATTATGCGCAGCCCCACATTCCGCGGGCTTGAGCCCTGGTTCGTGACGATATATGTGATCTTCGCCGTATCGTGGAGCCCGGTGGTCGTGCTCCTGACCATGGAGAGCACCTGCGACACCTCGATGTCGCCGAACCTCCACACCGCGACGATGCTGCCTCCGGCGCGTTGCGGCCCGAGCACCCTGACCCCGTAGTCCCCACCTTTGCCGGCGCGGCGTTCTGTCCGGCCGCCGAAGACGTAATCCATCCCGTCCACCCTGATGGTGGTGTACGACGTCCAAGGTGTAGGGCGGCCGTATACGAGGGGTTTATCGTCATCGGCCGGGTTCAGCGGGTCGCCGCCCGTCGAGTCCACGGCGAACCTTCCGGTGCCGTCGTCGGTGGCGTTCACGAACACCCTTATGTACTGGTTGCGTATCTCGAGATTTGGACCGGCCGCCGCCGCCAGCGCGCCGGTCTCGCCTCGCGCAGGGAGGCCGTACACGCCTGTCGCAGCCGCCGAAATGAGCACGAGCAGAATCGCGCGCCGCACCGTCTTTCGATGTAACACTGGTTCACCCTCCCGAGTGGATTACGAGGACCATGCCGCCCACCTGCCCCTAGTCCCCGAGGACCGTGACGCCCCCGAAGGCAAGCTCCACTGACCCCTTTCGGAACGTCACGCGAACAGCGAGCTCGTATGGCCATCCGATGGCCTGGAAATGCCAACCCCTGGAGACCGTTCGCATGGCGGCCTCGTCGAGGCGGGGGTCTCCCGACCCTGACGCCACCACAACGTGCGTCGCAACGCCGCTTGCGTCAACCGTCACCGAGAGCGCAACGGCGCCCTCGACACCTTCGTTTTGCGCGTTTTTCGGGTAAACTGGTGGAATGCCCGAAAGCACCAGCGACCGCCCTGTGCCAAACTCCTCGCCCTTTGGCTTCGGAGGCCCGGCAGGTGCGCCGGGCTCAACGCCAGGCCCGACGGGGCCCGCCGCCTCAGCGGGCCCTACCGCCTCGCCGGGCGCTGATGGCGGAGCGGGTGCCGGCGGCTCAGCAGGGGTTGGTGGCCCGGCAGCCCCGGGCCCTCCCTCGCCCCTCTCGCCCGCCGCCCCTTGCGCGGCGCCGGCTGACGAAGCAGGTACCGTCTCGTGGGACTTCCCCGTCAGCACGTTCTCCCCTGCCGTGCCGGCTGCAGCGGTGCCCTGGCCCGCGGTGGCAGGCTCTGTGGAAGCTGCCTGAGACGAGGGCTTGCCCGGCTCGCCTGCCGTCCCTTGCAGCGGCTCATCCTTCGCGGCGGGCGGCTGCGTCTCCTTCGGCGCGGGCTTCGGTACAGGCTTCGGCTCTGGCTTGGGCTTCGGAGCCGGCTCCGGCTTCGGCGCAGGCTTGGGCGCGGGCTTCGGCTCCGGCCTGGGCGCCGGCTTCGGTGCAGGCTTGACGGTCACGCTCGTCTCCTGCCCGTCCGCGGGGCCGGCAGGCTGGCTCGTCTTCACCTCAGGCTGGGATATGGTGACGGCCTCGCCGTCGGGGCTCCCGGCCCTGGGCGCTTCGAACGTCTGCTCGATCTCGCCGAACTCGACAGGGTATATCGGGAGCGTGCCTGAACTCGCGATTGGGATAAGCAGTATCACGGCGGCGTGGATCGCAAGCGACGCCGCAACCGATAGGCCCATCCTCGACTTTCCGCTGTCTTGTCTCATCACGCCACCGTCCTCTCCATGCAGGCTTGCGGGAATCCCTCGCGGCTCCTGTCGGCTCTTCCCTACCTCTGCTTCTCCGCTGCAAGCGCAAGACGCGTTGCCCCGGCGAGCCTCGCTGCGTCCATGACCTCAACAAGCCTGGAGTACCTCGTGGTGGTGTCAGCCCGTATGATCACAACCTCGTTCGGGTCCTTCGTGATGCTGCGCCCGATGTCCTGGCGAAGCCCCTCGATGGAGGTCCTCCGGTCGTTGAGGTACACCTGACCCTGCCTGTCGATGACCACCACGATCCTGGTTTGCTCCTGCGGCGTAGCCGTCACCGCCCTCGGCAACTTGATATTGAGCCCCGCCGGGTTGGTGCGGAACGTCGTGAAAAGCATAAAGAACACGATGAGGAAGAACATCACGTCGACCATGGGCGTCATCTCAACCCGCGGCCGTTTGCGATTGTTTCTCCGAAAGTTCACCCTCGCTCACTCCTTCCGAGAGGAGGTCCACAAGGCTGGAGCCGAACTCGCCCATCTCCAGCAACCTCTTGTCTATGAGCCCTGTGATGTAGACCTGGAGTATGAAGGCCGGGGCGGCGATCATGAGCCCGGCAGCCGTCGTGATGAGGGCCTCGGCTATGCCTGCGGAGAGCGCCCCCGCCTCGAGCATTTGCGGGGTCTGGGCAAGGACCCGGAAGTTCTTGATGAGGCCGAGCACGGTGCCGAGCAACCCCAATAGCGGCGCGACCGTCACCACCATGTCAAGGATGGGGAGGTGGCTCTCGAGGAGAAACGCCTCCCTGTCCCCTGCCGCCCGCACCTCCGACTCGAGCTCAGCTCTGGGCCGCTTCGAGTTGGTGAGCGCCGCCGTTGCAAGCGCCCCAACCTGGCCCCGCAGTTGCTGCACCGCCGCGATAGCCTCAGCCATGCGATCGCGCTCGATCGCGATGGAGATGAGGCGCAAGGCCCGCTCGGGGTCCTGCGAGGTTCTGAGCATGTAAAGGATGCGTTCGAACGCCACGGCAAGCGCCAGAACAGAGCAAAGGAGAAGGGGGATCATCACCGGGCCGCCTTTGATGAGAACGTCAACCATGTCGTGTTCCTCCAATCGGGTATGGCTCTCATGCTCATTAGAGGCTGTTTCGACACAGGGCGCCAGACTTCCTTCAGCTTTTCCACGATCATGCCGCCTTTCCACGCAAAAGGCGTCTGCCAATTGCTGACGCCAAGAGACACGGCCGGGGAAGCCCCACCGCGCCCTCGCGGCACGCCTCCCCGGCCGTCTTGACGGTCGATGCCGCCTGTCTCCCTGGAATCTTCCCTACCCCTGCCTCTCGTAGGGCACGCCATCCGCTGCCGGCGGAACCGCCCTGCCGATCACGCCTGCAAGCGCCGCCATGGTCAGGATGTACGGGGCCATCAGCAGGAATTCCCTGGGGATCACCTGTATCCCGAGGGTCTGCGACAGGATCTGCAATGCGTCAGCGAACCCGAACAGGAGGCACGCAGCGAGCGACCCAAGCGGCGTCCACTTGCCGAAGATCATCGCCGCAAGCGCTATGAACCCCCGCCCTCCGGTCATGTTCTCCTGGAACTGGCTGAGAAAGCCCAGCGACAGCGACGCGCCTCCAAGGCCTGCGAGAAAGCCGCTCGCCAGAACGCACATGTACCGGATCTTGAAGACGTTTATGCCCACGGTCTCGGCAGCCCGCGGGTGCTCGCCCACCGCCCTGATGCGAAGGCCGAGAGCCGTCCTGAAGAGGACGAAGTGGGACGCCGCCACGGCCATGAGAGCAAGGTACACAAAGGGCGTGTGCTTCCCTATCATGGGCCCCAGAACGGGCACCTTCTCGAGGAGCGGAATCGTCCAGTCCGCTACCTTCGGCACCGGCGGCGACTGGCCCGCGTGCTGGAACACGCTCCTCAGCATGAACCCTGTGAACCCGAGGGCGAAGATGTTTATGGCGACGCCGCTCACGACCTGGTCCGCCCTGTACTTTACGGACACCACGGCGTGTATTGCTGCGACGCCTACTCCCGCAACCATGGCACCCAGCACGCCCAGCCAGGGTATGCGGGTGAAGTACGAGATCAGCATCCCCATAAAGGCGGCCACGAGCATGATCCCCTCGAGGGCGATGTTCACAACGCCCGACCGCTCCGAGAACACCCCGCCAAGGGAGGCCAGGATGAGGGGTGTGGCCATCCGAAGCGTGGACACCACGAGCGCGATATAGACTGTGACATCCGCGAGTCTATGCTCCATGGTCAGCTCCCCCCTCCGCTCCGGTCGCACTCGCCTGCCCGGCCGCCGCCGCCTTGCGCCGGGGCATGATGAAGCGCCGTATGATCTCGTCCGCCGCCACGACGAGGACGATCGTCGCCTGCACGATGCCGATGATCTCCTTCGGTATTCTCGCAATGCTCTGCATGAGGATGGCTCCTCGCGCGAGCGTCCCGAAGAGACACGCCGCCACCAGCACCCCAAGTGGGTGGTTCCGGCCGAGCAGCGCGACGGCTATGCCGTCGAACCCGTAGCCGGTGAAGCTGAATATGTCGAGGAACTTGTACTGAAGCCCCAGCACCTGCACGGCGCCGGCGGCCCCCGCAAGCCCGCCGCTTATGACCATGGCCAGCACGATGTTCCTCCGGACGCTGATGCCGCCGTAGCGCGCGGCCTCCTGGCTCTGGCCGACAGCCCTGATCTCGTACCCGATGGTGGTTCTGAAGAGAAGGCAATACACCAGCCACACCGCGGCCACGGCCAGGATGACCCCGAGGTGAAGCCTGGTCGGCGGCAAGAACCTCCACAGCCTTGCGGCAGGCGCAATCGTCGGCGTTACAGGAAGCGGGCCTGGGGCCTTGAGCGGCCCGATCACAAGGTAGTGGCTGAGGTACAACGCGATGTAGTTCATCATTATCGTGTTGATGACCTCGTGCACCCCGAGCCTGGCCTTGAGATAGCCAGGCACCGCGCCCCAGATGGCGCCCGCGGCCACGCCCGCCAGCAGGGCGAGGGGCATGTGGACTACCGCCGGGAGCCCCGCGAGGGCGAACCCTGCCCAGGCTGACACGACCTGCCCCATGATGAGCTGACCCTCGGCTCCGATGTTGAAAAGCCCGCACCTGAACGAGAACGCAACGGAAAGCCCGGTGAAGATGAGTGGCGTGATGTTGATGAGGGTCTCCGCCATGTTCCCGGTGCCGCCGAAAGCCCCCCGCAGGAGGGCAGAGTATGCGGCCACCGGGCTCTTGCCGCCGATGAGCACCAGAACGGCCCCGAGCAGAAGGGCGAGCACCACCGCCAGCACGGGGATGAGGAGCTCCCTGGCCTCCTCACGTTGTAGCAGGGTGCGCCGCGCCCATGGCGCCCTCGCGCCTGGACCCGACTCTGGCATCGCGCTCACCTCCCGCCCTGGTATCCTGCCTCTGCCTCCCGCCGGCCATGAGGAACCCGATCTCCGCCTCGGTGGCCTCCTCAGCCTTCATGCTCCCGACTATCCGCCCCTCATAGAGAACGAGGATCCTGTCGGCCAGCGACATGATCTCGTCGAGCTCCAGCGACACAAGGAGTATGGCCTTGCCCCGGTCGCGCTGGGCCACGAGCCTCCTGTGGACGAACTCTATCGCTCCGACGTCGAGGCCCCTGGTCGGCTGGGACGCGATGAGAAGCCGGGGTTCCAGTGAAAGCTCCCTCGCCACCACGACCTTCTGCTGGTTCCCACCAGAAAGAGACCCCACCCGCAGGTTCTCACCCGGGGTCCTGACGTCGAACTCGGAGATGACCTTGCGCGCGTACGCGCGCACCTCACGGAAGTCGAGGTTGATCCCGCGCGCGAACGGAGGCTGGTGGTATCGCTCGAGGATCAGGTTCTCGGCGATGGAGAAGCTAAGAATGAGGCCGCGCCGCTGCCGGTCCTCGGGGATATGCCCCACGCCCTTGCCGATCACCTCGCGGGGAGGCCTGTTGGTTATCTCCCTGCCGACCACGGTGATGCGGCCTGAGGCCACCTTCCGTAGCCCCGTGAGCGCCTCCACCAGCTCGCTCTGGCCGTTCCCCTCTATGCCGGCGACGCCCACGATCTCGCCCGCCCTGACCTCGAAGGAAACACCGCGCACGGCGGGCAGGCCCCGCGCGCTCTTCACCTGGATGTCCTCGACTCGCAGCACCACATCACCGGCCCTTGCCGGCCCCTTGTCGATCGACAGCACCACGTCGCGGCCGACCATCATCCTGGCGAGGTCCTCGGGGGTGGTCTCGCGCGTGGGCACGGTGCCGACCACCTTGCCCCGCCGCAGGACCGCCACCCGGTCGCTTATGGCCATGACCTCCTTGAGCTTGTGGGTGATGAAGATTATGGATTCCCCCTGGCTTGCGAGGTTTCGCATAATCGCCGCAAGCTCATCGACCTCCTGAGGCGTGAGCACCGCGGTGGGCTCGTCGAGAATGAGGACCTCGGCGCCGCGATACAGAACCTTCAGGATCTCCACGCGCTGCTGCATCCCGACGGATATGTTCTCGACCCTGGCAGCCGGGTCCACGGTGAGACCGTATTTCGCCGAAAGGTCCGTGACGTCGCGAAATGCGCGACCGAGGTCGAGCACTCCGCCTGCGCCCACCGGCTCGGTGCCGAGCACTATGTTCTCGGCGACGGAAAACGGCGGTATCAGCATGAAGTGCTGGTGCACCATGCCGATGCCGAGCTTGATCGCGTCCTTCGGGTCCGAGATGGTAACAGGCTTCCCCCCGACCCGGATCTCGCCCTGGTCGGGCCTGTACAGCCCGTAGAGCACGTTCATGAGGGTCGTCTTCCCGGCGCCGTTTTCGCCGAGAAGCGCCAGGATCTCCCCGGGGTACACCTCGATGCTGACATTGTCGTTGGCGACGACTCCCGGGAACGTCACGGTTATACCGCGCATCTCGACCACGGGAGGCCTGTCATGCGCTATCAGCGCGCATACCCCCTTTTCCAAAGGTGCCAGGAGCCGCCGCTTGCGCGAGCCGGCACCTGGCACCTTCCTGCCAAATCCCGCTCATCGGGGACCGCATCGAACTTCCATGTTTTCGCCGTGCTGGATCTTACAGGGCAGGCGCAGTAAACGTCTCGAGATCTGCCCTCGTGGACGGGATCACGAGCTCCCCGGCGACGATCTTCTCCTTGTAGGCATTGACCTTGTCGAGGACCTCCTGCGGCACGTGCTTCGATGTCTCGTCGCACGGGCCGACGCCGTCTTCCTTGAGGCCGTATACGTAGTGGGTGGCCTCGAAGGTGCCGTCCTTGACCCTGGACGAAACGTCGAACACGGCCACATCCACACGCTTCATCATGCACGACAGGACGTTGTCGGGCGCGAGGTGATGCTGGCAGGAGTCAACGCCCATGGCCCAGAACCCTGGCCCCTTCTCCTTCGCAGCCTCGATCACGCCTATGCCGCAGGCGCCGGACGCATGGTACACGATGTCGGCGCCCTGACCGAACTGGGCGAGCGCGACTTCCTTGCCCTTCGCCGGGTCATCGAACTTGCCGGTGTAGCCGATGAGGACCTTCACATCGGGGTTCACAGTCTGCACGCCGGCCACGTAGCCAGCCTCGAACTTCTCGATGATGGGAACGTCCATGCCGCCCACGAAACCGACGGTCCCGGTCTTCGTCATGCTTGCCGCGATAATCCCGAGGAGATACGACCCTTCCTCTTCCTTGAAGGTGGCGGAAGCCGTGTTCGGCTGCTCCACCACGCTATCGATTATGCCGAACTTGAGGTCAGGATACTGGGGGGCCACGTTGTTGAGGGCGTCGGTCATCAGGAACCCGATGGCCCATGTGATGCCGTACTTCTGGTCTGCCAGGCTGCGGAGGTTCGGCTCGTAGTCATCCATCTTCTTGGACTCGACCACGTTGATCTCCGCACCAAACTCGTCCTTCGCCTTCTGCAGGCCTCGATAGGCCGCATCGTTGAACGACTGGTCGCCGAGCCCGCCGATGTCTGTCACCATGCCGACCTTGATCGCCTGCGGGGTCTCTTCGGCTTTCTTGGCTGTCGGAAGCCCGCGAACCGCCACGTAAACTCCGGCAAGCACCACAACCACGGCCACCACCACGATCCAGGTGGTCTTCCTGGACATGCGAAAAGCGCCTCCTTTCAGATTGAAGAAGCTACGCGAAGGGTACCTCGAGAGGAAACCGCCTGCCGCATCCCTCCCTTCGACCCGGGATAACAGGACAGCGGGAAACGCATCTACACCACATCAGGTTCACGAGCCGCGTTCCCAGAAGTTATAAATTCTACGCTCCCCCCTGCTCCTCCTTCCCCATCCCGAAAATTGTCAGTCAAGACCCTGGGGCACACGAAAGCCCGCCTCACCCGGCAACAGGTAGGGCGGGCCAGCGCCGCGGCGGCCTCCGGTCGAATTCACCAGAGGCATCCGGCGGCCAACACTCTCCCACGTGTCTTACGGGTAGATGCCTCTTAGCTTCGCAGCCTCCGCCACCCTCGAAATCGCCAGCATGTAGGCGGCGTTCCTCATGTGAACCTTCTTCTTCTGCGCCATGTCGAGCACCGCGGCAAAGCTGCGGTTCATTACCTGCTCCAGCTTGCCGTTGACTTCCTCTTCAGTCCAGTAGTAAACCATGAGGTTCTGTACCCACTCGAAGTAAGAGACGGTTACTCCTCCCGCGTTCGCCAGGATGTCGGGTATGACCATGACGCCCTTGTCGAAGAGGATGTCGTCGGCTTCCGGGGTCGTCGGCCCGTTCGCGGCCTCGGCCACGACCTTCGCCCGCATCTTCGGAGCGTTGGCCGCCGTGATCTGGTTCTCGAGGGCGGCCGGCACCAGCACGTCACACTCGAGCTCGAGCAGGTCGGCGTTGGAGATGAGCTCGGTACCCTCGGTCTCGACCACTGAGCCGGTGCGCTTCTTGTGCACCAGCACTTTGGCCGGGTCGAGACCTCTCTCGCAGTATGCCCCGCCCTTGGAGTCTGACACGGCAATGATCTCGCACCCGTCCGCATGGAGAAGAGACGCGGCGATGGAGCCGGCGTTGCCGTAGCCCTGGACCGCCACGCGCAGGCGATCCATGGGGATCCCGAGATGCTTCGCAGCCTGCCTGATGGTGAACACGCATCCCCTCGCAGTAGCCTCGTTGCGCCCGAGCGACCCGCCCAGCGCGATGGGCTTGCCGGTGACGACGCCCGGCGCAAACTCGCCCCTGTTGGTGCTGTACGTGTCCACGATCCACGCCATGACCTGAGCGTTGGTGTAGACGTCAGGAGCCGGGATGTCCTGGTGAGGCCCGATGACGCTGCTTATCTCTGTCGTAAAGCGCCTGGTGAGCCTCTCTATCTCCCCCTGGGACATCTCCTTGGGGTTGCACACCACGCCGCCCTTCGCGCCGCCGAACGGAATCCCTACCACCGCGCACTTCCAGGTCATCCACATGGCGAGCGCCTTGACCTCGTCGAAGGTCACGCCGGGATGGTACCTGATGCCGCCCTTGCCCGGTCCCCTCGAGATGTTGTGAATCACCCGGTAACCAGTGATGACCCTGACGCTGCCGTCGTCCATCCTGACAGGGAACGCCACCTCAAGAGCTGTCTTGGGATGGCGTAGCAGTTCACGTGTTCCCGGGTCGATGTCGAGTTCGGCTGCGACAGCGTCATACTGCTGTAGGGCGATCTCGTAGGCGCTCCTGGGCCTCGTCTCCCCGCTCATTTTGCCTTCCTCTCCTCTCTTGCGTGCCGGATGACGTGAGGTATTCTCCCAACACCCCAATACGATTGTTGCAAACTACGTGCCAGCATCACCTCGCCGCCCATCAGTGCAGCACAGGCCGCGCGCCCGATAGGCGCCCAGCTCTGCGCCTGTTTCCGCCGTGTGTTTCACCGTCGCACGACGGCCTCGCATGCAATCCCATGCACGGGGGCAGGAGACGATTGCACCTTCTTGCACAAACTGGTCGAACACTGCGGCCGGGGACCGGGCGGCGCCCGCCCTCCCCGCACCCCGCCTCACGAAAGCTCGACCAGGGACGTGTCAGGATCCCTGACGAGCTTGAAGACGTGGTCGCCGTATTTGATTTCTACAGGGTTCAGGCATCTCCTCCTTCGCCCGACGGAAGAGCCTCGCCCACGAGATCATAGTCGCCCGCGTCAGCTATCCTGACACGCCTGAACTCACCGGGCGGCGGATGCTCGTTGCCGATGTAGATGAGCCCGTCTATCTCGGGAGCCTCCGCCTGGGACCGCCCCACCGTGACAAGCTCGGTCTCCTCGGACCGCCCCTCGATGAGCACGTCGTACACCCTGCCCACCCTGGCCTCGTTCTTCTCGCGGGAGATGTCCCTCTGCACCTCCATGGCCTCGCGACGCCGCCTCTCCTTTTCGCGGGCAGACACGCGGCCGCGGCGCATCCTTGCCGCAGGCGTGCCTGACTCCGGGGAATAGGCGAACACTCCCACCCTGTCCAGGCGGACCTCCTTCAGGAACTCCACGAGCGTCCTGAACTTCTCCTCCGTCTCGCCCGGGAAGCCCACGATGAACGTGCTTCTTATAGTAACATCGGGGATCGCTGCCCGGAACCTCGCGATGACGTCGCGGGCGTCGTCGGAAGTCCCCCGCCGGTTCATGGCTCTCAGGATGTCGTCGTCAGCGTGCTGGAGCGGGAGGTCAACGTATTTGCAGATCCTCGGCTCGGAGGCCATGACCGCGATGAGCTCGTCGGTCACCCTCGTCGGGTACATGTAAAGGGTCCGCAACCACCTCGGGCCATCGACCCTGCAGACCTCCTGCAGCAGGCGGGCAAGAGAGGGACGCCCGTAAATGTCCTCCCCATATCTCGTGGTGTCCTGGGCGACGAGGATGAGTTCCTTCGCCCCGCCCCGTGCCAGGCGCTCGGCCTCGGCGACCACCGACTCCACGCGCCGGGAGCGGAACGGGCCGCGCAGGTCCGGGATGACGCAGTACGAGCACCGGTTGCTGCAGCCTTCCGCGATCTTGATGTAGGCCACGTAGGAAGGGGTTGAGAGGATGCGTGGCGACTTCTCGTCATACAGGTAACAGGGCGCCCCGACCAGCTTCGTTCGCTTGCCCGCAAGCACCCTCCTCACCACGTCTGCGATCCCGGGGAAGTCGCCGGTCCCGACCACGGCGTCGATCTCCGGCATCTCCGCCAGGAGGTCGGATGCGAACCTCTGGGCGAGACAGCCGGTGACGATGAGCGCACGGCACCGTCCCGACCTCTTCTCGCCGGCGAGTTCGAGTATGGTGTCTACGGCCTCTTCCTGGGCCTCGTCGATGAAGGCGCACGTGTTCACGATGATGACGTCGGCATCCTCCGGCGAGGGGATCATCCGGTAACCCGCCCGGGTGAGGAGGCCGGCCATGACCTCGGAGTCAACGAGGTTCTTCGCGCATCCGAGGGATACGAGGGCAACAGTTTCGCTCATAGGCCTCACGGATATATTGCCCGTAGCCCGCCGGGAATAAGAGTGAACTCCATCGACGACGTCTCGAACACCTCGCCGTCCATGTGAAGCGGCACGGGGGCTGATGAGCGGATGCATACGTAGCGCCCGCGCAGCATGGTGGCCTTCTCGACCTTCGTGTGAGAGCCGGTGAACACCCTGGGAAGGTTGTACAGTGTCTCCATGCTCCCCATGGCGTCGATTATGCAGATATCGTAGAGCCCGTCGTCAGGCTCCGCATCAGGCACGATCTTCATTCCTCCGGCGTAGGTCTTGCCGATGCCGACCGCCACGAGAAGAGGCCGCACGGTCATGACTTTCTCATCGACAGTTACGATCATCTCGCACGCCCTGTATTCCGCGAGAGTTCTCAGAACTGCGATAACATAGAGAGGAGCCCCCCGCACCGGAAGCCATCTCAGCCTGTCGGTGGCCATCCTGGCAACGGTGGCGTCGAACCCGACGCCGACAGCGTTCACGAAGTACCTGTCGATGACGCGCCCGAGGTCTCGCTTCCGCACGTTGCCGCCCAGAAGCACGCGGCACGCCCGCTCGACGTCCCTCGGCACACCCAGGCTGATGGCCATGTCGTTCCCGCTTCCGCACGGGATGACCCCAAGAACCGCCTCCCGCCCGGCTATGCCGTTGGCGACCTCGTTCGCGGTGCCGTCGCCCCCCGCGGCGGCGACGACCTGGTATCCTTCATCCGCCGCCTTCCTCGCCGCCGTTATGGCGTCACCAGGGCCTTTCGTCACGTAGATGTCGAAATCCGCCTTCCCGTTCTCCAGCACGCGGCAGATCGCCGGGATCGCCCTCGCCGCGCGACCGCGCCCCGCCATTGGATTCACGACGACCTTGACCCGCAACCCGCCAACCCCCTGCGTTTTCCGAAGTGCCCCCGCCGGGCCCGCCCCCCCGGGCGCCCGGAGCGCTGCTACAAAAGTCGCGGGTCTAGTAATTCTACACAGAGCGAGATATTCCTACCACAGGCAAGAAAAAGCGGCCCGGGTGCACGCACCCGGCCGCCTTTTTCACTGCCCTGCCCTTTCGCGGGCTTTCGCTCGAGCACCGCCTGGAAGGCGGCACCGTGCTATAGACTCGCCCCCGCGCCCAGCGACTCGATGATCTCCCTGACACGCCTGAGGAACCTCGCCGCGCTCGCCCCATCCAGCACCCGGTGGTCTGCGGAGAGGGAAAGCCTCATCACGCGTCCCGCGATGATGGCGCCGTCTTTCACCAGCGGGTGCTCCCTCACGGCACCCACCCCGAGGATGGCGGCCTGGGGCGGGTTGATTATGGCGAAGAACTCGTCCACCCCGAACATGCCCAGGTTCGATATGGTGAAAGTCCCACCGGACACGTCCTCCGGGCCCAGCCGACCCTCCCTGGCGCGGGCCGCAAGTTCCTTGGCCTCCCGCGCGATCTCGTGAATCGTCTTCCTGTCGGCGTCGTGCACCACGGGCACTACGAGGCCCTGATCTGTGGCCACGGCAACACCGATGTTGATCTCCTGGTAGACGATGACCCCATCGTCCGCGGCGGACGCGTTCACGTGGCGATGCTCGGCCAGGGCACCGGCCACGACCTTGACGAGGATATCGTTGATGGAAGGCCGGGAAACCTCCCCGCCGGCGAGGTCGTGAACGAGCGTCTCCCGGAGCAAGACCAGCGCACCTGCGTCCACGTCCATGGATATGTAGAAGTGGGGCGCGGTCCGGAAGCTGGTAGCAGTCCTCTCCGCGGCTGTCCTGGCGATGGCCGTGTAAGGGACGCACGTCCCCTCGAGGCCGGGCCCGGGTTCCCGGGCCGCGCGGGCACCCGTGGCGTGGGCTATGATGTCCGCCGCCGTCCCCAGCATTCTGTCGAGGAAAGCCTGCACGTCCCCCTCGACCACGCGGCCGCCAGGGCCGGTGCCCGGGATCCTCGCGAGGTCCATGTTGTGCTCCCGGGCAAGCCGCTTCGCGGCGGGCGAAGCGCGCACGATGGCCTCCCCGCCTGCCGAGGACTGCGCGGGTCCGGGCTCGGACGGTCCTACCCGGCTACTGCCCCGAGGGCATGTAGCCTGTTCCCCGGCCTCCCCTTCAGGCTGGGTGCCTGCGTCGCCGGATGATGCCGGGCGCTCACCGCCATCTGCAGCCCCGCCAGCGGCGTCTGCTTCAACCTCGGCGCGCGCGATCACCGCGCCGACCGGAACGGTCTCTCCCTCACGGACCACGATCTCCACGATCCTGCCAGCCCCTTGAGCTTCAACGGTAAGAGTGATCTTGTCTGTGACGGCCTCAAAGAGGGGATCGCCTTTCTTGTAGGTAGTTCCCTCGGACACGATCCACTGGGCGAGCATCCCCTCGCCCATCGTGAGGCCCAGTTTCGGCATGACGATATCCTGCATCATGAGCCATATCCCCCTGCTTGCGTTTCGCGATGTTCCGGCGGCCCGGACGCCAGGGCCTAGCCTAGCGCATCAAGACGCCCGGAAGCCACGTCGAAAGCGCCGGAACGTACGTGATGATGAGGAGCGCGGCCATCACGGCTACCACGAACGGTATCACCGACCTCGAGATCTCGTCCATGGAGATCCCCGCGATGTTGGCGCCCACGTACAGGTTCACCGCCACCGGCGGCGTGACCTGCCCAATCGCGAGGTTCACGCACATGACCACGCCGAACCATATCGGGTCCCACCCGAAGTGTGCCATGATGGGCATGAGGAGCGGCGTGAGTATGTAGTAGACGGATATGGCGTCGAGCAGCATACCCGCGATGAGCAGGATGACGTTGATCATCAGGAGCACCAGGTACTGATTGGAGGTGAAGGAGATCGCAGCCTGCGATACCTTCTCGACCACGCCGAGAGTGGTCATGGCCCAGCCGAAGATCCCGGCGAGCGAGACGACGAGCATGACCACTGCCGAGGACACGCACGAGTCCACGAGAAGTTGATACAGGTCTTTCGGACTGAGCGTCCGGTATATCACAAATCCCACGAAAAGCCCGTACACCACCGCGACGGCCGCGGCCTCCGTCGGGGTGAAAACGCCGCCGTAGATGCCGCCGAGGATTATGAGGGGCGCGATAAGCCCCCAGAAGGCTTCCTTGAAAGCCCGCCAGACCTCGGCCAGCCTCCCGAAGGCGCCGCCCCGGTAATCACGCGCGACTGAGATCAGGAACGCCGCGATCATCAGGAAAACGCCGACCACGACCCCGGGCACTATCCCGGCGATGAACAGCTTGCCTATGGACGCCCCCGTGATGACGCCGTATACGATGAAGGCGATGCTCGGAGGGATGATTATCGCAAGCCCCGACGACACCGACATCAGAGCCGCCGCGAACCCCCTGCCATAGCCCTCTTTCACCATTCCGGGGATGAGGATCGTGCCGAGCGCGGCGACGGTGGCAGGGCCGGATCCCGACACAGCCCCCCAGAACAGAGCCGTTACGACCGTGACCACCGCGAGCCCGCCCCTGATAGGCCCGACGATCAGTGAAATAAGGCGGATTATCCTGTCGGATATCTTCGCCTTCCCCATTATCACCCCCGCCAGGATAAAGAACGGGATCGCGAGGAGCGAGAACTTGGAGATGTTTGCGAAGAACACAGGCGCGAACATCGCAGAGCCGAGCCCGCTGAGGTAGACCACGGCCATCCCCGCGATGCCGAGCGAGACGGCTATTGGCACCCTGGCTATCAGAAGGATGAGAAACACGCCCAGAAGGACGATTCCCGGATCCATCTCTGACACCACGTCACCCCCATTACTCCTCCGACGTCACACTCACACCACGGCGCCAGGCTATACCGCCGTGTCGCTGTGCGTGTAAGCCCGGGCTTGCCCATGGCCGGGCCCCTGCCCCGGCCCTCACGCTTTTCCGGCGACCTCTCGCCGGCCGTCGCCTCCGCTACGGGCAAGCTCCTGCAACTCGTTGATCCCGGCCTGCACCACCCTGATGACCAGCAGGGCGCTGCCCACAGGCACGGCAAGGCCGAACCACCACATGGGAAGACCCATCGAATACGTCGTCATCTGGGACCGGTACTCGGCGGCCACGAGGCCCACCCCATGGGCGAGGAGCAGCGCGAAAAGCCCGCCCCCACATACCATGGAGATCACGGCGATGACCTTTTGGTACCTCCTCGGCAGCGCGTTCGCAACCACCGTCATGCTGAGATGTGCCCCTTTTCGCATTCCTATGGCCGCGCCGAGCATGGTTATCCACACGAAGAGGTTGACAAGGAGCTCCTCGGAAAACGCGAATGACATGGTAGTGAGGTATCTCACGACCACGTTTGTGAAGGCGAGGAGCGCCATGAAAAGAAGCATGGCCGCACATGCGTACTCCTCGAATCTGTCAACAAACCTCAGCAACATCCTCCCTCCCCTGCGCAGGCCGCGCGGGCGCCCTGACGTGGGCGCCCGCGCGTGATGTGTATGTGTGCCTACTTCGCACCGGCGACGGCGTCCTCGAACGCCTTTACGATGTCCTTTCCGACCTTGTCTGCCCACTTGTCATACACGGGCTTCGTCTTCTCCCGGAAGGCGGCGAGCTGCTCGGGCGCAAGGTCGGTCACGACCATGCCCTTCGACCTCAGGAAGTCGTTGCCCTCCTTGAGCCCCTCCCTGCTGATGCCGACCTGCCACTTCATCGCGTCGGTGGCAGCCCGTTGAAGCTGTTCCTGGATTTCCGCGGGGAAGCTCTGCCACACGTTCCCGTTCGCCGCCAGCACCAGCGCGTCATACGAGTAATGCCAGTTCGTGAGGTACTTCTGCACCTCATAGATTTTCGTGGGGATGATGATCCCGACCACGGGGTTCTCCTGGCCGTCGATGACCCGCTGCTGCAGCGAGGTGAAGACCTCGCCCCAGTTCATGGCGACGGGATTCGCGCCGAGCGCCCGCATGATGTCGACGTATATGGGAACCGTCACCCTGATCTTGAGGCCCTTCATGTCATCCGGCGAGGTGATGGGCCGAACGTTGTTGGTGAGCTCGCGGAAGCCGTTCTCGCCCCACCCCAGGCCGACCATGTTGTACCGCTCCAGGACCTTGAAGAGCTTTTCCCCTGCGGGGGAGCTCACCGCCGCATCCACCGCCTCGTAGCTCGGGAACAGGAACGGGAGCGCGAACACGTTGAACTCGCCGATCATGGGCGATATGTTGATGGTCGAGTTCAGCATGAAATCGATGGCGCCGCTCTGCACCATCTCCCCCTGCCGCATCTGGTCGCCGCCGACCAGCACCGCGTTGGGGTACACCTTGATGTTGACCTTGCCGCCGGTGTACTCCCTTGCAAGCTCCGCAAACTTCACCGCTCCCCTGCCCCACGCCGTCTCATTTGCCACGTTGGTCGTAAGCTTGTACTCGGCTTTCAGCTTCGCCGCTCCGCTCGCCCCGGACGTGATGAGCGCAAACAGAATCAGCATCACCGCTGCAAGAACCGGAGATCTTCTCATTCATGCGCACCCGGTATGCCCGGGCGCATCACCTCCCTGTTTCCTGGTGGTCTTCGAGGCCCATTTTCCCGGTTACACTGCGTCGCGTTCACCGTTTTCAATACTAGACGACTCTGCGCACAGCCTCCACTACTTCTTTCTTCCGAGGCACCACACGCGCTTCCAGGGGCGGGCTGAACGGTATCGGAACGTCGAGCGTCCCCACCCGCTCAACCGGCGCGTCAAGGTAATCGAACGCCTCCTCGGCAATGATTGCAGCGATCTCCGCCCCTGCCCCGCCGCGACGGCAGGCCTCGTGGGCCACCACCACCTTCTTCGTTTTCCTCACCGACTCGAGGACTGTCTCGACGTCCATGGGAGCAAGGGTCCGCAGGTCCACCACCTCGACATCGATCCCGTCCCCGGCAAGCTCCTCCGCGGCCTCCAGCGCTCGGTGGACCATGATGGAATACGTGACGACGGTCACGTCGCGGCCGCGTCTCTTGACATCAGCTTTCCCGATGGGGACGACGTGCTCCACCTCGGGTACAGGTCCCTTCATGGCGAACAGCGCCTTGTGCTCGAAGTAGAGGACCGGGTCGTCGTCCCTTATGGCCGCCTTGAGGAGCCCCTTGGCGTCGTACGGCGTGGACGGCGCCACGACCTTCAGGCCAGGCACGTGCACGAACCACGCCTCCAGGCTCTGCGAGTGCTGGGCCCCGGCCGACTTGACGACCCCGTCCGGCGCCCTCACCACCAGAGGCAGCCGGGCCTGTCCACCGAACATATAATGAATCTTCGCTGCCTGGTTTACGATCTCATCCATTGCGCAGGTGACGAAATCCGCGAAGTGCATGTCGGCCACTGGCCTCATGCCTGTGAGCGCCGCTCCGACGGCCGACCCCACTATCGCCGTCTCCGATATCGGCGTGTCCAGCACCCTCTCGTATCCGAACTCCTGGGGAAGCCCCTTGAACTGGCCGAATATGCCGCCCTGTCGGGCTATGTCCTCGCCCAGGACGAACACGGTCGGATCGCGCCTCATCTCCTCCGCCATCGCTTCGAGCGTGGCCTGGGAGAACGTTATCTCCCTCATCTCCCGCATCCCTCCCCTTGCAGAGGCGAGACGAACAGGTCGCACAGCGCGTCGTCGGGATCGGGGTACGGGCTCTCCTCCGCGAAGCTGACCGCCTCGAGGATCTCCTGCCGCGCTGCGGCCCTGATCTCCTCCATCTCGGCCTCCGCCAGCGCCCCATCGGCGCGGAGCCTGTCCTCAAAGCGCAAGATCGGGCACCTCGCCCTCCACCTCTCGATCTCGGCGCGGTCGCGGTACCTCTCGGGGTCCCCGACGAAATGCCCTTTTATCCGGTAGGTCTTCGCCTCGAGAAGGGTGGGCCCGCCCCCCTGCCTCGCCCGCCCTATCGCCTCGCGCGCCGCCTCGTACACCGCGAGGACGTCGTTCCCGTCAACGGTCACCCCGGGGATGCCGTAGCCCACCGCCCTGTCGGCCACGTCCTTCACCGAGACGGAGTAGGTCGCGGGAGTCGTCGACGCGTACTGGTTGTGCTCGCAAACGAATACGCACGGCAGCTCAAACACGCTCGCCATGTTCACCGCCTCGTGGAAGGTGCCGCGGTTAGAGGCCCCATCGCCGAAGAAGCACACCGCCACCTGGCCGGAGCGTCTCATCTTCGCTGAGAGCGCCGCGCCCACGGCGATGTTGAACCCACCCCCCACCACCCCGTTTGCGCCGAGCATTCCCACTGAGAAGTCCGCAATATGCATGCTGCCGCCCTTGCCTTTGCAGTACCCGGCGCTCTTCCCGAGGATCTCCGCCATCATCCGGCGCGGGCTCGCACCCTTCGCTATGCAGTGACCGTGGCCTCTGTGGGTGCTGACGATATAGTCGGAGCGGTCGAGCGACGCGCACACGCCCGAAGCCACCGCCTCCTCGCCGACGTACAGGTGGACGAAGCCGGGGATCTTCCCGGCGAGGAACAGCTCCTCCGCCTTTTCCTCAAACGCCCTGATCCTGGCCATCGTGGTGTACATGTGGACCAGTGTATCGTGGTCTGGCAATTGCCTCCCCCCTGTCGCAAAGGTCTCCTGTGGCTGGAACGGCGGGACCTTACCCGCACGACAGGGATTCTCGCAAGATCTCTGCCAGTCGCTTCATGATGGATGGGCGCATCCGAAAACCCGCGTCATACCTTGACTCTGCGGATAGCAAGAGGAGCGAGGGGGCCCCTCGCTCCTCCTTATGTGTCCATATACAGGACAGTCCTTCTTCCTTTCGGCCAGGGATCGCTGAGTTTGCGACTGTCCTGATTCTGTACACTGTCTGGGATCAAGACACCGTTGCCTCTCCGTGGGGGCTCACTTCGTCTCGGTCCTTGGAAACGCCGAATCTCCTCATCTTGGAATACAGGGTGCTTCTGCTGATGCCAAGCGCCTTGGCCGCGTGGCACATGTTCCCCTTGTGCGCCTTGAGGGCGGCCACGATTGTGGCGCGCTCGCTTTCCGCGAGCGGCCGAATCTCCACGGTCGGGCGAGCGTGTAGCGGCTCCGGCGCGCACGCCGCCTGTTGCTGTCGCAGATAACCGGGCAGGTGCTCGACGTCCAGCGTATGCCCGGGGACCAGCACCAGGGCCCGCTCGACGACGTTCTCGAGCTCGCGCACGTTCCCCGGCCAGTCGTGCCCCATGAGGACATCCATGACCCGGGGCGTCACCTCTACAGCCTCTTTGCCCAGTTTCTGCCCGACCTTCCCGAGGAAATGGCGAACGAGGACCGGGATGTCCCCCTTTCTCTCCCTGAGCGGCGGGACTGTAATGGTGAACACGTTAAGACGATAGTACAGGTCCTGCCTGAAGTTGCCGTCGGCCACGTCGCGGGCAAGATCCCTGTTGCTTGCGGCCATGACCCGCGCGTCCACCGGCAGCACGATCTCCCCGCCCACCCGGGTTATGCGGCGCTCCTGGAGCACGCGGAGGAGTTTGGCCTGCACATCGAGGGACATCTCGCCTATCTCATCAAGGAGGAGCGTCCCTCCTGATGCAAGCTCGAACTTGCCCGGGTGGCCCGACGCCCTCGCCCCCGTGAAGGCACCCTTTTCATACCCGAACAGCTCGCTTTCGATAAGCTCACGGGGTATGGCGGCGCAGTTGATGGCCACAAACGGGCCATCCTTCGCGGCGCCCGCGTTGTGGATGGCCTGCGCGAACATCTCCTTGCCCGTGCCGCTCTCTCCCTGGATGAGCACGTTTGAGGAGGCCTTCGCGGCCATCTCCCCAAGCCGCCTCGCCTCGCGCATGGCGGGGGCATCGCCGATGATGTCGTCGAAGGTGAAGTTCGCGAACGCCCCCACCATGTAGTGGACCAGCCGGCGCACCCTGCGGATCTCCCTGAAGACGTCCACGACCCCGGTCAGTTCACCGCGCTCGTCACGTATGGGCACGGCCGACTTGATGAAATGCATGGCGCCGCGCTTGCTGTTCACCATGAATTCCCGGTCGATGTATCCTTCCCCAGTCTTGAGCACATTCAGTATGACGGGGCGGAAGTCCACGATGTCGCTCACATGCTGCCCCACGACGGCCTTGTGGTCAACGCCGAGTATCCTGCCGCCGGCCGAGTTCATGTAGGTCACGTAACCCTCGGCATCGACTGTCAGGAACCCGTCGGACATGTGCTCGACTATGGCGGCCTGGTACTTCGAAGCAAGGGCCAGGTCGGCGAGGGCCTTCTCCACCCCGAGCTGGTTTTCGACGGCCCTCGCCGTGGCCACCACCATTCCCAGCGTGTGCCTATGGGGCTTCGCTCCAAGCCCCGAGACGTTGAGCGCCCCCATGACGCCTCCCCCCGGGTCCCGGACGGGCGCTGCAGAGCAGGTCCACGCCTTGTGGGCCCGGCAGAAGTGCCCATCCCCGGCGACCTGCGCAGGGCGCCCGCTTGCGAGGGCGATCCCTATCGCGGTCGTGCCCACCTGCTTCTCCGTCCATCGCACGCCTGGCACGAAATTCACGCTCCTGGCTGACTCCAGGACGTCACTGTCGCCCATGACTGAGAGCACGTACCCGTCGGCGTCCACAAGCACGATGACGTACCCGGAGCCCGCAACGATCTCGTACAGGCTCGACATCAGAGGCTCGGCCACCTTCAAGAGGCGCGAGTTCGCGGCCCTTCTTCTTGTGAGATCCTCGCGCGACAGAACGACCGTGCTTATACCGCCTTCAGGGTCAACCCCGAGGGCGCGGCAACGCTCCCACGAAGCCGCGATGAGTTCGCGTGCGCCTGCAGGCTCCCGCTCGGCAGGCCCAAACCAGCGGGCGTCGAGATCCGGCTCCAGGCCCGGGCCGGGGCCGTCAGGCATTACATTGAGCGCCAACATACGAACCGCCTCCGTAAGTGCGTATCGGCCCCCGGTAGAGCAGGATCACCTTCGCCCTCCGATGCCGCTTGCGAGCAGGACGACGCCGGCGATGACGAGCACGACGGGCCACAGCGCCCCCAGGTGCAGCCAGGGCCAGAAGTTCCTGGCGAGGAGCAGCGCTCCCACGCATACGAGGATGATCCCTATGACCCTGGCACCGCTACTATCACCCCCCGGTGCGCTCGGCCCCTCAGGGCGGCTTTCATCTGCAGGAGAGGCTTCTCCTTTCAGCCTCGCCTCGACTTCTCTTGCCTTGTCCATCACTTCCTCACGGATGCCCTCGGTCTTCTCGAACCTCTCGCTCGACTCGGAGTGCGGGTCGGCCGGGACTATTATCCAGGCGATGATGTAGGCGACCACCCCGATGCCGTCTGCAAGGGCGAGGAGCACCCACAGGATGCGCACGATGGTGGGGTCGATGTCGAAGTACTCCGCGAGACCCCCGGCAACGCCCCCGATGATGCAGTCGCGTTTCGAACGATACAACCGTTTCGCCACCAGATTCACTCCTTACGCTGACCCCCTGGGGCTACTCTCCAGGTGCGGCTGCTTCTTCTTTGTGCCGCAGGATCGGGTGCCCTTCTTCTCGGCGTCCTTCTCCCCCTCTTGCTTCGGCGCAGCCGGCTTCTTGGGGGCGCCGCATCCGCAGGACTCGCACATCCTGCTCGCCTCCTTTCATCTGCTATCGTGTGGTATCGTGACACCGCTTCCGGAGCGTTATTGGAACCGGAACGTTTGCCGTATAGATTCGCAACCCGGACCCAGGATTCCTCCTTGCACGCTTCCTTGTTCGACACGATCTTACACAGCCGCTTCACCACAATATTCAGCCGGTAACAAGGATAATGCGGATGATCCTCGAAATACAGGCGGTGACCGGTGTCGTGCCGTGGAGGCTGCCGCCTGTGCAGGCTTCCTGCGTGAGAGAAGCACGCAAGTCGCCGGTCCATGCAGGAAGGTGGCGTTGGAAATGGCGCATCGTCAGGGAAATGCACATGCACGAGACCGCGTGGTTGTCGCCCTTGCGGTCGGCCTGGTGACACTGGCAGCGGTCGTCCTCCCCGCCGCTCCCCGTGTGGAGGCGAAGGAGTTCGCCGTAAGGGCCGTCGTCATCCAGGCGCAGGTCGCAAGGGACGGCTCCCTGGCCGTCCAGGAGGAGCGCACGTTTCGATTCGACGGCGATTTCTCGACAGTGAGACAGTCGATCCCGGTTGCACAGGGCACCGACATAAGAGACGTCAAGGTCCTGGAGAAGGGCAAGGCGTACTCGACCGCGCAGGACGCGCCGGATGAGCGAGTGTCTGGCACCTATCGCATCACTCGCACCCCCGGCAAGGTCGAGGTGGCATGGCACTTCAGGGCGCAGGACGAGGAGCGCACGTTCACCCTGGCATACCGCATACGCGGGGCAGTGGTCGCCCACAGGGACGTGGCGGAGCTTTACTGGAAGTGCATCGGCGAGGAGTGGGACGTTGGGTCCTCGAAGGCCCAGGTGGCCGTCACGTTGCCTGCGGAGGCGAAGCGGGAGGACATCCGGGCCTGGGCCCACGGCCCCCTGTGGGGGACGGTGTCTATCGACAGCCCCACCCGCGTGTCTCTTTCGGTGGCCCCCCTTCCGGCGCGGACGTTCGTCGAGGCGCGCGTGCTTTTCCCGAAGGCGCTCGTCCCTGCGGCCACCAGGTCCTCTGGCAGGAACGCCCTCGCTGACATAATGAAGGAAGAGGGCGAGCTTGCGCGCAAGGCGAATATCGAAAGGGAGAAGGCGGCCGAGCGCCAGGCGACATTGCGAAGGCTGGGCAGGCTCAACATCTACCTCGCGCCGGGCGTGGCGATCCTCGCCCTGGCCCTGTGGTTCGCCTTCATTTACCGACGATACGACCGGGAGTTCGCCCCAGGGTTCACAGGCGACTATTACCGGGAACTGCCGGCAGACTACACCCCTGCCGAGCTCGGGGTGCTGTGGCGGTTCGGCTCGCCCGGCCCGGCCGACTTCACGGCGACTGTGGTGGACCTCGCAAGACGCGGCTACCTCGTCATCGAGGAGCGGAAGACCGAACGCAAGCGGCTCTTCGGTCTAATGGGCACGGCTCTCGACGTCGAGTACGTCATAAGAAGGACCGACAGGGGCAAGGACGATGATCTCCTCGAGCACGAGAAGGCCCTTTACAACCTGGTCTTCTACACGATCGGGGACGGCCAGGTGGTGGAGTTTGACCAGATAGAGAGCTATGCGAAGAAGAACCCAGGTTCTTTCCTGCGGTACTACAACGACTGGCAGTCGAAGGTCCGGGCCAACGCATCGCGGCACGAGTTTTTCGACAGGGCGGCGGGCAAGGGTCGTCTCATCGGCGTCCTTGCCGGCATCGGCCTCGTGCTCGCGGGGATCGCCGTCATGCTCGTCGCGCCTGATGCGCTCGCCCTCAGCGGGATCGCGTGGATCATCACGGGCATCGTCGTGGTCGCGCTGTCAACCGCCATCAAGAGGCGCTCCCACAAGGGACAGACCGAGTTCGCCATGTGGCGGGCGTTCCGCCGGTTCCTCCTGGATTTCTCATCTCTGCATGACGCCCCCGTGCCCGCGCTCGTGCTCTGGGAGCACTACCTCGTGTACGCGGTCGCCCTGGGCGTTGCGAAGCAGGTCATAGGCCAGCTCAAGCTGGTGTTCCCCGAGCTTTCGGAGCCGGGCGCCGGAGTCGGGGTCGGATACACATGGCTTGCGATGTCAGCCGGCACGGACCTTGCCTCCACCCTCACCAACCTCACGAGTTCCCTCGAGCAGTCCCTGCTCACCGCAACAAGCGTGAAATCGTCAGCGTCCGGCGGTGGAGGCGGGTTTTCGGGCGGCGGGGGAGGAGGCGTCGGAGGCGGCGGCGGGAGCGCCGACTGAGCGCGGGCGAGCCCGTCAGACGGCACGAAGGCGGCCTGACTCCATAAAGCCCACAAGGCTGTCGAAGGTGCCGCGGAAGTCCGGGTGATTCTTCGCCCTGCCGCGGTCCAGGAGGAAGTCCTCCACGAGATAGGTCTTTATGCCCAGCGTGCCCGCGACGATGTCCTCCTCGACGTCGTTGCCCACCATGAAGCATTCCTGGGGCGTGCGGCCGATGAGCGCGAGCACCTCCTGGTAATACTCGCGGTTGGGCTTGCAGAAGTGCATGGCCTCGTATGATGTCACGAGCCGGTACGGAAGCCCGTCCAGACCGCCCCACCTCATCCGTTCCTCGACGGCGATGAGGGGGAACACGGGGTTCGTGGCTATGACAACCTCGAGCCCTCGGGAGATGAGGCCCTCGATCATGCGCCGGGCGGCGGGATGCGCTCGTATGCCCAGCCTGTCCCGGATATGTGGGAAATCACGTCGATAGAAATCATCGAATACCGGCATGAGCGCGTCCTCAGCCATCCCTATCGCCGGGAAGAAGTCCTCGGAGAACACCTCGCGGTTGGTCTTTCGCGGGTCAAGGTTTCGGACCATGGCGTCGGTGGACTTCATCACCTGCTTTACGAGCCGGCCTGGCTCGACCATGTTCGCCAGCTTCGCGCCGAGCGCCGTCAGGTACTCCCTGATGAACATGTCGAAGTCGTAGTGAACCAGAGTGCCGTCAAGGTCGAACAGTATTGAGCGGACCACACGATCACCCCACATGACACCACGAGATTACGGCAAGCGCATCTGCGGCTCCTGGGAAGGATCGAAGACCGACGCCGTCGAAAGACAAGTGAGCCACACATCCACTCACCCGTGCTGACACGGCACGCTACACGGAGGGGAGCGCAGCCATGCCCCGGTTCTACTCAGAACCGATAGACGTCATATTCGATTCCCACCCGGGCCCGCCGACAGCGTTCGTGTGGCGCGGCGAGCAACACCGCATATCTGCGGTCGAAGCCTCGTGGCAGGACCACGGCGTCGGCACCGTGAACCCAAAGCATGCCAACTGGCGCCTGCGCCGCCACCGCAACTATTACCGCGTCCGAACCGATGATGGGAGGGTCTTTGAACTCTACATGGACCGGGGCGGCGGCAGGCGCGACTGGGTGCTCTATCGCGAACTGTAGGCCCTCGCCGGGCCCGTCAGGTTGTGGGCGCGGCGCCCGTGCATCTCGCCACCTTTATCGAGTAGGCCGATGCGAGCGCCCGCGTCACCGGCCCGGGCTTTCCGTCGGCTACCGGCCGGCCGTCGATCTTGACGCACGGCACGACCTCCATCGTGGTGCTGGTTATGAAAACCTCGTCGGCACCGGCCAGGAACGCCGGCGCGAAGAAGCCCTCGACCACGGGGATGCCGTTCCCGCGCGCAAGCTGTAGCACGATGGACCTGGTTATCCCCGAGAGGATGCGCGGCCCCTCGGGAGCGGTGTGCACCGCGCCGTCCTTCACTGCAAACACGTTGGCGCTGGCGCCCTCAGTGACGTGGACCCCGTCCCTTATCATGATCGCCTCCAGCGCCCCGGCCCGCTTCGCCTTCTGCTTGGCTATGACGTTCGGGAGGAGATCGGTGGACTTGATGTCGCACCGGAGCCACCGCTCGTCCGGGACGGTGATGACCTCGGCCCCGAGCGTGGCGCGGTCGGGCGGGGCAGGCCTTGCGGGACGAACCGTGATGACGAGAGCAGGGTTCACCGTCTCGGGAAACGCGTGGTTGCGCGGGGCCCATCCCCGGGTGACCTGCATGTAGAGCACGGCCTCCTCGATGCCGCTTCTCCGGAGGGCCTCCACCGCAAGCTCTGCAAGGCGGTGCGCGTCTTCGGGCAGCGAGAGCTCGATGCCGAATGCGCTCCTCTCCAGCCGGGCGAGGTGCTCCTCCAGCGCGAATGGCGTGCCCCGATAACACCTGACGACCTCGTATATGCCGTCGCCGAACTGAAACCCGCGGTCCTCCACGGACACGCGTGCCTCGGAAAGGTCCATGAATGCCCCCTCGACGTATGCGATCTCCGGCATGTGCAACCCTCGCCCCCCTCAGTATCATCTTGTCCCGCCTTCCCTTTTCGCCACCGCCTGCGAAATCCCTCCATGCCTGCAACGCATCCCCGAAATCCAGGTGGTCGTGCTCGGCCGCGTCGGCTGCCCCGCTCTCGGGAGCCAGGGGCGGCGAAAAGCACGGCATCATTCGGCCCACGAACTCATAAGACCGCGCAAAGAGAGGAAACTATACCTGGGCATGGGCTCGCACATTCCTGCCCGTATGGCAAGAGTCGCCGGTGCCTGCACGGCGGCGGGGTATGGAGAGCTGCGTGGCAACGATGAGGGAAGCACGTGAGCTCGAGCGCACGATCCTGAGGAGGGCCGCAATCGTGCTTGCTGTGGCAGCGCCCGTCCTGGCTGGCGCGGGTCTTCATCGCGTCGCCCTCGGGGGCGTCGCCGGAGCCGCCTTTGGCCTCGCCAGCTTCCATCTCCTGGGCGCCGCCATCACGGCCGCCCTGGCGGCAGGGCCGGTGCGAGCGCCCGCCCAGGTGAGCCTCAAGTACGTGGCGAGGTATGTTCTCACTGCGCTCGTGCTGTACGGCGCGCTGCGGCTGGACACCGGGCTGTTCCTGGGCGCGGCGGCGGGCATGATCGTGGTGAGGTTCATCATCCTGCTCACGGGGCTCCTGGGGCCGCTCTGAAGCTATGGGTATGACTTCAGGGGCCCTCGCCGCCAGGGGTCCCTCCAGGCTAATACCTGCTTAAGGGGACACCGGACATGGCGTTCCTCGCGAGAACGTATCACCTGCTGGGCTGCGAGATACCGGAGACCCTCATCACCACGTGGGCGATAATGATCGGGCTCGTCATCGCCTCTCGCATCGCCGTGCGGGTCATGCTATCCCGACCGCCCGAGGACCCGCCCTCGGGCAGGCGCATCGTGCCAGAGCTCGTTTACGAGGCCATGCAGTGGCTGGTGGACGGGACCATGGGCAAGGAACACAGGGGATTCATACCGTACATAGGCACGCTCGCGCTGTTCCTGGTGGTCGCGAACCTCACCGGCCTCATCGGGGTTGCGCCGCCGACGGCCGATCTCAACACCACTCTTGCGCTGGCCACCATCACGTTCGTGAACATCCAGTATTATTCCATCCGTCGAAAGGGGATCGCATCCTACCTCAAGGGGTTCTTCGAGCCGGTGGCGTTCCTCGCGCCGCTCAACGTCATAAGCGAGGTCGCCCTGCCGTTCTCCATGGCGTTTCGCCTCTTCGGGAACATGCTCGGGGGGGCCATCATCATGGGGCTTCTGTACTCCGTGCTGCCCATCATCGTGCCAGTCGTGCCCCACATGTACTTCGACATCTTTGCAGGGATCATACAGACCTTCATCTTCGTGATGCTCACCATGACCTTCATCGCAAGAGCGATGGACTAGCGGGGTCGGGATATGGACAGCATCTTTGACGTCTTCAACGCATTCAACATCCTGAGCCACCTGGGCTTTCAGGAGATCCGGGAGGTCGCGAGGGTCGCAGCGGCCCACCCGCGCGCCGCCGTGCTGGCGGCATCGGCGGTGGGTGCCGGCATCGCGATGGCCTCGGGGCTGGGGCCGGGCATCGGCCAGGGTTACGCCGCCGGCGAGGCCGCGGACGCCGTCGGGCGCAACCCGGCCAGGCGCTCGGAGGTCACCGTGGTAATGCTTCTGGGCCAGGCGGTGGCAGAGACCTCCGGGATCTTCTCCCTCGTTATCGCGCTTCTGCTCCTTTTCGCAAACCCACTGGTGGCACGGCCAGGGACGCCACTGGTCAAGGCCGCTGCGACCCTGGCAGCCGGGTTTGCGATGCTTGCGGGGATAGGCGCGGGCATCGGCCAGGGATATGCGGCAGGCAAGGGCGCCGAGACCGTGGGGCGGCGGCCCGACCTGCGCATGGACGTGACCAGAACGATGTTGCTCGGGCAGGCCATCTCTCAGAGCACGAGCATCTTCGGGCTCGTTGTCGCCCTTGTGCTCATGTTCGCATCGCCCGTTGTGGGCTGAAACGAACCACCCATCGCCAAGGCCGCTGACCTTGATGCCGAAGTCGGTGCCGTTACTGCTCATGACGGTGACCATGGTACTCCCCGGAACTCCATGGGCGGCCTCGAGCATCGCCTTGCCCGCGGGCATCGAGAGGTTCAGGAAGAAGTGGTCGTTGGCGAGGGGTGTTTCTCACTTTTCGGCCGCATCTTTGCAGGATTCGTCGAAGCGGTTCTTTGAGGCCAACGGCGAGAGACACCACCACATCATCGATGCCAGAACAGGATACCCGGCGAGGTCGGGGCTTGCGCATAGAGTCAGGACGCGCTCTTTCGCCATGAGACCATGCTCTCATGCGTCCAGAGGTTCTGCATCACCTCAACTCCTTCTTGAGGCCTTGTCCGCGACTACACGCGAGGCAAGCCGCGACTACAAAGCCCCGAGACTGGACAAAGTATACGAAGGGAAAGGGGAGTTGGTATGGACGCAGCACTTGCCGCAAGGGCGCTTGTGCTCGCCGCGTCGGCCATCGGCGCGGGGATCGCGATGGTGGCCGGCATCGGGCCGGGCATCGGGCAGGGGTTCGCCGCAGGCAAGGGCGCGGAGGCGGTTGGGCGGCAGCCCGAGGCCCAGGGCGAGATCTTGAGGACCATGCTCCTTGGTGCCGCCATCGCCGAGACCACCGGGATATACGCCCTGGTCGTGGCGCTGATCCTTCTCTTCGCGAACCCGTTTCTCCGGCTCCTTCGCTGACCCGTCCTGAGGGAGGGGCTGTGCGGATGGACGCTCGCGGCCGCGGCGCGGGCCCCGCCCCGGTCCTGGTGGCCTGTTCCCTGTAGCCCGGCACGGCTTGGCCCGGCCCAGCCGCCCCGCCCCGCCCCGCCAGCCCCGGCCCGGTAGGGAAGTCCGGCCGCCGGACCTGGTTTCGGTCCTGGTTTCGCGGCGCGCAGCACGCGGGCCTGCAACTCGCACAAAACCGCATGCGATCCGGGGGGTTCCGATGCGCCTCGACTACACGTACATCTTCCAGATACTCAACTTCATCATACTGTACCTCCTCCTGCGCCGCTACCTCTTCGGCCCGGTCAAGGCCTACCTCGAGCGGCGGGAGCAGTACATCCGCGGGCGGGTTTCGGCGGCGGAGGGCGACCGGGAGCACGCCGCCCGGCTCAAGGAGCGGCTCGATGCAGAGCTATCCCAGGCCCGGACGAAGGCCAGGGGGATCACGGAGGAAGCCAGGCGCGCCTCAGACGCGATCCGCGCTGACGCCCGCAAGCTCGCCGCAGAGGAGGCATCACGTATGCTTGCCCGCGCCCGTGATGAGCTGGCCCGTGAGAAGGAGCGGGCTATCCACGACATCCGCAGGGAGGCCGTGGACCTCTCGGTTGCCGTCGCGTCCCGGGTCGTCCGCGATTCGCTCGACACCGAGGCGCTACGCAGGCTTGCGTCAGCGGCCACTCGCGAGATCGTCGAGGCGAAGCTGGGAGGGAAGGTCTCATGACAGGCCTCGAGCCCGGCACGCTGGCAAGCGCACTGCTCTCCATCGCCAGGGAGCGGCTTGACCCCCAGACCGTCGCGGATGAGCTGGCCGAGGTCACGAAAACGCTCGTGTCCGTCCCTCTCCTCGAGCGGACCCTCTCGGACCCAGGCCTTCCCGCCGAGGAGAGGCGCTCCATCGTGTCGGACATCCTGGGCCAGGTGCTCTCCCCCGTCACCCTCGGGCTCCTCGACCTCCTCATAGACGAGAACCGGGTGGGGGTGGTCGGAGCCATAGCCGACACGTACTGCAGGCTCCTCGACGAGGACCGGGGCGTGGTGCGGGCGCGCGTCACGAGCGCAGTCGAGCTTTCCCGCGACGACATCGAGGCGCTGCGGGCCGGCCTTGCCGAGAAGCTCGGCGGCCATATCGTCATCGAGAAGGAGGTCGATCCCGGGATCCTGGGAGGGCTCATCGTGCAGGTGGGGGACACAGTCCTCGACGGGAGCGTCGCCGGTCGCCTCCGCAGGTTGCGGGAGGAGCTTGAAAGCCCGGTGGCGGACGGGGCACAGGCGACGTCGGCACCGTCACCGGCGTCACCGTCGGCATCGCCCCTGGGATCGCCACAGGCATCACCGCCGGCGCCCCCGTCGGGGGCGCCGGCAGGGCCGCCAACGGCCGGGCCGACGGCAAGGCCCTCCGCGGGGCCGCCTGTGGCCCCCCCGGGAGAGTGACCTTGTTGGAGCTTTCACCTGAAGCTGTGGCATCAGCCCTGCGCGCCCGCCTCGCCGCGATTCGCCCGGGGCTCGACATACATACGCAGGGAACCGTCATCGAGGTGGGCGACGGCATCGCCCGCCTCTCAGGGCTTCGCGGCGCCATGATGAGTGAGCTCGTGGAGTTCTCGGGCGGGGCGTTCGGCATCATACTCAACCTCGAAGAGGACACCGTCGGGGTGGCCCTCCTCGGCTCTGACGTCGACGTCAAGGAGGGCGACATCGCCCGGGGCACCGACCGTATCATCGAGGTCCCGGCGGGCGACGCCGTGGTGGGCAGGGTGGTGAACGCCCTGGGAATGCCGATCGATGACAAGGGTCCCATCAGCGCGGGGGCACGCCGTCCCATGGAGCACCCGGCCCCCGGCATCGCCATGCGGACCCCCGTATCAGAGCCTCTTCAGACGGGCCTTCTCGCCATCGACTCCATGATCCCCATCGGGCGGGGCCAGAGGGAGCTCATCATAGGCGACAGGCAGACAGGCAAGACCGCCATCGCCATCGACACCATCCTGAACCAGCGTGGCAAGGACGTCATCTGCGTGTACGTGGCCATCGGCCAG
>DKEX01000074.1:653-24048 GCA_002452295.1 Firmicutes bacterium UBA6811 | reverse complement strand
AGCCCCGGTGGCTTGGTGTAGCAGCTTAGAACGACGCGTAGCGGGCCCGTCCGGAGGAGATGAATCCTTGCCTGGGATGTAGCGTTAACTCACAAAATCCTCTTGACTTCTATGTGGCCATATGGCAATATAGCCATGGAGGTGAGTCAAATGGCTTACGGGGACGTCATGGCAAGACGAGTATCCATCTTCAAAGCCCTCGGCCACGAAACCCGCGCGCGGATAGTGGAGATCCTGGCGAGCGAGGGAGAAAAGTGCGTGTGCGACCTCGTTGACCGGCTGGGTTTCGATCAGTCCACCATCTCCAAGCACTTGAGTGTCCTTAAGATAGCGGGAGTGGTCAGCTCGAGAAAAGAAGGGCTCAACGTGATATATAGTCTTAGAACACCGTGTGTCTACCAGTTCATGAGATGTATCGACCAGATGGCTGACGATGAAGAGTGCGTCCTCGTCTGCGCTGGAACCCAAAAGGGAAAGAAGTGAACAGTCCATGAAAGAACTGAAGACATTTTCGTTAATAGTCGGGGTGTTTCTCGTCGCATACTTTGCCCCCTTCGGCAATCCGCGTGTGCAAACGGCAATACTGGAAGCGTTCCACATGTTGCAGGAGTACGCAAGGGAGCACGTGCTATTCTGCCTCGTTCCCGCGTTCTTCATAGCGGGAGCCATGCAGAACTTCATCTCGCAGCAGTCCGTGATGAGGTACCTGGGCAGAGGGGCAAAGCAGTGGCTTGCCTACGCGGTTGCATCGGTATCGGGTGCGATACTTGCGGTATGCTCCTGCACCGTGCTTCCGCTTTTCATGGGGATCTATAAGAGAGGAGCGGGCCTTGGCCCGGCGACGGCGTTCCTGTACTCAGGGCCGGCCATCAATGTCCTTGCGATCATACTCACGGCTCGCGTCCTCGGATGGCAGATCGGGCTTGCGAGGGCCGTCGGAGCAGTGCTGTTTTCCGTGGTAATAGGGATCCTCATGGCTACCATCTTCAGAGGGGAAGAGACCGAGAGGCAGAAGGGCTTTGCTGCCGCATTGCAGACAGTTGACGAGCGCGGGCGCAGCCTTGGTCAGACGACCGCGTATTTCGCGACCCTGGTGCTCATCCTGGTGTTCGCAGCGTGGGGTAAGCCTGCTGAGCCGATAGGGTTCTGGTACGATGTGTTCAAGATAAAGTGGTATCTCGTAGTGGCGCTCCTCATCTACCTTGCATACATGCTCAAAGCCTGGTTTAAGCCAGGGGAGCTTGTAGCCTGGAAGGACTCCACCTGGGATTTCGCAAAGAGAATACTTCCGCTTCTCTTCGGAGGCGTTATGGTCGCGGGGCTACTCATGGGTCGTCCTAGCGTTGACAGCGGCCTCATACCGTCACGGTACGTGTCTACGCTTGTCGGCGGGAACTCGCTATTTGCGAATTTCTTTGCGTCCGTCGTAGGGGCGTTCATGTACTTCGCGACGCTGACCGAGATCCCCATACTCCAGGGGCTCTTGGGTTCCGGCATGGGTCAAGGCCCTGCGCTGGCGCTGCTCCTTGCAGGGCCCGCGCTAAGCCTTCCTAACATGCTGGTGATCAACAGCGTCCTGGGGCCGAAGAAGACGATTACCTACGTTTCGCTGGTGGTCGTCATGGCGACGATAAGCGGTATGATCTTCGGAGCCATGGTCGCGTAAGTCCGAAGAGGCTCCAACAACGCGTCCCAAGGGGAGACTATATCCACGAAAGGAGGGGTAAGTGTGAAAGTAGAGATACTCGGCGTGGGTTGCCCGAAGTGCCGAAAGACGGAGGAAATGATCGGCGAAACCATACGAAGGCTCGGGGTTGAGGCAGAAATCGTCCATGTGACTGATATCGACGAGATCATCGAGCGAGGAGTTATGATGACTCCCGCCGTGTTCGTGGACGGGGAGAAAAAGATCGAGGGGAAGATCCCCACAGAATCACAGATCAAAGAGTGGTTCAGCAGGTAACGCATAAAGGCCCCGTCGCGGGCGGCGGGGCTCGTGTGCCCCCGGACACAGCCATGTTTTTGGGTAAAGCGTGAGAGAGGAGGAACCTTGAGTTGGGTTACAAAGTGCCACGAGAGCAGATCCCCTGGTATCCTACGGTTGACATCGAGAAGTGTACAGGTTGCCGAACGTGCTATGAGTTTTGCTCGCACGGGACCTACGGGTGGGATGAAGAGAAGGGGATGCCCGTAGTGAAGAACCCGTTCAACTGCATCGTGGGCTGTAGTTCATGTGCTCTGCAGTGCCCGAGCGAGGCCATAATGTTTCCACCCCTGTCCATATTGAAGCAATACCGGTGAACGAGGGTGTAAACGGGGCCGCTCGAGCGCGCGGCAGTTGCTTTGACATCGTTTATGACTCGGTAAGCATCACCACGTTCGCTCTGACAAAGCGTTGGGGGAGGGAGTAACCTATGGAAAACAGGTCAACTGAAGCTCAATCACAGCCGGCGGAGAGCCGCAAGACCGGCGTGCTGCCTTGTTCGGGAGCGTGCAACGTAGGCATGATGACGACACGGGCTGTCGTTGAGATCGCGAGCAACCGCCCAGACGTCGGCTTTGTCTGCGCTCTCGGGCTCCCACTAGGAATACCAGGCATCATCGAGATGGCGAAGAAGGCCGATTACTATATCGCTCTCAACGGCTGCGAAGTGAGGTGCGCCGCCAAATCTCTTGAGAAGGCCGGGATCAGGTGGGACAAGGAACTCACTCTGACTAAAGACCTCGGGCTCTCCAAAAACAAGAACTTGAAAGATGAAAACGGTCTCCCTGAGGTCATCCGTCGCGTGAGCGAATCCATGGAGTCTTGAGCACATATCGCAGATGTCGTCCCGGTCCTTCGAATCGGGGCGACATCTGCCAAGGGGAGGGGATCGCGTGGGGATCTACCTCGATAATGCAGCTACCTCGTATCCCAAACCCGAAACCGTGTATGCAGCCGTGGACAGGTTCATGCGGGACGTGGGGTCGAGCTCTGGTAGGGGGGCGTACAGGAAGGCTCTCCTAGCTGATAAGATCGTGTTTGCCACGCGCGAAGCGCTTGGGAGGCTCTTCGGTGTGCGCGATGTCTCCCGCATAGTCTTCACCGCAAACGCGACGGAGTCTCTCAACCTTGCCTTGAAAGGACTTCTTGCGCCAGGCGACCATGTGGTTACGAGCAGCATGGAGCACAATGCCGTGTGGCGGCCACTGAAGAGGCTTGAGCACGAACGAGGAATTGAAGTCACAGCAGTGCCGTGCTCGATGGATGGCTCGCTCAACCCGCAAGATGTGGCTGACGCACTGCGGCCGAATACCAGGCTCGTTGCTTTGACGCACGCATCCAATGTCACAGGGACGATACTTCCGATAGGTGAGGTAGGAGAGGCGGCGCGCCGGCACGGGGTTTTGCTCCTTCTTGACGCCGCCCAGACTGCCGGCAGCTGCCCCATTGATGTGGAGGCGCTCGGCATAGACCTACTGGCTTTCACGGGCCACAAAGGCCTCTTCGGCCCTACGGGGACCGGTGGCCTCTATATTCGCGAAGGCATTGACCTTCTTCCCCTAAAGGAAGGGGGTACCGGGGGAGAGTCTATCCTTGAGCATCAACCCAATCACCTTCCCGACCGCTATGAGGCGGGAACGCTAAACGTGTGTGGGATAGCGGGCCTCTCGTCCGGGGTCGAGTTTATCCTGAACGAGGGGGTAGACCGAATCAGAGAAAAGGAGAAAGAGCTTACGGGCTACTTTCTTCAGGCCCTCGAAGGAATTCACGGGATAGAGGTCTATGGGCCAAAGGATCCCGAAAAGCAGGTTGGCGTAGTCTCCCTTAACATATCGGGCGTCATGCCTCAGGACGTCGCCCACGTTTTGGACGAGGCCTATGAGATCATGGTGAGATCCGGCCTGCACTGTGCTCCCATGGCGCACAGGACCATTGGGACCATTGACCGAGGAACCGTAAGATTCGGCTTAGGGTATTTCAACACGATAGAGGAGATCGACGCTGCCGTTCAGGCTCTCGCCGAGATCGCCCGCAAAGCCCTATCGTAGGACGTGGCCTGCAAAGAGGAGTGCGGCTTTCCGGTAAGAACTCACTGCTTCGAGTCGGAAGGGATACGAGATGGCCAAGGCGTTCATTGTCCTGGATGATGAAGAACAGGTGCTTCTCGAGAGGATTTGCGTGGACGGGGAGGAAGACGAGGCCCTGCGCTTTCTCAAGGAACACATCGCCCCGAAGGTAAAGAAGGACATGCCCTGCCTGGCCCAAGAACTCATGGAGTCCCAAAGGTAGGTGTTCAGGTTGTTTTTAGAGGACATTACCATGACCTACATTGCTCCTTGTATCGCCGACCCCGATAAGATCCGCCTGTTTGCGGAGATGTCAACGGATATAGGTGAGGTAATGCCGTACCTCAACGCCGTGATGAAGAACGCCACATACAACAAGAATGGGCCGAACCTCACCTTCATGAAGGAGTTCCGGCTCGTCACTTTGTACCCTCGGAAGATCACGATGGCGAAGGCATTGAACACGACAGACGCCTGGCAGGTCTTGAGCTGGATCAAGGACATGATTAATGATGTCCATGAGAGGCGCGATTCCATAACGCCGGATCACGAGCTTCGCTCGCGCCCCACGGCGCTCCAGATCTATGGGTGGCTTCCAAAAACAAACTGCAAAGATTGCGGCGAGTTGACCTGCCTGGCGTTTGCCGTCAAGCTCCTTTTGGGACAGAAAAGCATAGAGCAGTGCAGCCCTCTCTTCAGTCCCGAACATGCCGAAAGGAGAGAGGCCATGCTCGAGATAGTCGCAGCCATCGGGTATGAGGTTCCGGAGAAGCTTGGCTCTCAGGACTGATTCTAAAGCCTGGCAGTCTTATATACTTATATTCCGCAGTAAGGGCATGCTCAATTAGGCCCACGGCGGGGCTCTTGGAGAGGATGTCCGAAAGTTTGTGGAATTTGAGGTGGCGGCTCCCGGCTCCGTTGTGGTAAAACGGAGCTGTGGAAGAATGGAGGGAGTCACCAATGTCAGCATACCACAGGAACAGGAAGACTTGAAGGACCGACAGGAAAGAAGACGCAACAAAAACACCAATCTCCCGCGAGGTGGCGCTGAGCCTGGACGCGATACGCCAGAGGGCCAAAGACGGGCTGCTTGCGCTATGCGTAGATGTGGGGCTTAGTACGCTCGAGATGATGTTTGAGGAGGAGCTGGAGGAGAAGATCGGCAAGAAGGGCAAACACAGCGCCCAGTGGTCTAGCTACAGGCACAGCCACGAGCCGAGAAAGGTAGTCCTGGGCGGGCGTAAGGTCGAGGTGTCAAGGCCCCGGCCCCGCACGGTCGACGGCAAAGAGGTTACGCTCGAGACGTATGAGGCGTTCAAGGATAGTGAGATCCTGGCGCGACATGCCTTTCAGACGATGCTACATGGTCTATCGATACGCAACTATGCCTTTGGGCTTGAGGATGTAGGTGAGGTAGAGGCAGCGGGCATTTCCAAGAGTGCGCTAAGCCGCAGGTTCGCCCGAATGACTCAAGCGGCGCTCGCTGATCTTCTTGCAAAGCCGTTAGATGGACTTGACCTGGTGCTCCTTTACATCGACGGGATTGTGGTGGCGGAGCATACGGCGGTCTGTGCGCTCGGCATCGATATCAAGGGTAGGAAACACGTGCTCGGCTTGTGGGAGGGCGCCACCGAGAATGCTGCGGTGTGTAAAGGTCTGCTCACCAACCTGGCGGAGCGAGGGCTTAGGGTGGAGGGGCTGCTTGTTATCATAGACGGCTCCAAGGCGCTGCGCAGAGCGGTGGCTGATGTGCTCGGGAATGATGTACCCGTCCAGAGGTGCCAGGTGCACAAGATGAGGAACGTCCTCGACCACCTTCCCGAGGAACAGCGCCCCTGGGTGAAGCGCAAGCTTGCAGCCGCCTGGGCGGAGCCTGATGCGGACAGGGCAGAGAAAGCACTTAAGGCCCTGGCAGACTCTCTCGAGAGGGACTACCCCGGGGTTGCGGCAAGCCTGCGTGAGGGCCTGGAGGAGACGATGACTATTAACCGGCTCATGCTGACAGGCGCTCTGCGGCGGACGCTTCGTTCAACCAATCCCATCGACTCCGCTACAGAGATGGCAAGGACCACCGCACGTAGAGTCAAGAGGTGGCGGAATGGAAACCAGGTCTTGAGGTGGACACTAGCAGGGCTTCAGGAAGCAGAGCGCAGGTTCCGACGCGTGGCAGGCTACCGGGAACTACCGCTCCTGCGGATGCGCCTAAGGGGCGAGGGTCTCAACACCACCATGGGCGAGGTAGCAAACGCATGAAAAATCAAGCGGGGGTGCGCTACGCGAAATTCCACGACGATCGGGACAACCTCCGGCGGACGGGAACCCAACCGACCCGGGGAACCGTGGTCTGCTCGATTCGCAGGGCAGGAGACCTGCAAAGCGCCCTGGCCAGGAAGAAGCGGATGGTTATGTAGACAAAGGGCCCGTACTTGTCCGGAACCCCCTCGACCACAACGGGCTCAGCGTGCACCACCTCAACCGTGTAGCCGGTTTCCTCCCGGACCTCCCTCAGGGCGCATTCTCGCGCGCTCTCGCCGGGTTCCACGCGACCTTTCGGGAGCCTCGGATATGCATATCCCCTGGTCCACACGAGCAGCACCCTGGTGCATAGCAAAGATCGTCGCAGGACGACGCAACCCGCTGCCTCAGCGCGCACCATGCCTGCACTCATACCCGTCCGAGCGCCGCATGTCATACGATTCACCTTCATTTCCTGTGTGTGAGTGTCTACATACATGGCTCGTCAAAGCCCGCTTACGCCTCGCGACATGCCTCCTTGCATGATGGCGATGCCCAAGCATGATGATTGTAGCAATCTGCTTCACGATGCTACGACTCCTGGGTCTCGGCCTTTTCCAGCATCCTCGCTGTCGAAACCCTGCCGAGCTTCGCGTAGGCCTGGCGCTCGTACTCAAGAGAAAGAATGGGCACCTGGATACCCTGCACATCTATGATCCGCCTGTGGGCCGCCAGGTCCGGCGGCTTCTCCCAGGTCCCGTCCTCCAAGAGCTTCTCGATGTCGCCCATGATCTCCACGGTTATCCCGTCTATTAGAAGCGTTCCGAAATGGGAGCGGATCCTCTCGGCACTGAAGAAAGCCACCTTCCTCGTGACGAACTCGGAGAACCTCCTCTCGATCTCATAAGCTCCAGCCGCGTCGGTCTGGACATCAATATCGTGCGGTTCGACAGGCACCCCCTGGAGCGCAAAGCTCAGGCTCCCCGTGAGCGCCCAGTTCATGTCGGCGCCGAGCCTGGCGCATATCTTACGCAGGACCCCAATGTAGGCCTGGTCTACCACTGCAATCACCCCCGGAAGGCGCAGGCCTCCCGACCTCGGGATTCACGTCAGTTGCACTGGCACGCGACCGGGCAGCAGTTCGGCCTTCTCCGTCCGGCTCTGTGCGCTACTTTACCGCCGTGATCATGGGATCCAGGCTCAGAGGAGCAGGCATTTCGACCACGATCTTGACGAGCGGCGCCAGTAGCTCCTCTACCGCCTCCAGGCTGCGCGGCCGCCGTTCCTCCGGCAGGCTGTCGAACAGACGGCCGGCAAAGGGCCCGCCGCCGTTCGATGGGATCACCTCGCTGAACCCGGCCTCGGTAAGCCACGCGGCAAGGGTCCGCCCGGAAGGGTGTCTCAGGGTGCACGCCCGAGCGTCCAGGATGCGGGGACGCAGCCGCTCGAGCAGGTCAACGGTGAACCCCTCGTAGGTGCGAGGACGCCCCTCGCTGCGGAGGAGGTCCGCCACATCCTTGCGGGACATCGCAAGCGTAAGCCCGTACTGGTCGGCTCGCTCTTCATCGATGTGGCGGTCGTAGAAAACAAGGCGGCAGGTGCGATTATCGATCCCCAGGACCCAGATCTCGCGTTCCTTTCCGTTGCGATAAGCGCCAAGCGCCTCGTAGCCGATACGGAGGCGCCCGCCGGGCTTCAGGACGCGGCATAGCTCCCGTAGGGTGAACTTCGGGTCGGGCGTCTGCTCCACGGAACTTGCAGCCATCACCCCGTCGAACGTGGCATCCTCGAAAGGAAGCGGAGCTCCCGCAGGAGCATGGACGAACTTCGCGTTTGATATGCCCAGGCGCCTCGCGTTCTCGGCGCAGACCTCGACACGCCGAGGCGACGCGTCAACCCCCACGACCTCTCCCGCAAAGCGCGCCACGCCCACGGACGGCCAGCCGTCGCCGGGGCCGAAGTCGAGAAGCTGCTTCCCCTCCCCTCGCGTTGCAAAGAGGAAATCGAGAATGTGTCCGCGGTCAACCCAGTGCCACCTTTCCCCAGGATCAAACGGCCGGTACACCACTGGCAAGGACCGGCAGGACTGTGAGTCCATGTCGTCGTATATGAATTCGTCCGAAGTGCATGCGCTGGGCCTCAAGGTCTCCCTGATCCAGTCGAATACATCCACGGTGTTCACAGGACCCCGCCTCCTCAATCACGGTCCTCAAGGTACCCCCCTGTGCGAGTCTGCCCGCCTCGTGTCATGTGATCCAGCACGCTCCAGGCCAGGAGAGCGTCAAACGTGTCGTTGCCTGGCTCGATCTTGCCCTGGCTGTACGAACATATCTCGACATGCGCTCCGTCCGCTTTCGCCCTGGTTTCACAGATCCCCGTCGCTTGGCGGGACATACCACTGACAGCAACCTCGTGGCCGAGCCTTGCTAGATACAGGGCATTGCGCCCCGTCCCGCATCCGAAATCCAGGATGTGGGCCTTTTCCAGGAGAAGAGAGAGAAAAGCAGCCACCACTGGGCGTTCGCCGTCGAAGACGGACCGCGACTCATGAGGAGGGCCTCTATCCCGAATCCGGCCCTTTCATTGCTGTCACTGTTCCTCCCTGCGTTTACTCCGGACATCAAGAACGCCTCTGCCACCGAGCCACGACCTGTATTCGCCAGTCGCCGCAAGATCCCCTTTCTGCCAAGTAGTAGCAGGCATCTAAGACCAACCGACCTGACCAGGTGCAGCCCGGTCAGAAACATGAACCGCCGGCCTCCGGAGCCAGATTGACTTCCTCTATGACTCATGGTATGATGCATGTGGTGATGCACATGATGAAGGCAAACGATGGTTCATTGAAACCGATCACGGTACGTATCCCGGAGGAAGAATATGAACGCTTGAAGAAGTACGCTACTGCCCGGGATATCTCCTTGAACTCTGTGGTGGCAGAAGCCATCGCCCAGTATGAGGCGAGGGTCGAGCGTCGTGAAGCCATTAGCCGGATACGTGCCTTCCAGCGCCGGCTTCGCGACGCACGCAAACAGGGCAGCGACTCGGTGGAGTTGCTTCGCCAGATACGGGAGGCCCGTGCCAATCAGCAACTCCTCGATGACGAGCGGTCCGCAGACCACGAGGAAGCCGGGAATCGCGGGCCGGGCGCGGGCAGCAGCGGCAGCAGTAGCAGCAGCAGTAGCAGTAGCAGTAGCAGTAACAGTAACAGTAACAGTAGCGGGAGCGGGAGCGGGAGCGAGAACGGAAGGTGGAAACCATGATGGTTTGCGTGGACGCGAGCCTGGTCTTGAAGTGGTTGACGTACGAGGCCGGGAGCGACGAGGCCATAGCGTGGCTCAGCGTACACGCCGACGATGAGCTCATCGCCCCGGCGCACCTCCCCATAGAGGTCGCCTCGGTTCTGCGCCAGAAGGCGCGGCGGGGCGAGATCACCCACGAGGACGGTATGGAAGCGCTCCGACTCCTGGACTCCCTCAATATCAGATTCACGTGGGACCAGGAGCTTACAGAAAGAGCCTTCACCCTGGCTATCGAGCTTGACCAGCCGACAGTCTACGACACCGCGTACCTGGCGCTCGCGGCCAGGGAGCAATGTGAGCTGTTGACGGCGGATGGCCGCCTCGCCCGCACCGCATCATCGCGGTACCCATTTGTCAGGGGCCTGTGAGTACCTGCGCCGTCCGACGTAGAGGAGGTGCTCGGCCGCCCCATGTATGCTGGGGTCAGATGCGCACCGGCAGTTGAGATCCACCCACCTTCGTCACCTGGCTCAGGGCGCTTCAGCCTTCCCGTCCGGCGGTGCCGCCTGCCTTCTCGATCCTGGCCCACTCGTCCTTGAGGCCCACCGTGCGGTTGAACACCAACCTGCGTTCACCCGCGCCTTGCGATGAATCGGGGTCGACACAGAAGTAGCCGAGGCGCTCGAACTGGAATCGGTCGCCCGGCGCCGCGCCAGCGAGGGATGGCTCGACCCGGCACCCGGTGAGCACCTCCAGCGAGTTTCGGTTTACGCACGTGAGGAAGTCCTCCTCCGCGCCCGGGTCCTCCTTCGTGAAGAGGCGGTCGTACAGGCGCGCCTCGGCCTCGAGCGCGTGCGCGGCCGATACCCAGTGCAGGGTGGCCTTGACCCGGCGCCCGTCCGGGGCCGAGCCCCCCAGCGTGTCCGGGTCATACGTGCAGTGCAGCTCGGTCACCTCGCCCGTCTTCTCATCCCTGACCACGCCGGCGCACTTGATGAAGTAGGCGTACCGCAGCCTCACCTCGCGCCCAGGGGCAAGGCGGTAGAACTTCGGCGGCGGCTCCTCCTTGAAGTCGTCCCGCTCGATGTAGAGCACGCGCGAGAACGGCACCTTTCGCGTCCCCATGGACGGGTCCTCGGGGTTGTTCACGGCCTCCAGCCACTCCACCTTGCCCTCGGGGTAATTGTCGATGACCACGCGGAGCGGGCGGAGGACGGCCATCACGCGCTGCGCCCGCCGGTTCAGGTGCTCGCGGACGCAGTGCTCGAGCAGGGCGATGTCCACGACGCTGTTGGCCTTCGCCACGCCGATGCGCTCGCAGAAGGTGCGGATGGCCTCAGGCGTGTAGCCGCGCCGCCGCAGGCCCGAGATGGTGGGCATCCGGGGATCGTCCCAGCCGGAGACGAGGCCCCGCTTCACAAGCTCCAGGAGCTTGCGCTTGCTCATCACTGTGTAGCTGACGTTGAGACGTGCGAACTCGATCTGCCTCGGGCGGCACGGGACGTCGACGTTCTCGATGAGCCAGTCGTAGAGGGGGCGATGGTCCTCGAACTCCAGCGTGCAGATGGAGTGGGTGATCCCCTCGAGCGCGTCGGAGAGCGGGTGGGCGTAGTCGTACATGGGGTAAATGCACCACCTGTCGCCGGTCCGGTGGTGCGTCGCCCGGAGGATGCGGTAGAGCACCGGGTCGCGCATGTTGAGGTTGGGAGACGCCATGTCTATCTTCGCCCGTAGCACTCGCGACCCGTCGGGGAACTCCCCGGCGCGCATGCGGCGGAAGAGGCCGAGGTTCTCCTGAGCGGAGCGGTTGCGGTAGGGACTGTCCTTCCCGGGTTCGGTCAGGGTGCCGCGATACTCCCTGATCTCCTCCGGGCTCAGGTCGCACACGTAGGCCTTGCCGTCCCTGATAAGCTGCTCGGCGTATTCGTAGAGCTGCTCGAAGTAGTCCGAAGCGTAGAAAAGCCGGTCGTCCCAGTCGAAGCCGAGCCAGCGGATGTCCTCCTTGATGGACTCGACGTACTCGACGTCCTCCTTGCTGGGATTGGTATCGTCGAACCGCAGGTTGCACAGGCCGCCGTACTTGGCTGCCAAGCCGAAGTTCAGGCAGATGGACTTCGCGTGGCCGATGTGCAGGTAGCCGTTGGGCTCCGGCGGGAAGCGCGTGTGGACCCGGCCGTCGTTCTTGTTCTGCCTCAGGTCTTCCTCGATGATATCCTCGATAAAGTTCGAGGACGCCGCAACAGTTACCGTCATCCTTTCAACCTCCCTGGAGACCGCCGGCAAGACCCGGGTCGGTCGAGATCGGACAGGGTCGGGCGGAGGTGTTTACTATGGTTCGGAATCCGCCCGCCTTTCCACAGCCTCAATACCGAGTTCCCCCAGCCACTCACGTACGCGCTCGTTCATTACCGCATCTTTCATGGCGAACCACCGTTCCCGCTCCTCGGGGTAGTCGCCCAGCACATCCTTGAACCGCCTGAACGCGCCTATCCCGTCCAGCGCCACCAGCAGGAGGCGGCGAAGGCCCTGGTCGGACACGGTCTCGGCGAACTCGACCATGAGATTATAGACCTCGTACGACGGGACCGTCGGGACGGCCTCGTACCGATCGGTCCCCTCTTCTATCTCCCGCACAATCGGAATGAGGTCCTGCTCCCAGTCAGGTAAGTCGGCGACCTTCTCTCCGTCGTAGGATTCCCAACCCAGCAGTTCAGTCGGAATCACCTCGAGTTCCCCGGATTGCAGGTCGAGGAAATACTCATTGTAGCCGCGGCGATCTTCCATCGCCGAGGCGACCTCTTCGAAGTTGATGGCGACCTTTCGCGTCACGGTTCTCTCGCCTCCATCTCCAGCGGCCGGGAGGGTAATCACGTTGCACCACCCTCCCCGGCACTCTGGTCTCAATGTTACAACTAAATCCTACCATAGGACTGCACGCCGGTCCAGGCCCAGTAACCCCAAAGAGATGTGGGCCAGGTACCCCTCGACCCCGTCATCGGGCGCATCCTCTTCGCCTACTGGCCGCCGGGCGTCCTGGGGATCTTGCGTGCTCCCGAAACGCTGGAAAGGACCCCCTGAGCGGAAAGGCGCACTCCAGCCACAAGCCGACCCCACAACGAAATCCCCGCACACAGGGGATGCAGGCTCATCGTGCTTCCAGGATAAGAAGCTGGCCCATGAGGGTCACATGGCGGCCACGCAACATAGCCAGGCTGATGAGTCCCCCCCTCCCCCGTGGTTAGCCTTTGGTCAGAAGTGCCTGCTATACTCTGCACTGCTGCGGGGCCGGCCATTCCTGCGTGTCGCGGTGGACCGGCTGATTACGGCAAGGCCCTGCGGCAGATCCTTCGTTCAATTCCATAAACCTCGAGGAGTTGAGCCTGGAGATGAACAAGATGCGCACAGCCATGTCGCTGGTTGCTCTAATTCTGTTTCTGTGCTGTTTCGTAGCGTGCATCGTGGTCCCGGGCGCCCTGGCTGACGGCACCGCGCCACCACAGCCAGAGGCCGCACGGACCACGGAGGCCGCACAGGTCGCACAGGCTGGAGGCGCGAACAACCACGTGGTCAGCGAAACCAGGAATGTCGCTGTGAACGGCCGCACCATCAGCGCCAGCGTCGTCAGGGCCAACCTCGCCGACCCGGCCACCAGGGTGAAGGTTGCCCTGGGCCAGGACCGGGTCGAAGGCACCGAGGACCTCCTCAATCTCGCGCAGCGCAAGGGCGCGATAGCAGGGATAAGCGGGACCTTCTTCAACACCTACGTCAAGAGCGGTACCAAGGACCCGGTTGGGACGCTCATAGCCGGCGGCCGGATGGTCCACAAGGGCAACACCGGGACCGTGTTCGGCATCACCGCCGAGGGGGAGGTCCGGATGGACCCGGTGAGGTTCAAAATAGTGGGCGGCACGAACGGGTTCTACAAGCGGCCGAACAACTGGTACGCGTACTTCATAAACCGGACGCCGACCGCCTCCAACAGCGTCATCATCTACACCCCGGGGCGCGGCGCCACGACGGGCGTAACGGACGGCATATCAGTGGTGGTCCGGGACGGACAGGTCGTCTACATCGGCATCTCGAGCAAGTTCTCGTCGGGGACGCCCAACGCCCGCCTCGCAGCGGGAGGCTTTCCCGATGGCAAGGTGACGGTAATCGACTCAGCGAACCTCTCCACCGGGATCGGCCTCCAGGTGCTACTGGCACGCGATCTTGCGGCCGCCGGGAAGCCCGCGCGCGAGATCGCGCGGGCGGTCGCCGGGGCGATTCCCCGCGTGAGGACGTCCTTCATCATCGATACCCTGGACTACCTGAGGATGAGCGGAAGATGCTCAGGCGTGCAGGCGCTCGTCGGGACCCTGCTCCAGATAAGGCCCGTGATCTCCGTGGTCGACGGGGGCATGGTCGTATCGGGCAAAGTGCGAGGCCCGAGAAAGAAGGCTCTCGACAGGATGCTGCACGACTTCGAGGCCGACTCGGCCCGCGTGGCGACCGACCGCGTTTTCGTAACACACACCGGCTGCCATGAAGACGCAGTCTACCTGATGGACGGGATCCGGAGGGCCGCCCCTGCTGTAAAGGAAGCCCTCGAGACCACGGCCGGGGCGGTTATCGCCAGCCACTGCGGGCCGAACACCATCGGGATCCTGCATATGATAAGGTGACCTGACGGACCGCAACACCAGGGCGAGGAGCCCGCTCAGCGTGAGATGCTCCTCGCCAGCCACGCGCCGGTGGACCTGAGGATCGGTAGCTTCATGTCGAGGTTCTGCCAGCGCGCGAGCACCATGTCAACCACGTTGAATCCGCACGTGCGCAGTACACCGTCGAGGCTCGCGGCGCATGCCGGAGCCCCGCCTCCCCTGCCTCCGGCGACGCAGATGCCAAGGGAATGACTAGGCTGGTCGCGAGACATGGCCAGAATCTTGGCATCGTCCCGCTCAACCTGGCGGCAAACTGGGCACCTCACCTCTTCGCTCATCTGCCGGTGCGGCGGGATGCCAACAAAGTAGCCAGGCTCGGTGCGCAGATGCCAAGAATCTGGGCACCTCACCCATCGGCTCGCCCCCCGGCGTCGTGGGATGCCAACAGACTGACCAGGCAGGACGGGCAAATGCCAAGAATCTAGGCAGTCTTCGGCATTACCTGGCCAAAAACCTGCCACCCCACCCCTCCTTCGGCGTGAAAACCGGGCCGAGTGCCCAGTATTTCGGCAGTCCCGCCCGGCAGATGCCCAGAAACTTGCCATCGCGGCAGCGGCAACGGCCAGGGTGACCAGGATCTAGCCAGCCCTCGCCTCCGGGTGCCTAAAACCTTGGCAGCGTACTACTTTCAGCATGCAGACAACCCACATTCCGCGGGTAGGATATTCCACGCTCCAATTACCGATGACGCTTGGGCTCGTGGATTCGCAGAGGATTACGATTTGATGCTTTCACAGTCTTCTGAGCGGCCGTAAATCGCGATATGACGCCATCTGTTAGACGCAAGTTCCCGGTTCTGAAAGGGGCCTAGGCTCAATAGCGGCGCGGGTTTGCGTCTTCTTCTTGTCTGAAGATGTAGCCACTAACATGCAGGGAGTATGTCGACAAATGTGGCACTAGAAGCCTGCTTCAAAAGGCACCTTGAGCCGGCCAGGGCGTCCTGTACGCCCTGATAGACGGCGTGTAAGAATCGCGTCCACTGAAGAACGAAGGGTTTTGGGGCGGACTTCTAGTGGTATAATGGTTCCATGAAACGAGTAGCCACGGCGATGCATGTCGCCACAACCAGGCGTACATACAAAGGCAAAACGTACACCACGTACCTCCTGCGCCACACCTACCGGGAAGGCGGTAAGGTCAAGCACAGGACCCTCGCCAATCTGTCCCATCTCCCCCTGCCCACCATCGAGCTCGTCAAGCGGTCGCTCCGGGGAGAGGTGTTCCTATCGGCGAGCGAAGACCTAAGAATCGTGGCCTCCCGCTCCCACGGGGCCGTGTATGCGGTGCTGGGCATGATCCGCAAGCTGGGCCTTGACCGGCTCATCTACTCGCGCAACACCGGGTGGCGGAGGCTTGTGCTGGCCATGGTGATAGTGCGCATTCTCAAGGGAGGTTCCAAGCTGTTCGCTTCCAGGTGGTGGCGGGGAACCACGCTACCGGAGGAATTGAGCCTGCCCACCGAGGGCAAGGTGGTGAACCACCTTTACGAGGCCATGGACGAGCTACTCTCGAGGCAGGAAGCCATCCAGAAGAAGCTGGCCCGCCGTCACCTCCAGGAAGGGTGCCTGGTGCTATGGGACCTCACCTCAAGCTACCTGGAGGGGAGGACATGTTCCCTGGCTGCCTTCGGCAAGAACCGCGACGGCAAGAAAGGAAAGCGGCAGTTCACCTACGGCATCCTCGCCGATACGGAGGGCCGGCCCATCGCGGTGGAGGCGTTCCGGGGGAACATGTCAGAACCCCTCACCGTCAGGCCTCAGATCGAGAGGCTGCAAAAGGAGTTCGGGTTCGGGCACGTAGTGTTCGTGGGTGACAGGGGGATGGTGGTCAAGTGCCGCATCGAGGATCTGCGCAAGGCGGGGTTTAGCTGGATCACCGCCCTATGGGCCAAAGATATCCAGAGGCTCAGGGACGAGGGGCTACTACAACTGGGGCTGTTTGACGAAAGGAACCTGGCGGAGGTCTATGCACCCTGGTTCCCGGGGGAACGGCTCATAGTGTGCCGCAATCCCCTGGTGGCGGAAGAGAGGCGGCGCAAGCGGCAGGAGCTGCTTTCCGCCACGGTGAACGGACTCGCCAAGATCAAAGAGAGGGTGGATGCCGGGCGGCTCAAGAAGGCCAAGGAGATTGCCCTGCGGGTGGGCAAGGTGACGAGCCGCTGGAGGATGGCAAAGCACATCGAGCTTGTCATTGACGACGGCCGCTTCGAATACCGGCTCAAGGAAGAGCAGATCGCCCGCGAGGCCGAACTGGATGGCATCTACGTGATCAGGACCGACGTGGTCGCGGAGAAGCTTCCCGCGGAGGCGGCCGTGAGGGGCTACAAGTCGCTGAAGTTCGTGGAGCAGGACATCCGGGACACGAAGACGGAGCTGGAACTGCGGCCGGTGTTTCACCGGCTCGAAGACCGGGTGAGGGGCCATGCCTTCCTGTGCCTGCTCGCGCAGTATGTCAGGTGGCACATGATGCGGGCGCTGGAGCCGCTTTTGGCCGAGGAGAAGGAGTACTCCTTCGAGCTACTGATGGAGCACCTGGAAACGATCCAGCGGAACACCATGGAGATCGCCGGCCAACAGTTCAACCTTACCACCCAGCCTGACGAACTGCACCGCCGGATCTTCGCTCACCTGGGCCTGCCCTTGCCGTAGCCACGGGGCTGAAATCCCGGTTGAGCGAAAACCCAGCTGCCCCAACGCATTCAGTTACTAATGCCCCGGGAACTTGCGGCTAAATCAATGCGAGACGGAACACATAGCACGACCACCCGCGCAGGTTGGGGTCATCCCCCACTGATGGTGCCTTCGGCGGAGGCTCAACCGGCACCCCATCCAGCCCCTTTTCCAGAATCGGCCTCACCCCCCAGATGAGATGGCTGCGGTGGTAAGCGTCCTCCTGACCCGAGAACAAGCTGGACACGTGTCCACCGACGAGCAACCCGTAGCCGGGACGGCTACGGGTCACCTTACTCACGTCCTCTCCTTGCCCCGTGCGCTGGGCTTACCTGTACGGATTCAAAGGCCCTCCAGGGCACGGGCAAACGCAGCCCGCACATGAATCTCCGTCGTATTCAACACCGGGATGCCTAGGTCGTTCTCGTTAAGGACCAGTGGTAGCTCTGTACAACCGAGAACCAGTGCTTCAATCTCTTGCTCACGATGGAGCCTGTGCGCAACGCCCGCCAATTCCGACTTGATCTCGTCTCGAAAATCTCCACAAACAAGGTGTTTCACGATCGTCTCGTGCACTCGCGCACGCTCTCCAGACTCCGGAACCACGACCGATATTCCCCGACGCGTGAATGGGCCCCTGTAAAACTCTCCTTCCATGACCATCGTTGTGCCTAGCAGCCCGACCCTGTGGAAGCCGCGGCACTCCGCCTCCCTTGCGGTTTCCTCCACAATGCTGAGAATCGGGATGGGAGAGGCGGCGGCAACTTCCTCAAAGAACATGTGCGGGGTGTTTGACGCCATCACCGCGAACTCCGCACCCGCCCGGTGGAGCCGCGCCACGCCATCGCAAAGAAGTGACACCGCTCCACGGTGCCCTTCCGGGCGCTCGACTGCATCCTTCCATTCCTCCAGGTCCAGGCTGAAGATAATGATCCTGGGGCACCTGTATCGCCAGCGTTCGCGTGAAAGGTCAATCAGCCTGCGATAGTAATTGATCGACGCCTCCGGTGACATGCCCCCCAGAATGCCGATCGTCTTCACGACCTGAGAGCCTCCTCAGGAATCCTGTTGCTGAACCAGGCCACGATCCGCCGCCCGTCTTCACCCTCGAACTCCCTGCCGAAGCCCGTGATCACAGCCACAAGGAAAACTAGCCAGAGAAGCCAGGGGTGAAACACGGCGAAGAAGAAACTGGTGGGAGCAGGGATGACCAGGAAGGGATAGGCCTCCTTCATCGAACCAATTATCCCCAGGGTGATGAATATGAACGCGCTCCAGGGAATGAAGTACGCCCACGAGTTGCCCACTCCGTCCACGAGATTTGCACGGCGATACGGGTGCAAACGCTGCCGCTTCCCCAGGTTGTTCGCAATAGGCCCCATTATGGCCACGACCGATGTGGTTATGCCGGAGTTGAGAATGTCCATGAGGGTAGTCATGCCAAAAATGGTGGCCTCGCAGCCGCGGGGGGTGGCAGCCACGCGTGCTACCAGCCACTCGATCAGCCTGTCCAGCGCGCCGCTCTTCCGCACCACCCCCATCATCGCCATGATGGCAATGAACATCATGATAGCGGCAAAGACCCCGCCGACACCGGACGGGATTATTCCCGCCGCCCCGCCATCCTTGACCCGGAGGAAGCTGCCCGGCGTCAGTATCCCGGCCAGCATGCCGACGATCGCACCGGTAACGATACCCGCGGTCAGCGCCGCAAATATCGACCTGCCGGATACCGCAAGCACTATGACCACGACCAGCGGTATGAGCATGACCAGACCCTTGGGGTATGAATACTGGGCAAGGATGTCGGCCCCCCCCGCAACCGGTGTAGCGGCCGCCTCTCCCAGCAGCAGGTAGAGAACGAGCGAAACGGTGGCAGCTATGATGGCGTACTTGGACCTGGTCCTGACCACGCCGCCTATCTCCGCATACGCCGCCTTCCTCATGTACTCCTGCGAGGAAGCGGAGATGATGGTCGTATCCGAAACCGGGGCCAGGTTATCGCCGAATGCCGCCCCGCTGAGGATTGCGCCTAACAGCAGGATCGGGTTCCCACCCAACAAGATGCCCGCCGGGTAGAAGATAGGGGTCATGGTTATCACCGTGCCCACAGAAGTACCAGTGGCCAATCCAAACAAGAGACTCGCGACGAAGGTGAAACCAACAAAAGCGCGGCCCATCAAGCCCAGGGACGAGCCAGCCCAGACGAGCCCCTCTGCCAGCTTCCCGTTGGCCATCAGATTTGAAAAGATTCCCGCTAACAGGAAAATGGCAGCCAGTATCCCCGTTGACTTGTCAGTAATGCCCTCCATGACCGCTTCCCAGTAGGTGACCCAATTCCGTGACAAGAACGCCCCCAGGATCAGTCCCACCACCGCGAAACCAACAAAGGCCTCAAGGGAAAAGCCGCCCGATAAACTCAGCACCACCACTGCCACTATGAACACCACAAACGGCACGAAGGAGGCTGCGGCTCCACCATAGAACCCGAGCCTTGTGGTGTCGCCCGAGACAGGCACCTCGCCCGGCATTCCCCTTTCCGTTCCGGCTGTCATCGCTTTTCCTCCTCTCTGGGCTCTGGACCATTTGCAATCAAGAGATTCACCTCGATGGGAGGCACGTCAGCTTAACCCGCAGTGAGGTAAGGCCCGCACACTTCGGCACCGGCGAAGAGCGCGGGCTCCCCTCCCGTGTGCCAGAAAACCACCACCTCTCCGCGGCCGAATCTGCCTTTGCGCACCATGTCGATCAAGCCAGCCATGGCCTTGCCCGTGTACACGGGGTCCAGCAACACCCCCTCGCATCGCGCGGTCAGCAGGATGGCTTCGCTAGCCTCTCTGGTCGGACGGTCGTACCCTTCCCCCACATAGTCCCGGGTCGCCACGACGTCTGAAGACCGGAACGTCACGTCTTTTGGGCCCAGGAGCCTGGCAGTCTCATTTGCCTGTTCGCTCACTCGTTCCTCGAAAGGCTCAAACTCGTAACCCACCCTCACACCCAGCACGCGAATTCCCGTCCGCAGAGCGCGAGTACCCACAAGCAACCCGGCCTGGGTCCCACCACTTCCCGTAGCGTGAACGATCCAGTCAACCCTCACGCGGAGGTCGTTCGCCTGCTGCATGAGTTCCAGGACCGCCAGGGCATAGCTGACACTCCCGAGGGGAACAGCGCCACCCACCGGCACCACATAAGGCTCCTTGCCAGCACCTTCCAGTTCCGCAGCCAGTCGCACCATCTCATCTGATGCACGCGCGACCGCTTCGTCCATAGTCTTGCCGGTGACAAAGTGGAGGTGTGCACCGAGCAAGTGGCTTATAAGCAGGTTGCCCCTGAACTCTTCAGACCTTTCCCCCGTTAACACCAGGTGAACCTCCATGCCCAAGGTGGCCGCAGCCGCCGCGGTTTGCCGAGCGTGATTTGACTGAGGAGCACCCGCCGTAAGCACCACGTTGGCCCCTCGATTCCGCGCCTCACCTAGCAGGAATTCAAGCTTCCGGACTTTGTTGCCGCCTAGGCCCACCCCCGTTAGGTCATCGCGCTTGAGAAAGATGTGCGGGCCACCCAGCGCTTCCGACAACCTCTTTGCCTCATACAAAGGAGTAGGAAGGTTTGCCAGTCTCACGCGGGGTATGCCAGCAATCTGCATGATCGTCCCCTCCCCGCCTGCCCCCATCAACGGCAGGCCACGGCCTCGATTTCAACCCGTGCGTTCCTCGGCAACCCAGTAACTGCAACACATGTACGTGCAGGAGGAACAGTCCCCTTGAAGAACTCGGAATACACGCGGTTCATGTCCCCGAAATCTGCGATGTCCCGAAGGAAGACCGTTACCTTGACAATCCTGTCGGCCGCGGACCCACACGCCTCAAGAATGGCAACGAGATTCTCAAGCGCGCGCCTTGTCTGTTCACCAATTCCGTCTGCCAACTCCCCCTTTTCCAGGTGGATACCCAACTGCCCAGAAACAAAGATCAGCCTGTCGGTCACAATGGCCTGGGAGTAAGGCCCGGATGGGGAAGGCGCAGAACCCGTCGTCACCGCCTGCCTGCATGCCGTCACGATAGGTACCTCCGTTTCTGCTTCTTCACTGCCTGCCAGATGTGATTCCGACGTGTCTATCCGGCCGGCCTCGCCGATTCCGCTATCCCCCCTCTACTTTAGGAATGAGTCTGATCTGGGAGCCCTTACTTCCTCCAGATAGGAGTATATGGTGTACTTGGAGACTCCCAAGATGTTGGCCACGTAGTCAACGGCTCCCCGAATCAGGAAGGCACCTTTCCGGTCCAGTTGTTGAACCACTCGCACCTTATCCTCGCGCTCCATCATGGGAACCGGTTTCCCGGCTCTCGCCAGTACCTGCTCAACAAGCTGAGCAAGTATTTCCTCAACCGTTTGTGCGAAAGTCTCCGGTTCCCCGTTTGCCTCGATCTCGGACAGCAAGAGCTCGTCAGCTGTAGCGGTCTTCACCACTTCCGCCAGCGCGGCCACCGTTGCGTCAAATCTGGTAAGATCCAGGTTGAGGCACAAGCAGCCTATGATCTTCCCCCCACTGTCCCTCAGAAACACCGTAGCCGACTTCAGCCGACGCCCGTCCCGCGTGCGAGTCTCGTAGCCGATCAGATCAGGTGCAGCATTGCCGTGCGTACGTAATACCCTCAGGATCAGGTCCGTGATAGGGGCCCCCACCATGCGGCTTGTTACGTTACCAACAATGTAAACCAAGGAGTGCTCCGGGTCACTGAGGTCGTGCAAAACCCCTTCAAAGCATGACCCCAACATCCTGTGGAGCGCTTGGAGCACAGACACCAATGGCGAACGCTCCGGATCGATGAGGGCCGCGTCATCAGGCACTGAACCGTCACCTCACGTTCCTGATTGTGCATTCGACGTCAACCCGGGGAATCCTGCTTTCTCCATAAATTTTTTTGCTGGACAGCCAACAGATTTGGCGGCTGCCCCGCGCACTGCGAGGCGGCAAGCGCATCACACCACTCAGGTGCGGAAACCGAAAGGGCCTCTCGCCCGAGCCCTGTCAACCGGCATGCGTACCGCGGGAATTCGGGGTGAAGCGCGTCGGCCGGCAGGCCTTTCACCACCAAAAGATCGTCAGCCAAGCCCTCTCCGCGGACGCCAAGATGTTGCACGGCCACCTGGTAGGCGAAAGAGAGCCAGGAAGGGAAACCCACCCCTGAAAAGGCGCGGCCGGTGTCCGAGGACGCCCTGGAGTACCTCACGCACCCCGTTGACCGGGGTCGGCGGCGAGTCGATCACCTCGCCATCCGGGGCCGGGACGCCCACTGAAGTGCACTCGGCGGGGCCACCCCGAGCAGGTGGTTACCTTCAGCATGATTGCCGACGGGACACCGACGTGCTGGAGGGCTTCNNCAGGCGGGGCGGATGGCTCGGCACGTCAGGGAAACCCATTCCTAGGGCCGCCCCTTTACTGGCCTGCCGGCCTCACCGCAGGGCAGCCCACGTTTGCCGACGTTGGCGAACCACCTTATTGCGGCTCCTGGACCCCGTTTTCCCGGCGCCAAAAGTCCGGTAACGTCGGACAAGGTGCCCTAAACACTACCAGTGAACAGCCTCGGCTCCTCCCGATATTCCGAACGATTTATGACACCCAATTCACGGATCTTCCCCCTACTACCGCCATACTCCCGAATGCGGGAAGGGAACGTAGGCTGACCGCTGGACCTTGAAAACCGGATAGCGTCGTCGCCTGGAACCGTGAGATCTGAGCCCGGAAACGCGCGACCGGCGGAGCGGGTTTCCGGGGGGCTGGCTGCGCAGGCAGCCGGCAGGTACAGCCGGTGCGGGTGTGGTAACGGTTACCTGGGGTGCCGACTGCATGAAGGAGCACCCCAAGGTGGTCCTGCCCATCCGGGGCCGGGTGGCCGACATGGGCCCCGCGCTGTCACACGCGGAGAAGATCATCCGGCTGTACATGGACGGCTACACGGAGACGGAAATTGTGCGCCGCACCGGTCACAGCCACGAGAGCATCGAGCGGTACCTCATCGACTTTGCCCGCCTGTCTACTGCCTGGACCTGGGCATGCCCGTACCCGCCGTGAGGATGGCCGTGGGCAGGTCGCGCAGGCTGGTGGAAAAGTACGCGGCCCTCTACCGGGAGTTCACGGCCACGGACGATTGCATCTTCCGCATGGCCAGGATCCACCGGATGGCCGAGGCCCACCCCCCGGAGAAAAAGGGGCGCAAGGGGAGGAGATACCGTGACAGCAGAGCGGAAGGGTAGCGAAAGGTACGCCACCCTTCCCGCCCCAGACTTGTGCCAGTCCAGGTGTCCCACCTCAGGGCGCGGTTCGAGCTGGCGCCGCAGTCGTACCTGGCGGAGGCGGTCGCCAGGATGACCAACGAGGCCATGGAGGCCTGGGAGAGGGAGCACGGGATCGAGCGGGTCACGCCGGGTGAGATGCTCGTCACCTACTAAGTGAGAGTGCAGAAATGCTCCCGACTTTGGGAGGGGTTGCCGGTGA
>DKEX01000074.1:0-579 GCA_002452295.1 Firmicutes bacterium UBA6811 | reverse complement strand
AGGAACTAACGAACCCTCACTTAGCGGTGTCTAAGCTCCGGCTGGCCCTCAAGTGCCTCCTCGGCGCCCTTGCTCGCGGCCTCGGATCGTAAGCGGCGTTCCGGGTGCGGCCGTGCGTCGAGCAGCGGTGCACACGCATTCCTACTTTGGAGCCACGGGCAGCACGGCGGTGAACGCCGCGCCGGCGCCCGGCGCGCTCTCCACCCGGATCGTGCCGCCGTGCTGTTTCACGATGTGCAATGATATGGTCAGCCCAAGGCCCGTGCCGTGTTTCTTCGTCGTGTAGAACGGGCTGAAGATGCGCGACATGACCTCGCTCGCCATGCCGGGACCGGTGTCACGGAACTCCACCTCAACAGTGCGCCCGTCCGGGGAGGTTCGAGTGGAAACACGCAGCTCGCCGCCACCCTCAGGCGCCATCGCCTCGAGGCTGTTCCTGCAGAGGTTCAGGAACACCTGCTGCATCTTCCCGCCGTCGGCCACCACTTCCGGCGAGTCTTTAGCATAGGACCGCACGATCTTGATGCCGATGTTTGACGCCTGGGGCTCGACGATCTCGAGCACCTCCTCGAGCAGCCC
>DKEX01000129.1:12528-21544 GCA_002452295.1 Firmicutes bacterium UBA6811 | reverse complement strand
CGGCCAGCGGCGAGATCCTCGGGCGCCTGGGGTTCTCCCTCGCCCTGGTCGGCGCCGGCCTAGGTCTTGCGGTGATCTCGGCGGTCCTCGTCACTGCGACGGCGACGTCGGCGCGCTTCGTCTCGGAGTGGGTCCAGACGCTCATGGCAATACTGCACCCGCTCCCCGGCATCGCCGTTCTTCCCATCGTCATCCTCTGGCTCGGCACGGGCTACAGGTCGATCGTCGCCGTGATCTGGTTCGCCGCCGTCTGGCCGCTGATGGCGAACCTCCACACGGGGTTGCGCTCTGTCCCGGCCACTCAGATCGAAGTCGGCAGGAACCTCGGCCTGCACGGGCTGCACCTCGTGGCCCAGGTCCTCATACCGGGGGCGTTCCCGCACATTCTGTCAGGGATGCGTGTGGCGTGGGCCCGGGCCTGGCAGGCGCTGGTCGCCGCCGAGATGGTCTTCGGTGCGTCGGGGGGCGAGGGAGGACTCGGGTGGTTCATCTACAAGCGCCGGTTTTTCATGGAGATCCCCGGCGTGTTCGCGGGCATGATCGTGATCGTTCTCGTGGGCCTCATCGTTGAGCGAGTCTGCTTCGAGTCAGTCGAGGTGCGCACCGTCAGAAGATGGGGAATGACGCAGGAGTAGCGGCGCTGTTCCCGGCGGGTGGCCTGGCTGCGTAGCGCGCAAGAGCTTTTACCTGGGAGTGGTGTGAATGGGGGCGGAAGTGGCGCTCGTGCTCCGTGGTCTTGGCAAGCGTTTCCCTGCGCACGGATCCGAGATCGTTGCCCTCGAGGGCATCGATCTGTCGGTGGCCGCCGGCGAGTTCGTCACCATCATCGGGCCATCAGGCTGCGGTAAGTCAACCCTGCTGAGGTGCGTCGGCGGCTTCGAGCGCCCAACCGCCGGGTCGGTGCTGTTGGACGGCCGCGCCGTCACCACCCCGGGAACCGACCGGATGATCGTGTTCCAGAGCTTCGACCAGCTCTTCCCGTGGCTTTCGGCCCTCGAGAACGTCGCCCGGGCCCTTCGCATCACCCGCACCGTGCCCGGCAAGGCCGAAAGCCGCCGCGTGGCCCGCACGTATCTCGAGCTCGTCGGGCTTGCCGGTTACGAGGCTCTCTTCCCGCACCAGCTCTCCGGCGGCATGAGGCAGCGCGTCGCCATCGCCAGGGCGCTATCGGTGCGGCCGCGGGTTCTGCTCATGGACGAACCCTTCGGCAGCCTGGACGCGCTCACCCGGACGACCCTCCAGGACGAGCTTGCTCTCATCTGGCAGGAGACGCGCGTGACCATCCTGTTCGTCACGCACAACATCGAAGAGGCGATCACCCAGGGGGACCGCATCGTGGTCCTCACGGAGCAGCCCGGCCGCATCGCCTCCGTGATCGGGAACCCGCTCTCGAGACCCCGCTCACCTGAGGCACCGCTGTTCTGTGAGCTATGGGACCTCCTCCACAGCCTGCTGGGGTTTCGGCGGGGCGGCAGGATAAGCGGTGCGCCGCCGCGGCGAAGGGTGATCCTCGAGGAGGCGGAGGCGCCGCAGCTTGCGACAAGTTGAGCGTGACCGCCGTCCGGATGGGGTCTCCTGTGCCCGGGCGACCCCGTCGTCCACCGTGCGCCACCCGTCGCGCAATGTACACGCAGCGTACATAAGTAATGGCGGAGGAGGTGGGATTCGAACCCACGAGGGCCCCAAGGACCCTGGCGATTTTCAAGACCGCTCCCTTAAGCCATCTCGGGCACTCCTCCGCGCCAGCCGGGATGAGCCTCCCGGCACAGCAATTATACCATGCGGCACCGCCCCGGGCAACCAGGGGATGCCAACAGCGCCAACGCACCAAAGACGCACCGATAGCGCGCCATCCGCCGACGCGCGGATGGCACCTCGCGGTCATTACTCCTTCGTGATCCGCTCAAGCCCACCCATGTACGGCCGCAGCGCCTCCGGGATCGTGACCGACCCGTCGGCCTCCTGGTAGTTCTCGAGGATCGCCGCAAACGTGCGGCCCACCGCAAGGCCCGACCCGTTCAGCGTGTGCACGTACTCAGGCTTCGCCCCCGGCGCCGGCCGGAACTTGATGTCCGCACGCCTCGCCTGGAACGCCTCGAAGTTGCTGCAGGACGATATCTCCACGTACCTGCCGTAGCTCGGCATCCAGACCTCCGGGTCGTACTTCTTCGCCGCCGCGAACCCGACGTCGCCTGTGCACATCACGACTACCCGGTACGGCAACTCCAGGCGCCGTAGCACGTCCTCGGCGTCGCCCACCAGCTTCTCGAGCTCGTCGTAGGACGTCTCGGGCCTCACGAACTTCACGAGCTCCACCTTGTCGAACTCGTGCTGCCTCACAAGGCCCCGGGTATCGCGCCCCGCTGACCCGGCCTCCGCCCGGAAGCACGCCGTGTAGGCCACGTGGCATATGGGAAGCCGGCCTGCGTCGAGGATCTCGCCGCGATAGAGGTTCGTGACCGGCACCTCGGCCGTGGGGACCAGGTAGTAGTCGGTGCCCTCGCAGCGGAACATGTCTTCCGCAAACTTCGGGAGCTGCCCGGTCCCTATCATGCTCTCGCGGTTCACGAGGAACGGCGGGTAGATCTCCGTGTAGCCGTGCTCCCTCGTATGGATGTCGATCATGAAGGAGATGAGCGCCCGCACGAGGCGCGCCCCGGCTCCGCGGAACACCGTGAACCGCGCGCCGGTTATCTTGGCCGCGCGCTCGAAGTCGAGGATCCCGAGGTCCACGCCGATGTCCCAGTGGGCCTTCGGCTCGATGCCGAACTCCCTGGGCGTCTCCCACCTGCGGACCTCCACGTTCTCGGACTCATCCTTGCCGAGCGGGACCGACGGATGCGGCACGTTCGGGATCGCAAGGAGGAGCGTCGTGAGCCTCTCATCGAGCGTCCGCACGGCGTCGTCCATCTCCTTGATCTTCGCGGACACCTCGCGCATCTCGAGGATGGCGGCGCTTGCGTCACGCCCCTCCTTCTTCATGCGCCCGATGTCATCTGACACCTCGTTCCGCCGCTTCTTGAGCTGCTCGACCTCGTAGATGAGCCTGCGCCTCTCCTCGTCGGCAGCGAGCACTTCATCCAGGACGGCGTCGTCGTCCCTGCGCCGTGCGAGGGCGTCCCGCACGACCTCGGGGCTCTGCCTGATCAACTTGATGTCCAGCATGGCCATCCCTCCATTACGTATGAAAATGCCCCCCGCCCCCTGGGACAAACCCAAGGGGACGAGAGGCCTTGCTCCCGCGTTGCCACCCCGGTTGGCCGAAGGAACGACGGCCCTTCGACCCTCTCGACAAGCGTTAACGGGCAACCCCGGCGAGGCATACTCGGCGCACATCGTGTCGCCTTTGAGCCCGCAGCTCGGAGGTGGATTCAGCCGGCCGGCGCACCGGTTCCCACCGCGCCCGGCTCTCTTGCAGCGCCTGGCCCCGGCCTACTCGTCCTCGTCATCGCCTTCGTTCGGCACCGTCTGAATTTGCGTCTATTATACCACCGGGATCACCCCGGCACAACACCCAACCGCGCCGCCCGGCCGGCAACACCCTGCCGGCGACACCCGCCCGGCGCCGCCGCCCATCCGGCCTTGCTCAGCCCGGGCCGCCCAATCGGCGCCCCTCGCTAAGCAGCGCCTGAGCGCGCCAGCAGCGCCTCCCAGTTGCGGTCGATGTCGGCCTGGATCTCCTCGATGATGTGCTCGTTCTCCGGCCTGAACAGGTGGCGGAACCGCCCCTGCTTCTCGAGCCACCCGCGAACCGGCTTCTTCTCCCTGGGCTTGTGCGTGACCTTCCACACGCCCTTCTCGACCTCATACAGCGGCCAGAAGCAGGTCTCCGCGGCCCCTCGCATGATGTCGATGGTCTCGGCGGGGTCGAACTGCCACCCAAGCCTACACGGCGCGAGCACGTTGATGAACGCCGGGCCTTCCACGGCAAGCGCCTTCTGAACCTTCGTGATGAAGTCGTTCCAGTAGCTCGGCACCGCCTGGGCCACGTACGGGATCTTGTGCGCGGCCATGACCGCGGTCAGGTCCTTGCGGAACTGCACCTTGCCCGGGATGACCTTCCCGGCCGGGCTCGTGGTCGTTGACGCGCCCTTCGGCGTCGCGCTCGACCGCTGTATTCCCGTGTTCATATAGGCCTCGTTGTCGTAGCAGATGTAGACCATGTCGTGGCCCCGCTCCATGGCCCCAGACAGCGACTGGAACCCGATGTCGTACGTGCCGCCGTCGCCGCCGAACGCGATGAACTGGATGTCCCGCGTTATCTTGCCCTTCTTCTTGAGCGCCCTGTACGCCGCCTCCACCCCGCTTACGGTGGCTGCGGAGTTCTCGAAGGCGTTGTGGATGAACGGCACCCTCCACGACGTGAAGGGGTAGATGGTCGTGGTCACCTCGAGGCACCCCGTGGCGCACCCGACGACGACCGGAGTATCAACAGCCTTCAGCGCCTGCCTCACGATTATCGGGGCGGCGCAACCTGCGCACGCGCGATGCCCGCCGCACAGGAGCTCATCCTTCTTCGTAAGCTCTCTCAAGTTCGCCATTCATGCCGCCTCCTATTCCCTGACCCCGAGGTAGGTCACGGGCGATGTGATCTTGCCCGTCTCGGCGATCCTGGCAAGATCCCAGTATACCCCGGCTATCTGCTCGGTGTCGACGTCCCTGCCGCCAAGGCCGTAGATGTAGTTCACCATCTTCGGGCCGGGCGCGTCATACATGGCGGACCGGACGTCCACGAACACAGGCCCGCCCATGGTGGAGAGGCCGTCGGCCCTGTCGAGAACGGCGATGGCCTTCTTGCCCGCCAGCGCCGCCACCATCTCTTCGTGAGGGAACGGCCGGAAGAGCCTGATCTTGAGCAGCCCTGCCTTCACGCCCTGCTTCCGCAGGTCGTCGACGACCGCCTTGGCGGTGCCGGCCGCCGAGTTCAGCACGACGACTGCAAAATCCGCGTCATCGAGCCTGTACGCCTCGAAGAGGTCGTAATCCCTCCCCGATATCTTCGCGAACTCCTTCGCCACCTCGAGCACGACACCTTTGACATACGTCTGGGCGTCGGCGAGCTGGCGCCGGTGCTCAAAGTACCAGTCTGCGAAGTCGAGCGCCCCGAAGGTCGCAGGGCTATCCACGTCAAGAAGCCAGTGCTTCGGCGTGCGCTGGCCGATAAAGCCACGCACCACCTCGTCGTCGAGAAGCTCGGCGTTCTCCATGCCGTGGCTCACGATAAAGCCATCCATGGTGACCATGATCGGAAGCTGCACGTCGGCGTGCTCCGCTATGCGCACGGCCTGGATGAGGTTGTCGTATGCCTCCTGCGCATTCTCGGAGTAGAGCTGCACCCAGCCCGAGTCACGCGCCCCCATGGTGTCGCTGTGATCGCAGTGGATGTTGATGGGTGCCGAAAGCGCCCTGTTGACGACAGGCGCCACGATGGGCAGCCTCAGGCCCGCGGCAACATAGAGAACTTCCCACATGAGCGCCAGCCCCTGCGACGACGTCGCGGTCATCGCCCTGGCCCCGGCGGCCGACGCGCCGATCGTCGCGCTCATGGCGGAGTGCTCGCTCTCCACCGTGACGAACTCGGTGTCCACGTCTCCGTCCGCCACGAAGCTCGAGAAGATCTGGACGATCTCGGTCTGCGGCGTTATGGGGTAGGCCGCCACGACGTCAGGGTTGATTTGGCGCATCGCCTGAGCTACAGCTTCATTTCCGGTAATCGCGACTCTCTTGCTCACTTTCCACCAGCCTCCCCGCCGCTCGTCGCACCGCTGGCGCTGCCCGCTCCCGCGCCTGCCGCTGCTCCCTCGGCCTGAAGCTCGGTCTCGAGCCGCATGTCTATGCATTTCGCGGGGCACTCATGAGCGCATATCCCGCAGCCCTTGCAGTGCTCGTAATCAATGCCTATCATCTTGCCCTCACGCACGAGTATGCACGAGTCAGGGCAGTAGATCCAGCAGATCATGCAGTGCTTGCACTTGTCCTGGTCCCAGACCGGACGGTAGGTCCGCCAGTCGCCGGTCTCGTACTTCTCGGAGCTGCCGGCCTCCAGGATGAGACCCCCGATTGGGACATCCTTCCAGCCCTTCTCCTTCGCTTTCGCGTTCGCGCTCATTACTCCGACTGCACCTCCTGGTAAGCCCGCTCGATGGCCTTGATGTTCCCCTCTATGACCTCGGGCTTCGACCGGAACTTCATCTCCAGCTTGTGCCTGGTGTCGGCTATGAACTCGCCGAGCGCCATGAGGCCTGTGGCCTTGATAAGGGCCCCCATCATCGGGGTGTTGGGAATCGCCCGGCCGATGGTGTCCATGGATATCTGCGTGGCGTCAACGGTGAAGACCTTTCCGCCCTTCACCTTCAGCCTCGCCCTCATCTCCGCCGGAGACAGGTTTGTGTTCACGATATACACCCCATCCTCCGGGACCCCGGCTGTCACGTCATTCTTGCCGATCAGCGTCGGGTCGAGGACCACCACGATCCCGGGGCTTGCCACGTGGCAGTGGACTCTCACCGGCTCGTCGCTGATACGGTTGAACGCCAGCACCGGCGCGCCCATCCGTTCAGGCCCGTACTCAGGGAAGGCCTGAAAGTGCTTGCCCGCCGAGGCCGCGGCTTCTCCCAGGAGGATAGCGGCGGTCTTCGCCCCCTGGCCACCCCTCCCGTGCCAGCGAATTTCAAGAACCTGTGCCATAGCTTGTCCTCCTCCCATATGGAATTGTGGCGCACCGGAGGTCGCGGGCGCGCAGCCTGCTAGACCAGCGGGCACGCCATCGGGTTAAGCGCCCCACCTATTCTACCACAGAACCGCTGGGTGTGCAGCATCATATGGCAAGTTTATCATCTCGAGCCGCAGTCAGCCCGGCCGGCAAGTAGGCAGGCAGCCAGACGGGTATGCGGCTCTATGACGCCGGCAGGAACAATCGCAGGACCGCCGCGTGATGCGGCCTCCCGCAGTTACCATCCCTCGCTGCCCGGCGCTGTCGTATGCTGTCGATTGCCCGCGATCAATGCCGCCCCAGCTATTTACTTCGTAGCCAGGCTGTGCTAGAATCGGTTTTGGGTGCCTCTGGACACATAGTGCCGGAAGGACGCGACAGTCGTAGAATTCGCAACATGTCAAGGGGCTGGCGAGAGCATGGTCATGAAGGTGAAGGATGTCGAAACTCTCGACCCGGTGACGGTTAACCCGGGCGCAAGCATTGACAGACTCGCGTCCCTGGTGACGGAACGCGGCATCGCATACGCAGTATCAGAAACAGGCGAGCTGCTCGGCGTGGTCACCGGCAGCTCGCTTATCTCCGCGTTGACGTCGAATTACGCCAGGGCCGCCACTGCGCAGGATATAATGGTCGCCGCCGACAGCTTCCCGCACGTGGAGCCCGAGACCGACCTCCACACCGCCGCGGGCCTCTTCGAAAGCTCGCGCGTCACTGAGCTGCCGGTGGTCGCCAGCGGCGTGCTGGTGGGCTCGTTGCCCCAGCGGTCGGTGCTCATGACATTCTCCACCACGGTGGCGTCGTTGAAGGGCAACGGCTACCATGAGAGGCGCGCCCTCGCCATCCTGCAGTCCCTTCACGAGGGCCTCATCGTGATTGACAGGGACCTCATCATACAGGAGTTCAACCCGGCAGCTGAGAGGCTCATGAACGCGAAGGCGAAGGATAGGATCGGACAGAAGGCGCAGGTGGTGAGCCGCGACGAGTCGCCCATCTTCGAGGTGATGCGCACAGGAAAGGCCAGGTATAACGTGATGACCCCGCTGGCCGACGGGCGGATGTTCTCCGTGAACTACGTGCCGATGGTGGAGGACGGCGAGGTTCAGGGGATCATCGAGACGTTCCATGACATCACCGAGCAAGAGGACCTCCGCTCCCAGCTCGTGAGCTCCAGGGACGAGCTCGACCGCGCGTTCGCCCTGACGCTCCCCAACTCCCGCGTGGAGCACAAACTCAAGCACACTCCGGAGTACAGGGACAGGTACGACCCTGAGACAGGGCTCATCACGGTCACCGAAGTCATCGAGGACGGCAACTACAAGCACGTGGTCAACGCCCTGAAAGTCCTCGCGGACCTCAACACCAAGGGGATCATGTCGCTCCTCGGCATCAGCAAGGACGTCCTCGTGCAGAGCATAATCTTCCACGACCTCGGCAAGAGCCAGCCGCAACTCCAGATAGGCCAGACCGTGGACCCGAAGAAGGCGTTCGAGCACAGCCCGGCTCATGCCGCGAGGAGCGCCGACATCGCGTCCCACTTCTATCATAGAGACGCGGACGTCATCTGGCTCATCCGCTACCACCACCACAGGGAGGACGAGCTGCCGCTGGACTTCCCCAGGCACCTCATGCCGATGCTGCGACTGCTGCAGCTTGTGGACGGCCTCTCCGCCGCCCTCACGCGCCGCAGCGCCCAAATCAAGCTGGATGTCGAGGACACCAGGGTGACGGTGTACGAGCGCAACAGGCACCCCGACTTCAACAAATCGAGGTCGGTTGACCTCTTCACAGGCGAGGCCGTGGTGCTCAACATCGACTAGCCCATTCGCGAGGCCATTTGCCAGGCCATTCGCCGTGCCGGGTCGCGCTTCCGGCCGCAGGTCTAAACAGGATGCTCACGAAGATCGCCGGGAGGGCATGCACCATCCCGGCGATCTGAGCATGATCTCGCAAGTTCGCGCCGGCCGTGCGGGCATCGAGGCTACAGCCCCGGATAGAGCGGAAACCGTTCCACGAGCCCCGCGACCCTGGCCCGGGCCGCCTCCATTACGACCTCGTCCTCGGGCCTCTCCAGGACGCTCGCGATGATGCCCGCGATCTCGTCCATCTCGCCTTCTCGCATTCCCCGTGTGGTCACGGCCGGGGTGCCAAGGCGAATCCCGCTCGTTACAAAGGGCTTTTCGGGATCGAAAGGTATGGTGTTCTTGTTCACCGTGATGCCCACGTCGTCCAGGAGCTTCTCGGCCTTCTTGCCGGTCAGCCCCTTCTCCGCCACGCTCACGAGCATCAGGTGGTTGTCGGTGC
>DKEX01000129.1:8583-12516 GCA_002452295.1 Firmicutes bacterium UBA6811 | reverse complement strand
GGCGTTCTTCACCACCTGCGCCTGGTAGGCGCGGAACTCCGGGGTCATGGCATCCTTGAGCGCCACGGCCTTCGCGGCGATGACGTGCATGAGCGGTCCGCCCTGGATGCCGGGGAACACGGCCTGGTCGATGTCTTTCGCAAACCGCGCCTGGCATAGAATGAGCCCGCCGCGAGGCCCCCGGAGGGTCTTGTGCGTCGTAGTGGTTACGAACTCAGCGTAGGGGACAGGGCTTGGATGCACGCCCGCCGCCACGAGACCTGCGATGTGGGCCATGTCCACCATGACATGCGCGCCCACCTCGTCGGCGATGCGGCGTATCCTCTCGAAGTCGATGAACCTTGGATACGCGCTCGCACCCGCCACGATCATGCGCGGCCTGTGCTCTTTCGCGAGCGCCTCGAGCGCGTCGTAGTCTAAGGTTTCAGTCTCCCTTGAGACACCGTATGGGACGAACTTGAAGTACTTGCCGGAGAAGTTGAGCGGGTGGCCGTGGGTGAGGTGACCGCCGTGGGAGAGGTCCATGCCCAGCACCGTGTCGCCGTGGGATAGCGCTGCGAAGTAGACAGCCGTGTTGGCCTGGGCGCCGGAGTGCGGCTGCACGTTCGCGTGCTCAGCCCCGAAAAGGGCCCGTGCCCGCTCAATCGCAAGCCTCTCGACCACATCCACGAACTCGCAACCACCGTAGTAGCGCCTTCCCGGGTACCCTTCAGCGTACTTGTTGGTCAGCGTCGAGCCCTGGGCCTCCATCACTGCTCTGCTGGTGAAATTCTCCGATGCTATCAACTCGATCTTGCGTCTCTGGCGACCGGTCTCCTGCCCAAGGGCCTCAGCGACTTCCGGGTCAACGGACCTCACGATATCATACATTTATGTACCCCTCCCACGTTGAAGTACAGCGCTCTCTTGGAGGCGCCGGATGCCGGATGCCGGGTGCCCGAAGCCACGCCAGAAACCCGTTCACGGCCGCCCCGCCCGCGAGTGCGCCCGCTGCCACGCCCGGCCGGCATCATCCCAGGCGTCCTACCCTTGCCCACACCTTCTCAGGTCAGAGCCCTGTCCAGGCCGTGCCAGGGCTTCGTACAGGCCTCGCGCTGGCCTCGCCCTCTGCGACCCCGAACGCCCCTACGCCTTCCCCGCCAGCATGTCGAGGAAGTACCGATGAAGCCTGGTGTCCGACGTCACCTCCGGATGGAACGCGCAGGCGAGGTGCCGCCCCTGGCGCGCGAGAACGATCCTGTCGTCGAACCGCGCCATCGCCTCGACGCCAGGTCCGACCGAGAGAATGTATGGAGCGCGGATGAACACGGCGCGCATGGGAGGATCTCCGATGGCCGGGATGCCGATGCCAGCCTCGAAACTATCCACCTGCCGCCCGAAAGCGTTTCTCTTCACCACGAAGTCCATGACGCCCAACCCAGTTTGACCGGAGTCTGTGACCTCCCGCGCAAGAAGAATGAGCCCGGTGCACGTGCCGAACACGCCAAGGCCCCGGGCTGCATGCTTCCGGATCTCGTCCACGAACCCGAACCGCTCCATGAGTTTGCCCACGGTTGTGCTCTCGCCGCCAGGAATGATGAGGCCGTCGAGCCCCTCCACCTGGCTGCTGTACCTGACCTCCACCACCTCTGCGCCTGCCGCCCTGGTCATACTCGCGTGCTCTACCACGTCACCCTGAAGCGCCAGAACTCCTACCCTCACTCCTGCAACCCCCTGCTACGAACGTGGAAAGCTGAAAAGCGGTTTTACCAGCCTCTTACCTGTAGCTTCTCCTCTTCCTTCAGGGACGCTGCGGCAAGACCCCTCATCGGCTCGCCGATGTCCCGGGATACCTTCGCGAGGATGTCAGGATCGTTATAGTGGGCCGTGGCGTCCACGATGGCGCGGGCCCTGGCCGCCGGGTTATCTGACTTGAATATGCCCGACCCCACGAACACGCCGTCCGCCCCGAGCTGCATCATGAGCGCAGCGTCAGCCGGGGTCGCCACCCCGCCTGCCGCGAAGTTGACCACCGGCAGTCTGCCCTCCTTGGCAACCTGAACCGCGAGTTCGTATGGCGCCTGCATCTCCTTGGCCGCGGCCATGAGCTCATCTTCGCGCATCGAGGCAAGCTTGCGGATCTCGCTCATGACCCGCCTCATGTGGCGGACTGCCTCGACGACATCGCCCGTGCCGGCCTCGCCCTTTGTGCGTATCATCGCGGCACCCTCGCCGATCCTCCGCAGGGCCTCACCGAGGTTGCGGCAGCCGCATACGAATGGCACCTTGAACTGGTGCTTGTCTATGTGATGCTCCTCGTCTGCCGGCGTCAGGACCTCGCTTTCGTCGATGTAGTCCACGCCGAGAGACTCGAGGATCTGTGCCTCGACGAAGTGTCCGATCCTGCACTTGGCCATGACCGGTATGGTGACCGCCTCCATGATCGCTTCGATTATGGCCGGGTCCGACATCCTGGCCACGCCGCCCTGTGCCCTTATGTCCGCGGGCACACGCTCCAGCGCCATCACCGCGACCGCGCCGGCGTCCTCGGCGATCTTGGCCTGCTCGGGNNCCATGATCACGCCACCCTTGAGCATCTCCGCAAGGCCCTTCTTCACCGTAAATGTAGCCTTCTCCACCATCAGCATCGTCCCTCCATCAGCTTGTAGCTCATTTCCCCCCATGCAATTCTACTACAGGAGCAACCGGGACACAAGCGCCTGGAAAGCGTGAAAGCGCGGGAGACTGCATATTCGCGCCATCTGAACACACACTTAATGGGGGTACGCCAAAGCGCCGGGTGCGGGTGCCCGTGTCCGTGCCGGGCTTACCGTGAGCCTGGGGCCTGCGCGTCGACGGCGTGGCGCTGAAGACCCGGCCGGAAAAGGCGGCAGCGATCTCCAGGTCCACACTTGAAGAGGGGATGTTGCAGGTATGTCGGATTCTTTCTTCAACGTTTTCTGGATCCTCATTCTCGTATGGAGCCTCCTGTCGCCCCTCTTCGGACGAAGGAGGGTGGAGCTTGCCCGTCTCCACATCCTGAACTCCCTCTCGCGCAAGAGAGGTTCGCGGGTCATAGCCATGATCCACCGGATGGAGGCCATCAGCTTCCTTGGCATTCCCATCTCGCGCCATATCGACATCGAGGACTCGGAACAGGTGCTTCGCGCCATACGGCTAACGCCGGACGACGTCGCCATCGACATCGTCCTGCACACCCCCGGCGGTCTCGTGCTCGCCGCGGAGCAGATTGCCCACGCCATCGCGGGCCACAAGGCGAAGGTCACGGTATTCGTGCCGCACTATGCGATGTCCGGCGGCACGCTCCTTGCTCTCGCCGCGGACGAGATCGTGATGGACGAGAACGCCGTGCTGGGCCCGGTGGACCCACAGCTCGGCAACTACCCGGCGGTATCCATCCTGCGAGCGATCGAGCAGAAGGAAAAGAACTCGGTGAGCGACACCACGCTCATCCTGGGGGACATGGCCGCCAAGGCCATGGTGCAGGTGTATGAGAGCGTTTATGAGATCCTCGCGGCCAAGATGCCGGAGGACCGTGCCCGCGACATAGCGAAAACCCTGACGGAAGGGCGCTGGACGCACGACTACCCCATCACCTGCGAGGCCCTTCGCCGGATGGGCCTTACCGTCAGCAACGAGATGCCGTACGAGGTCTACCGCCTCATGGAGCTTTACCCGCAGCCGGCCCAGCGCAGGCCGTCTGTACAGTACGTGCCGGTGCCCTTCGAGCGGCGGGAGCCGGTGGACAGGGGTCGGCGCGACTAAGTGAGGTACGGCAAGAGCGTTGGTGTTTCGCGGTTTGTTCCAGCCTTGCGCCGCAGAGCGCCGGCAGACCACGGTCACGAAAAGGCCAATCGCCGTGCTGCGGGGGACTCCACCTGCCTCGATCGTCACAAGTTGCTGCGCCTTTGCTAAGTGAGGGTGCAAAAATGC
>DKEX01000129.1:5020-8470 GCA_002452295.1 Firmicutes bacterium UBA6811 | reverse complement strand
GAACTAACGCACCCTCACTTAGATACAAACCAGCCCCGGCTTGTCGGCGGCGGGGCGCCCCGGGCAGCAAAAAGCGCCAGGCGGACTGCCTGGCGCGAAACCATGGTGGAGACGAGGAGATTCGAACTCCCGACCTCGTGAGTGCGATTCACGCGCTCTCCCAACTGAGCTACGTCCCCACTCGAAACCTATCCGCTTTTGCCCTGCGAGTAGAATACTAACACAGGCACGCACTGAAGTCAAGGCCAGGAGCACATCCTGGCCAGGAGCACATCCGCATCCCGGAGACCAGCATGCAGTCCGGGACGGTCCTCCACCGGTGGGTCCGCGTTTGCGGACCTGGCTTTGTCTGACGCCGCCACGGCCGGACGAGCCCGGACTACTTCTCGATTCCGAGCAGTTCGGCGAGTATGCCGGCGATGTCCACCGTGTACCTGGCACTTGTCGTGTCGACTCCGGACGCCCGGGGCCCGTATGCTATCAGCGGGACTACCACGTCGCTCTCGAGAAGCGCTCCGTGGCTACCCCTTGTATAGTCCATGAGCGCGGCGGATTCGATGAACATGTAGCCCTCGCCAGCTACTGCAATGACCGGTGCGCTCCTCGGATGGGTCGCGTGGATGCGCATTCGCGCTTCGTCCGAAGGACCCATAACCTCGGCAACACCCTCGGTATTCTTTAGAGCAGCTATCGCTGCGGCCTGCTCAGTCGCAGACGGCCATACATAAAGCACCCCACCGTCGAGGCTACGGGCGCAGTCGCCTGCCCCGGCGCTCTCCAGGATCTCCGACGGCAGAATGGCCCTGCTCACGGGGGTCATCCCATGGTCTGCAGTGACCACCACGGCCCAGTCGTCCCCGGCGACACCTTCGAGAACCGCGGCCAGCGCCTCGAGGGCTTTCCCCGCGGAGACTAGGCAATGGGTGGTCTCAGGCGCAGGCACGGGTCCAAACCTGTGCCCCACCTTGTCGGGGCCGGCGAGGTTGAGGACGACCAGCGCCCCCGGCCCCGCATCCCTCACGAAGGCGCTCGCCACATCGATCACCCATCTGTCGAGGCTCTCGTACCAGCCGCAGAAGTCGTCGTACTGCGTTGATTCGTCCGGAGGGGGTCCGACCTTTTCGAGCACCCATGACGGCACCAAGCCGGGGCTTACCGAGAGGTCGGCGCCCTCGCCCAGGAGCGACCGGACCCCGTTCTTGCCGGAGATCACCGCCGTTCGAAAGCCGGCCCCCGCTGCTTGTTCAATTATCGTGGGCGCCTCAAGTAACCGAGGCGAGCTGAAAGCGCCGAGCGTCCCGTCCTCCCTCAAGAACTCCTTGCCCGTCACCCCGTTCTCCTCCGGCCACTTGCCCGTCAGGATGGCTGCGTGCCCGGCCGCCGTGGAGGACGGAAACACCGTCCGGACACGCTGGAAGCGCCCCTTTGCCGCCGCTTCCCTGAGATATGCTTCAGGCGGGAGCGCGTCCAGCGAATGAGCGGGGCAGCCGTCCAGGATGGCCAGAACGACCGTAGGTCGATCCCCCACGCGGGGGCTGGCGGCCGCAGGCATGGCGGCCGCCAGCAACGAGACCAGAAGGGCAAGGACGGTGGCGGATGCTCTCCTGATCCTTTCGAATGTCATGACTTCGCCTTCACCTCGAGGGTCACGACGTACCAGTTCCAGTTGTTCTTGTCGTACAGCTTTTCGACTTCGGGGTGAGTGTCGTACGGAAACACCAGCTTGATTGGCCCGCCGAGGCCGCTTCCGATGGCCTTGCCGCCATCCTTCGTCGCAAGCATGATCGGGAACTTCACCGCGTCTGCGGCTTTGACGGTGACCTTCTTCCCATCCTTCGCTACCACAATGACCTCGTCGGCAGTGTTCGCCGCTCCAGCGTACTGGAGTATGGTGCTGATGAGCACCCCCTCATACACCTTTTTGCCGAGCCACGGGTCTTTGACTTCGCACTTCGAGAGGCCGAGGCCCTCCAGCATCGGCATGTCCAACTCGAGCCCGACATCGGAGTTCTTGACAGTGACGTCTCCGGTCACGGTGAGCACCACTTTCCCCGCTGGCTTGGGAGTCGCGCCGAGGCACACAGGCGCCAGCGCTAGAGCGAGACACACGATCACGAGCCAAGTGCACGTTCTACGCATCTTTCGTCCCTCCTGAGCAGAAGTTGGTTGACAGGGCATCCTCTGAACCCGCGCATCCTCCCGCAAGAACCACCTCCTCCTTGACGCGCGGTCTCCGTCCTCCGAGGAACAGGATCACGGAGAGCGCTGCGAGGGCCGCTGCGCACGCAAGGAAGGGCACTGCTGGAGACCGCTCGTACAGGACCCCACCTGCGTACGGCCCGATGATCGAACTGGTCGCGACGGCCACATTGAAAAGCCCGAACGCACGACCCGTCGCTGCTCCGCCCAGGACCTCGCCCACCCCGGCGAGCGCGACCCCCTGTCCGGCCATAAACGCACCGCCAAGGAACAGAGCCCCGGCGAGCGGCACGAGGCCCCTCGTCGCAACGAGGCCCAGCATGGCCGCGGAAAAGACGAGGGCGTTCCATCCGAGGGCGACGAGAGTCCCCCACCTGTCGGCGCACCGCCCCAGCAACACCGTTATCACGGCCTGGCCCAGCGACATGATGGAGCCGGCCAGCCCCACGAACGCCAGACTCGCCCGTACTTCGTCGCCGAGGTACTGGGGTATGAGCGGCTGGACCATGTAATACGCAAGAGCCATACATGAGTACGTGGCGAGAAACCTCACGAACCGCCTGTGCCCGAGAAGACCGACGTAACCCCCGGCCGCGCCTGCCGCCCGGCTCGACTCGGGCGCCTGGGGGCTCATGAAGCCCACGACACCCGTGGCGATTACGAACAGCGCGAAGCTGGCAAGAAACACGTTTCTCGTCCCCCGGAACCCCGCAAGCCACCCGCCCAGCACGGGGCTGCCGATCATCCCCACCGCAAAGCCGGCGTTTATGACGCCGAACGTGAGGCCGGCCTTCCCTGCCGGGGACCTTGCCGCCGCGTACGCGTTCATCGCGGGGTACCCTATCATGGACAGCGAATAAAGCGCTGCTCCGACAGCGATCACCCTGTAGTCCCTGGCGNNTTCTCTCGAACCTGTCTGCGATGACGCCGCCCGGGATGTATGACACGGCCAGGGCGACCATCATGATGGAGAAGACGATCCCGACCTGTCCGGGTGAGGCTCCAAGCGACCGTATGTGCAGAGGAAAGACATATGCGTAGAGGCCGTACCCCGACCCCCAGAGAAAGAGGCTCAACGCCATGAGCTTGATATCTCTCGGCATGCCCCGGTCCCCCATTCCTCATGTCCAGGCCTGGACCTGCGGCCCCCGCTTGCTGGCGCCATCGCGCCGGAGGCCGGCCAGCACCTCATCAGCACGCTGGAGTCCGAGGCTTGCCTCACGGTAGGCCTTATACATGGCCTCATAGACG
>DKEX01000129.1:0-4975 GCA_002452295.1 Firmicutes bacterium UBA6811 | reverse complement strand
CCTCCACGGAAGCGAAGTCCCCGCAGCAGCACCCTGCGAGGATGGCGGCCCCGAGTACGGCCCCCTCTGCTACGGCCATCCTCGCATATGGCACCCCCAGCACGTCCGCTTTGATCTGGAGCCATGGATCGTGCTTTGTCCCGGAGCCCACGGCCCTGACCTCTCCCACCGCGAGACCAGGGCACAGCGCCTCGAGGCTCTCCCGAACGGCGTATGAACAGCCCTCGAGCACCGCCCTCAACATATCGGCGCGTGTGTGCCCGGGTCCGAGCCCAACGAACGCGCCCCGGGCCTGCGGGTTCACCCGGGGGCTCCGCTGCCCCACCATATGCGGGATGAACAGCAGACCCGAAGCCCCGGGCGGCGACGCCGCAACAACCTGACCTACAAGGTCTCGCCAGTCGCAGAGCGCCCCGACCTCCCCAGGGAAAAGCACCGACAGAGCCCACTTCAATGAGCCACCGCTGTACGACACGGGCGCCACGGTGAGCCGCCGGCCTGGCGCAACGTGCCGCACGCTGCCGCCGTCTCCTTCCGTCGGCTGTACCAGTGAGAGACACGTCGATGTGCCCGTGGCGTCGCAAGCGATCCCCGGCTCGAGGATCCCGGCGCCGAGGGCCTCCATGAAGGCATCTATCCCGCCCGGGGTCACCGGAATGCCGGCCGGGAGGCCGGTTTCGCTCGCTGCCTCGGGGGTGACCGTGCCGCACGATTCCCAGGGATGAACGATAGGAGGCAGGAGGGACGCGATGTGGCAGTCGCCTCTGGCGTCCCAGCCTCTCCGTCCGTTGTACCACTGGAGGCACGAGGCTGATGACGAATCAGTGCAGGCGCGGCCGGTGAGGCGGAGCACAACGAAATCCTTCGGCTGGAGGAGGATGCACGCGCCTCGCGCCGAGGGAACGAGGCGACGAGCGATCCACCTCGCGGTGGCCTCGAATGATGGCCCTCCGGCGCCGCTGCCGGCGCACCTCTCCGCGCTTTCCATGCCTTCGCGCCCCTCGAGAAGCGGCCTTGCGTCCATCCACGTGATCACGGGCGTGACTGGCTCGCAGGACGTCACCGCGACAAGCGAGGGGCTGTGGCCAGAGAGCCCGACGGCCCGTACACAGATGTCGCCCTCCTCACGCACCAGCTCGCGGACAGCGTCCGCCACCGCGGCCCACAGCCGGCGCGCGTCCTGCTCGGCAGCACCGGCCGCCGAGGTGGCGAGGCCCGATGGGCGCACCGCCACGTAGTACGAATCTCCGGCGAAAAGCCCGGCCTTCACAGACGATGTCCCGATGTCGATCCCGACATATGCCTCTCTTCTACTCATTCTCGCCCATCCTCAGCAGCACCTTGAGGGCCTCCCCGGAGGCACCTGCGTCGAGAGCGAGGCAGACGTCATCGAGGGCGAACTCGCGGGTCACAAGACCCGCAACGTCCAGCCTTCCAGACGCGAGAAGCCTCATCCCCATGTGGAAATGGCGCGGGGCAAAGCCGAAGCTGCCGAGGAGCGCGATCTCGCTATAATGGATCGCGTTCGGATCCACCATCACCCGCGATCCGCCCGGGAATCCGCCGAAGAGGTTGACACTGCCGCCCGGACGGACCGAGGCCATGGCGCTCTCCAGCGCGTCCGCTGCCCCCACACAGACGAAGGCTGCGTCTGCTCCGTCGCCGCCGGTCTCGGCCTTCACCCGGTCGCCCACGTCTTCCGCCCTGGGGTCGATGATCCGCGCCCCGCGGCGCGCGGCCTCCATGCGCCTGGTCTTGCTGGGCTCGCTCACGAGAATCTCTCCCGCACCTCTTGCTTTGCAGAGTTCCAGCATGAGCAGGCCCATGGGACCGGCGCCGGTTATGAGCACACAGTCCCCGGGGTCGAGCGGCGTTGCCTCAACCGCGTTGAGGCAACACGCGACCGGCTCCGCAAGGCATGCCACCCGCGGCGACATGCCCTCGGGCACTTCGAGCACGCCCTTCGCCACAACCTCGCCGGGGATCCTGATGTATTCGCAGAAAGCCCCAGCTATCCCCGCCTTGGACGCGCACATCTCCTGCCTGCCCTTGAGGCATAGCCTGCAGTTGTCGCAGGGAACATAAGGCGCAACTGCCACCATGTCTCCCACTCCCACCGACGCGCGTCCTCGTGCCACAGCGTCCTGCCCCGGGCGCGCCTCGACGATCTCGCCGACGGGCTCGTGGCCGAGGATGCAGGGCGGCTCGAACATGGGATGCCCTCTAAGATACGTCTTTATGTCGGTCCCGCACACGCCGCAGAACATGACCTTCAGGAGAGCCTCGCCCGGCTCGAGGTTGGGTTCGGAAACCTCTTCTACCCGGACGTCCCTCGGGCCGTAATAGACTGCAGCCTTCAACGCAAAGCCACTTCCTCTCGCCTATGCCCGTGTTCCGTGCACCACGCCCCGGAGCTCGCGGGCCACAGCCTCAGGGTCAGGGGCCTGGAAAACATTGCGGCCGAACGCTATCCCTGCAGCCCCGGATGCTATCGCTTCTCTTGCCATCCCGATGGGGTCCGCGGTCCGGGGTCCGCCGGCGATCACGACTGGGACCCTGCAGGCCTGCACGACCCTGTCGAACCCATCGCCGGTAAAGTAGGTCTTGATGAAATCGGCGCCGAGTTCATACCCCACCCGGGCGCACACCGCAATGCACTCGGGGTCATAGTTCATGTTCATGTCCGCCGGGATCACCTCGGCGAGCACAGGTAGCCCAAGCCTGGAAGCCTGCGACGCGACCCTCGCCATGTTCTCGAACATGACCTGCTCTTCCGCAGCCCCCACCAGGACCATGATGCACACGGCGTCGGCGCCCAGCGAGACGGCCTCCTCCACGCTGCACACGAGCGCGTGGTAGGACATGTTGGTGTTATACCGCGTCGCTCCCCCGGTAACCCGCACTATGAGACCGCACCGCCCGGCATAGGTCGCCCACTCACTTCTGGCGATGCCCGGGTTCACCAGAATTGCGTCAGCGCCGCCGTCCACCACCTGCCGCACGATGGCCCGCGGGTCCTCTATCCCCAGGACAGGCCCCATGAAACCTCCGTAGTCGAGGGCGCTTATAAAAGTCCTGCCGCCCCTGAAGATCCTTGTCAATCTGACCTCTTTACCTGTCACAATCTATCCCCCCGAAAACCCGCGGCCCTCAACCTGTCCGCACGAGTGGCGACGAGTCGTGCTGCGAGGGTCTCACAATCGAGGTCGTTTACTCTCTCCACCATCGCGACCCACTCCGGGAGCAAGGCACCGATGCCGCCGAGAGCCCCTGAGATCGCTCCAACCATGGCCGCAAGGGTGTCGGCGTCGCCTCCCATGCCTGCGGCTGCTGGAATGGCAAGGCGCGGATTCCCATCATAGAGGGCCACGAGGCCCACGGCGGTGGCCACAAGTTCGGTGGGATACATGCCGACCCCGACGGTCTCGTAAAGGACGTCCTCGGCTCTCTCCGGATCCTCCCGGTTGCACCTGACCAGCTCGAGAGCAAGCCTCATACGGGCCGGGACCGTCGCGCCCGCCCACTGGACGCCGAGGCGCTGCCCGCGCTCTCCACCGGCCACTGCGGCCTCGACGACGTCCTCGAGCGACCCTCCGGCCACCGCACACGCCACGCCCGCCGCTACTGCGCAGGCGCCCGCTATCGCTATGTTCACGCCATGCGTCGGCAGGGACGAGAGATAGGCCTCGTTCACGGCCGCCTCCATGTTGCCTGCGTTCACGATGCCGATGGGCGCGACCCGCATGGCGGCCCCCACGGTGGCCCCCCTCTCGCCTGTGCGCGCCGGGTCCTCGCCTGCGCGCAGGCGCTCGAGCGCGCTTCTAGAACTCGGACCGAGGAAGGACGAGCGGAACGCGTCCACTCTGTCTGCCCACCCCAGGTATGCGTCGGCCGCCGCGCGCGGCGTGATGCGCTCTGAAGCTATGAGAGCCTCCGCGAGCGCCCACGTCTGCTCCGTGTCATCCGTCACGCGCCCCCGCGGCGTGCCCGCGTGTATGTGGCCCGGGGTGGGCTCGAGAAAGCGGTCGACCCTCCCGAACCGTGCCCTTATCTCGTCTCTGGTCAGGAACTCGAGAGGCATTCCCATGGCGTCGCCCACGGCCACCCCTGCAAGGCACCCCACGGCCCTCGCGAAGAGATCTCCACTCATGCGCCCGGGGCACCCCCTCTCTCCGGCTGCTCAACGTATGCACGCACTTCGTCCCAGGTGGGCATGGCCTCTCTCGCCCCCACTTTCGACACAGCCAGCGCCCCGCAGGCGTTGCCCAGGGCCAGGCATGCGTCGGCATCCTGCCCGGTGACGAGGCCACGTATGAACCCGGCGGTGAACGCGTCCCCGGCGCCGGTGGTGTCCACGACCGATGCCCTTACGGCATCCCGGTGCCGTCTGGAGATGGCCATGGAGGCCGAGGCCGCCCGGATGTGTCGCTCGAAGAGATCCGCCCCAAGGTCCCCCCGCGTCACCACGATGCGGTTCGCGCCGGCGGCCGCGAGATGCTCGACCGCTGCATCGAGATCGTCCTCTCCCGTCAACAGCCGCACCTCTCCACGGCTCAGGACGAGATAGTCGGCGAGGGCGATCATCTCGCCGAGTGCGCCGATCCCGAGGCCGGAGAACGCGCCACCCGGCCCGAACACCACCACGGCGCCGAGGTCTTTTGCCGCTCTCATCGCCTTCGCTCCGACGCAAGGCCGAGCCTCACCGACATAAAGAGCCTGCGCGTCTGCAAGCGCTTCCGCCTGGAACTCCTCGGGCTCCTCCAGAATGGCCGTCCCGCCCAGTGAGAAGATGACCCGGGCTCCTTCACGATCGACCGCTATCACCGTCTCGGCCGTCCTCCCCGCCCTGTCGATGACGACGAACGACGTATCAACCCCGTCTTGCAAGAACGCATTGAGAAGCCGCCGGCCGTTGTCGTCGGAGCCCACCTTCCCCACGAAGCGCGATGGCACCCCGAGCCGCGCAAGGCCCACC
>DKEX01000075.1:8738-10791 GCA_002452295.1 Firmicutes bacterium UBA6811 | reverse complement strand
GCATTTTTGCACCCTCACTTAGCTGTCTTCCGCTTCGTCGAGATCCTCAAGTCGCTCGCGAATCACCTGTGCATCATGTTCATTCGCGAAGCGAAGCGCGGCGCCATAGATCTCGCGCGCCCTTGCAGCATGCTCGAGGTGCACACTGGCCTTGTCGGCGTATGCATCGCCCCAATAAATGTACCCCCATGTCCAGTCGGGCCATTGCTGCACGATGGTCCTGAACACCTCGTCGCCTTCCTCGCCTCGCCCCAGCTCGAAGAGCGCCCCGGCCTCCGCAGAACGCATGAGCTGGATGAACTCCTCCTCGCTTTCGGGGAACAGTCCGCAGACCTCCCTCGCAAAGCGCAGCCTCTCCCGGGTGAGCACGGGGTGGATGGAACCCTCGATGTCCAGCCTGTCGGCAAGGTCCGCGCACCACTCCTTGAGCGACGAGGCAGGCGAGCAGATCTCCATGGCCTCTTCGACCGAGGTTACCTTCCCGGAGAAGAGGGCCTTGATATAGTCCCACGCCCGAAGCTGCATCCAGCATTCCGAGACGTCGCCGGATGGAAACGACAGGGACAGGGCGCGAAAGAGGTCCTCATCCTCATCCTCATCCTCGTGCTCGCCCTCATCCCCGTCTTCGTAGTCGAATTCATCTTCATCTTCGTCAATGCCGTGCTCATCGAAGTCCTCGTCATCGATATCGAAGTCGGCCTGGTCATCGTCGCCGAGCTCGATCACGCCGACGAGGTCGTCTTCCTCGCCAGCGAACGAGAACTCCTCCCCCATCAGCTCGCTCACGGTCTCATAAGGGATGGTGTCGCCGTCGAGCCGCTCCCAGAGGACCCACGCCGCGTACCACGGGAAGTCCTCGTCCCACCCGGTGGCTGTGACATGATAGGCTTCAAACCAGCGGTCGCTCAGGTCCTCCGCGGAGCAGAACTGCTTTGCCTGCTCGCGGAACTCGTCCATGGTGATGGGGATTCCGAGGCCATGGAGGGTCGCGACGATGTTGTGCTGAGGCATTCGCCGGACCTCTGCAAGGGACCATGGGGTCTTCCTCGGTATCCTGCTGTTGTTGGCGCGCTTCCCGCTGCGCTCATCGGGCGTTTGCTTCCCCGTGTTTGCCATTGTATCCCGCTGCCCACTTCCTCGGCTTCTCCACCTGCAGGCCGTCATCCCGCAGCACCGAGGATAGCGCGGTTTTCGCCTCCTTCTTCCACTGAATGAGAAGCCCGGTGGGCCGTCCGCGACGGCCGTCGGGCGGCGCTTGTCCGCTCCCCTCTCACTCGGAGAACCTTTCATAGCACGCGATCTCTTCCAGCGGCTTCCTTGCCTTGGGCCTTGGGCTGTCCGCCGGGTACCCGAGGGGCATCAGGGCGACGATCTTGTACTGGCCCGGCACACCCAGGATCTCCCTGGCCCTCGGCTGTGAGAACGCGCCGATCCAGCATGTGCCGAGACCTTCGGCCGCAGCCGCCAGCGCGATGTGCTCCACGGCGATGGCGAGGTCCACGGCGTAACTCGGGACCTCGCAGCCCATGACGTGGCCCGTGCGGAGCGCCACCCCGGCTATCACCACCGGTGCCTGGGCCACGAAGGACTGACCGTTGGCGGCCTCCGCCAGCAGGCGCCGCCTCTCCACGTCGCGCACCACGACGAACTTCCACATCTGACGGTTGCTTGCGGACGGCGCGAGCCTGGCGGCCTCCAGGACCCTCTCGAGTTTGTCCGCTGGCACTTCCCGGTTCTGGTACGCGCGTACGCTCCGCCGCTCTTTGATTGCTTCCATGAGCTCCATCTTTGACCCTCCAGTTCCCTGGAGCCACTCCCGGCGCGGCGGTGGGTGCCGTGCGGGCAGCTCCGTCATCGCGTACTGTTTACTACATCGGGTGGCGGATTCCTTGTTTCCAGGGCGCCGGCGACGGGTTGTCTTCGGAATTGTCCATGTAGGCGGCTGCCGACGTCAGCACCCTATCCAGCGCCGCATCAGATCGCACACCCAGTGGCACATCCGGCGCCGCAGTCCCGGTCCCGGCCGCTGCCCTAAGTGAGGGTGCGTTAGTTC
>DKEX01000075.1:0-8615 GCA_002452295.1 Firmicutes bacterium UBA6811 | reverse complement strand
GCATTTTTGCACCCTCACTTAGCCCTGACCTGCGTTGCAGCCCTCGGCGCGGTCCAGGCGCGGCATCCGCTCCCGCCGCGCCCCAGGAATCCCCTGGAACGGAAGGATACCCAGGAGGATCTGTCGAACTATGGTAACACAGGAGGGACGTGCCCATGCGCATTCTGATGCTTTCATACGAGTACCCGCCGGATGTGGTCGGCGGGCTTGGCGCGGCGGTCGCGGGGCTGGCGCGCTCGCTCGCGAGACAGGGGGACAAGGTCCATGTCATCTGCGCAAGCTCCGGCGGCGACGCTGCAACCTCGGTGCAAGACGGGGTGAAAGTATCGAGGGTCGCGCGGTCCAGCATACAGGCAGCGAGAGACCCCTACGGCGGGGGCGGTGGGAGTTTCCTTCACACCGTCATGGAGGCGAACTTCGGCCTTACCAGCCGCACGGTGATGGAGGTGCGGGGCCGGCGCAGGTATGACATCCTCCACGTGCACGACTGGCTCGCCGGCTTCGCGGCAAAATCGCTGAAGCATGCTCTGCACGTGCCCCTTGTTACCACGGTCCATTCTACCGAGTACGGCAGAAACAGAGGCATCCACTCGGACCTCCAGAAATATATTCATGAAGTCGAGTGGATGATCACCTACGAGGCGTGGCGGGTCATATGCTGCAGCCAGTACATGGCAGACGAGCTCAACAGGGTCTTTTCGCTTCCGGCAGACAAGATCGACATCATCCCGAACGGCGTGGACCCCGGCCCACCGCCTGACCAGGAATACGTCCGCCAGACACGGCTCCGTTACGCCCGCCCTGAGGACCGGCTGGTCTTTTACGTGGGCAGGCTCGTGTACGAGAAGGGTGTGCACGTGCTCCTCGATGCGGTGCCGCAGGTGCTCGCGGAGGTGCCGAACGCGAGGTTCGTCATCGCGGGCGACGGCTACTACGCGAGCGTGCTGCGGGAGAAGGCGGCGAGCATGGGCCTCGGCCGGGCGGTGGCCTTCGCCGGCCGCATCAGCGACGAGGAACGCGACGCGCTCTACGCCGCCGCGGACGTGGCGGTGTTCCCCAGCCTGTATGAGCCGTTCGGCATCGTGGCCCTGGAGGCGATGGCGAGGGGCACACCTGTTGTGGCGTCAGACACCGGCGGGCTCGCCGAGGTCGTCCGGCACGAGGAGACGGGCCTCAAGGTCTACTCGGGCAGCGCCGATTCACTCGCCTGGGGGATAAGGCGAGTGCTGCTGGACCCGGGCTTTCGGAGCTTCATCTCGCAGCGGGGCCGCGAGGAGGCGCTCTCCAGGTTCGGCTGGGACGCCGTGGTAGCATCCACTCGATCCGTATACCAGCGAGTCCTCGAAGAGGCGGCACGTGCGCCATGGTAGACACGGTGCCCTGGCAGATACGCGCGTCCAAGTCCATGAAATGCATGACATGAAAGGGGGGAGCGGCTTCGCGTGCCATATCGGCCGGAGAGATGGGGCCGACGCCGCCGGTGTGATCTGGCGAACCGGTGAGGCCGCGCCGTCCGTTCCCGACTTGAGATGGCACGGGATGCTGCGCGAGAACAATGTCCAGCGAGGTGCGCAGGGAAGAGCGTTCGGCCACGGGCGACGTTCGACTCGGGGGTTCTCTCGTGTTTGTTCTCCACAGCCATATACCCTATTGCCGAAAAGCCGGGATGTGGCCTTTCGGAGAAGAGTGGCTCTATGAAGCCATGCTGGAGTCATATATCCCGCTTCTGGACCTCTTGCGGGCGGTTTCCGGTGAGGCCTCCCGGGCGTCCGCGACGCTGACCATCGGCATCACCCCGATCCTCCTCGACCAGCTCGATGACGATTACATGCGGGATGGGTTCCTCAGGTGGGCGGAGGCGCGCCTTGCACGCGCCGAGAACGACCGGGGGCGCTTCAGGCTTGCGGGCGACCACGCGCGCGAGCGGCAGGCGGCGGCGTATTGCGAGAGATACGGCCGGGCCATCGGCGCTTTCCGCACCGACTACGGCCGGGACATCGCCGGGGCCTTCGGCGAGCTTCAGGCGCGCGGGGTCGTCGAGATAATCACGTCTGCGGCTACGCACGCGTATCTACCGCTTCTCAAGGAGGATACCTCCATCCGGGCCGAGCTTGCCGCAGGGTGCGAGGGCTACGTGAGGCGGTTCGGGCGCGCCCCGAGGGGGATCTGGCTGCCGGAGTGCGCGTACGGGCCGGGCCTGGAGGAATACCTGCAGGCTCTCGGGCTGGAATACTTCTTTGTTGACAGGCATGCAGTGGAGGGTGGCGAGCCCATAGGGGTGGCGAGCGGGTGGCGACGCCCCAGGGGAGAGGGCGGAGCCGACTTCGGAGCCGACTTCGGAGCCGGCGGCGGGACTGGCGGCGGGAGTGAGGCGTGGGGCCAGGGCCGAGGCCCTGGAAGCGACGGGGCGGGGTCGGGGCGTACGACCTTCAGGGCCTACCTCGTCGGCAGGTCGAAGGTGGCATGCTTCGGGCGCAACGAGCGGGTGACGACCCAGGTGTGGTCCTCGTGGCTGGGATACCCGGGCGACGGGCTGTATCGCGAGTTTCACAAGAAGGACGACGTCTCGGGGTTGCAGTACTGGCGCGTCACGTCCAGGGACACCGACCTCGGCACCAAGGAGCTGTATGACGCGGGCGCGGCATCGGCCAGGTTGAAGGAGCACGCAGCCCACTTCGTGGGGCTCGTCCACGAGCTCGTGGCCGACTGGCGGGAGAGAACCGGCGAGCACGGCGTGATCGTGGCGCCATACGACACGGAGCTCTTCGGCCACTGGTGGTATGAGGGCGTCGACTGGCTAGGCGAGGTCCTCCGGGGGCTTTCGCGGAGCACCGAGGTGGCGGCAAGGTCGGCGGGGCAGGTCCTCGATGACCACCCGCCGAAGGCGGCCATCGAGGTGCCGGAATCGTCCTGGGGACGGGGCGGCAAGCACGAGGTGTGGCTCAACGACGGCACCGCGTGGATGTGGGAGATGATCCACGCCGCTGAGGCGCGGGTGAAGCGGCTGGCCGCGCTGTGCCCCGGTCCCGGCGGCGCGCCCTCGGCGGAGCTTCTGGAGTCTGTTAAGGTCCAGGCGTTGCGCGAGTTCCTCTTGCTCATCTCCAGCGACTGGCCGTTCCTCGTGACGGAGCGGCAGGCAACCGAGTACGGGGCGAAGCGCTTCAGGGAGCACGCCGGGCGGTTCGACAGGCTCATGGACTACGCCGAGAAGCTCCTCGGGGGCGGACTCGATGCGAAGGCGTGTGAGGAAGCGTCGCGGTATGTGGCCGATGTGCGCGAGATCGACGACCCGTTCCCGTGGCTCGGCTTTTCGGTGCTGTCCGCCAGAAGCTCGTCGTGCGGAGGGTGAGGGACGAGACTCGAGGAAGAGTGAGAGCTGATATCGCGAGTGGGGGGCTTAACATGAAAGCGGTGGTCATGGCAGGAGGAGAGGGAACCAGGCTGCGCCCGCTTACGTGTAACCGTCCGAAGCCGATGGTGCCTGTGGTCAACAAGCCCATCATTCAGCATATCTTCGAGCTTCTGAAGCGCCACGGGATCACCGATATCGCTGTCGCGCTGTATTACCTCGCCGACGAGATCGAGAGCTTCTTCGGTGACGGGGCGGAGATGGGCCTGCACCTGTCCTATTCGGTGGAGGACGTGCCCCTCGGCACGGCCGGCAGCGTGAAGAAGGCTGCCGAGGTGTTCGGGCGGGAGCGGGTGCTCGTGATAAGCGGGGACGCCCTGACCGACATCGACCTCGAGGAGGCACTAAGGTTCCACGAGGCGAAGTCGGCGGTCGCCACCATCGTCACCACGCGGGTCGATAACCCGCTCGAGTACGGCATCGTCGTCACCGACGACGAGGGCAGGATCCGTAGATTCCTCGAGAAGCCGAGCTGGGGCGAGGTGTTCAGCGACACCGTCAACACGGGCATATACATCCTCGAGCCCGAGGTGCTCGACTACACAGATCCGGGCAAGCAGACCGACTTCAGCCAGGACGTGTTCCCGGCGTTGCTTCGCGACGGCAAGAGGCTCTGCGCGCACGTGGCGTCCGGCTACTGGTGCGACGTGGGCAACATCCAGCAATACCGGCATGCCCAGGTGGACGCGGTGACTGGCAAGGTGAAGGTGGAGATCCCGGGGAACAGGCTCGGCGCCGACATCTGGGTCGGCGAGGGGACGGATATCGCCCCGGACGCCCACCTCTCGGGCCCCCTCGTGATAGGCCGGAACTGCCGGATAAGCTCCGGCGCCGGCTGCTTTGAATACACGTTCATGGGGGACAACTGCATAATCGAGAAGGATGCGGTCATCCAGCGGAGCACCCTGTGGCAGGACTGCTTCGTGGGTCACGGGACGGAGATACGCGGGGCCGTCATCGGCCAGCACGCCATCATCAAGGACTTCGTCACGTGTCACGAGGGCGTGGTGGTGGGCGACAGGTGCAGGATCGAGCAGGGCGCCATACTCCAGCCCCAGATCAAGGTGTGGCCAAACAAGGTCATCGAGCCGGGATCGCGCGTGACCATGAGCCTCATATGGGGCACGAAGTGGCCCGGGTCCATCTTCAAGGACAGGGGCGTGACGGGCCTCACAAACATCGAGCTCACGCCCGAGTTCGCCATGAAGCTGGGTGCGTCTTTCGGAAGCTCCATCGGCAAGGGCGCGACCGTCACCACCAGCCGCGACGACCACCCGGCGTCGAGGATGATCCTCCGGTCCATCATCTGCGGGCTGATGACGGTGGGGGTCAACATATTCGACCTCCGGTCCACGCCGCTCCCCGTCAGCCGCTACAACATCAAGACCCTTGGCGTGGACGGCGGGGTACACATCCGCGTGTCCCCGGATAACCCCAGGCTCACCCTGATCGAGCTTTTCAGCAGGCAGGGCATCAACCTGCCCCGGGCGCACGAGCGCAAGATCGAGAACATCTTCTTCCGCGAGGACTTCCGCCGCACCGATGCGGACGAGGTTGGAAAGCTGGAGTTCCCCGGGCGGGTGCTCGAGCCATACACCGAATCGTTCTTCAACTACGTGGACGCGAGAGCCGTCGCCGACTCCCACCTCAGCGTGGTGGTGGATTACGCCTACAGCAGGCTGTCGATGTTCCTGCCGAGCATCTTCGGGCGGCTCGGGTGCGAGATGGTGGCGCTCAACGCCTACCCTGATCACTCGCGCGCTCCCAAGACCCCGGAGGACCGGGCGACGCACCTCAGGAGGCTGTCGGAGACGGTGAGCACGCTCAAGGCCGACGTGGGGGCGCTCGTGGAAAGCGACGGCGAGCGCCTGGCGCTCGTGGATGAGACGGGCCGGGTCGTGGAGGGCAACACGCTCCTTGCAGCCGTGGCGTGGCTTGCGATGCGTGATGCGCTCGGGTACTCCGCCCCTGATCCCGCTGCTGGCCCCGCTGGTGCCCGTGCCCTGGCCTTTGGTCCCGCCTGCGCCGCCTCCTCCGGGTCCGCGTCCACCTCTGCATCCGCCGAGGGCGGAGGGCCGCTTGTTGCCGTGACCGTGGCCGCCACTGGCGCAGTGGACCGGATCGCCGCCGAAAGCGGAGGGAGGATCGTCCGGACGAGACAGGATGCGCGTTCGCTGATGGAGTTCGTCTCGAGGGCTGGCCAGGACATCCTGTTCGCCGGCGACACGGAGGGAGGCTTTATCTTCCCCAGGTTCCAGCCGGCCTTCGACGCCATGTTCTCCCTGGCGAAGGTCTTTGAGTTCCTTGCCAGGCAAGACGTGAGGCTGTCGCACGTAGTGGACAGCCTCGCCATCCCGCCCATGGCCCGCAGGTCCGTGCCCTGCCCGTGGGAGCACAAGGGGCGGGTCATGCGCGTGCTCGCCGAGCAAACGGGCGACATGCGGCGGGAGTTCATCGACGGCCTGCGCCTCTTCTTCGATGACGGGTGGCTGCTCGTGCTCCCCGATCCCGCGGAGCCGTTCATCCATATCTACTCGGAGGCCGCTGGCGACGATGCGGCCGCCGGGAGGGCTGACGAGTATGAGGGCAAGGTCCAGGTCATCGTCGGAATTTGACGTACAGCACAGCCTCCCTTACCTTGCCATCCCCAGTATTCTGTCGAGACTTGAGGACACGTCGTACGGCAGCTTCTCAGGGCAGTAGCGATAAGGCGACGCGATTTCGGCCGTGAGATAATCGTCATATCCGACCTCACTGAGTGCCGAGATCACGGCGGGCCAGTTGACATCGCCGTGCAGGAGATTCGTAAAGCCAGTCATATTGCCGATCTCGACTTTGAAGTCCTTGACATGGACCTTCATGATCCGGTGTCGCAGGATCTTGACCCAGTGTTCCGGGTATCCCGAGACAAGCACGTTCCCTACGTCCAAGTAGGATCCCACCCGGGGGTGATGTATCTCATCGATGAAAGACCTCATTTCGAGGGGCGAGAGGAGGAGCTTATTCCAAACGTTCTCTACCGCGATGTTCACTCCAAATCGCTCGGCGGGCTCGACGAGATCGAGGAGGGATCTCTTTGCCTGTGTATACGCGGTTTCATAATCCACAATCTCTGACGACGGGTCCCACGGGATGTTTACGGCACCCGGCACATAGAGGATCGCATCAGCGCCGAGGAGGGACGCGAGTTCGAGCTGCTTGATGGCTATCTTTTTCGATCTCTCGCGGATTCCCGGGTCCGAGGCGGTCGGGCTGTACTTCCAGTAGAGCCCCGTGGCTATTGACGGCACCGTGACCCCGGCCCGCTCGGCCGCGCGGGCGATTCGTGCCAGGTCTTCAGGTGAGGAAGTGAGGCTGATCTCGCCGTCTTCAGAAAGACAGAGCTCTACACCGTCGAAACCAGCGTCTGCTGCGAGTCTGAGGCAATCTTCAACTTTCATAGAGGTCGGAAACGACCACTGGTTTATGCCCTTCTTCATGCTGTTTACCCCCGGCTCATCAGTTCCTTCGTAACCTGACGCACATAGGCACTGACGATCTTCGTGATCCACCCGCGATGTTCCTTTGTGCCATCTGAATGCTTTTTCGGTGGGACACCCGCGCACGGCAGGAGTTGCTTCAGCGTGGCGAACCGCGCGGCGGGCCATCGACCAGCCTTGCTGCCAGCGAGGCGGAGACGCCATGGCCGGCGCATCGCCAGACCGGCCGACGAGCGATGGGTGTCGATGATTACAGAACGTAAGCCAGTGACAGGAGCAGCCCCACCGCAAGGTGAAGCAAGATAGTGGCTATGCTTGCCGCGACCTGATGCGAGGGGGCGAAGGCTGACGGGTTCGAAACTGGCGGATCCGCGTGGGCTGCCTGCAGGTGTTTCACGGCATTGAGAGCCAGTGGCAGCGCAAGATACGCGAGTGCTGCGGCGCGCGGGAGCAGTCCAAGCAGGATGGCGGCGGCGATGACGGCGAACGGCGCCAGCACGAGCGCGGCGTAGCAGGCGATGGCGGCGCGCAAGGGGAGGCGGACCACGAGCGTTCGCTTTCCGGCAGCGCCGTCGGCTGCCCGGTCGGGGAACTCGTTCACGAAGACTACCGCCGCGACGAGGAGTCCCACCGGGATCGAGGCGACCAGGGCCTCCGGGGTGACCGCGCCGGTCTCGGCGAGGAGCGTGCCCGCAACCGTGAGGGGCCCGAAGCACAACCCTATCGTGGCCTCACCGAGGCCGACGTAGGAGACGCGCAGGGGCGGCGCGGTGTAGAAGTACCCGCAGAGGAAGCCCGCAAGGCCGAGGGCCAACACCCCGGCGCCGCGCGCTGCGGCCAGGGCAATACCTGTGAGGAGGGCCGCCGCATATAGCGACCTGTAAGCTCGCGACACCTGTCGCGGGCTGAGTGCTCCTTCGACGAGGATCGTGCCGCCTCCGTAAAAAGGCGTGCGGCTGTCGCGGATGACATCGGCGCCGCTTGCGTAGTCGTAGTAGTCGTTGACGAGGTTTGCCCCGAGGTGCAGTGCCAACACCCCGGCGGCGGCGAGCAGGAACCGCCCTGTGGCAAAGGCCCTGTAATGCGCCGCGATGGCGCCGCCCAGCACCACCGGGACCATGCTCGCCGGCGCGAAGGTGGCCCGCGTCGCGCCGAGCCAGAACCTGCAGACCCCCAGGACCGTACGGATGCGTTTGCGAATGCCCTCCATGGCCGTTCCCCCCCAACGTTCATAATGTTGCCAGGGAACGGCCAGGTTACTCACGTCGCTCACAGGTCACGTCTTGCCAGGTGTGGGTCCGCAAATCTGCACCAGTCTCCCAGCGAATTCCGGGTGCTGACGTTGCGCGCCGGGATCCCACTCGGAGGGAGAATGCCCTTCTCCGGGTCTGACCAAGAGGCCTGCCCTGGCGAAGGAGGAAGCAGGGTCCGAAGGGCCCGTCAGGGGGTATTCCCCGAGTGGCAAGATGAGTCTCGTGCCACAGGTAAGTGGTTTAGCAAGGAAGCCGGGCAAACCGAAGATCCTGAGGTTCTGCTATGAGGCTGGCCTCTATACCCCGTGCTCTTCGCGGAACTAGATTCCGTGATGGATGCCCCGGTATGGTGCGGCCTTCGTGTACGCACGGCGGGGCGGGGAGTGGTAGCCCCGCCCTCTCCGCGATACTCGATCGTTTCACGTCAGGTCGAGCCTCGTTTACGCGCTATTTCGTGACAAGCTCGAGCGGGAC
>DKEX01000113.1 GCA_002452295.1 Firmicutes bacterium UBA6811 | reverse complement strand
CGCCTACTCTAACTTTACACTAACTGCGCGCGCATCGGCCTGCCAAAACGCGGGATTGCCCTGTGCTGGCGCCCTCCCTGCCGCGGCATGCGCATGCCCGCCGCAACGCACCTGGCCTGCCTTGACGCCGCGTCGATCCACGCCGGTAGCATGCAGACATGCTGCGGCCCCGGGGCTATGCCGAGGACCTTTGGCGCCACGCTGAAGCCCGAGGACTACGCAGTTGCACCTGACGGTCCAGGGACGTGGGCGCCGCCTGGCGGTTCCACCCCCGCGGCAGCGTCGGCGCTGGAGTCGGACGCATGTCCAGCGGAAGCGCCCTGTGGCTGACCTGAAGGTTCAGTGAGGCCTCCGGCCCCCTGCCCCGCTCGCGGCGCGGGCTTCGCGGTGTCGCCGGCCAGCAGCTCCGATAGCAGGACCAGTTCATACCCCTGGGACACGAGACCCTCGATGATGGCCGGCAGGGCGACGGCGGTCTGCTCGCGCACGTGGAGCAGCACGATGGCGCTGTCCTTCGCTCCCGCGGTCACTCGCTTCACGATGGCGGCCTCGCCGGGGCTGCGCCAGTCGTCGGGGTTCAGGGTCCAGAGCACGGTCGAGGCGCCCTCCTCTTTCGCTATCCGCTGGATGTCCTTGTTGTAGCTCCCGTAAGGCGGGCGGAACCAGCGGGGCGTCGCGTTGGCCGCCGCCTTGACGGCTTCCTGTGTCCGCGATATCTCGCGACGGACCGCGTCCTGCGAGAGCGTGGTGAGGCGCGAGTGCGAGTAGCCGTGGTTCCCGAGCTCGTGGCCTGCGGCGGCGATCCCCCGCACGATGGCCGGGTATCTCTCGACGCGGCTGCCTATCAGGAAGAAGGTAGCCTTCACGCGGCATCTCTCCAGGACCTCAAGGATCTTCTTCGTGTACACCGGATCCGGGCCGTCATCGAAGGTGAGGGCGATCTTCCCCGCCACAACCCGCTCGCCCGGGATGCGACGGCCCGCGCCGCCATCCGGTCCCTCTCCTGGCGGCGCTGTCGGCCCGGGAAGGGGCGTGATGATCACGACAGGTCCCTCGCCGGAGGCGCCGGGCACGTGCGAGGCACCCTGAGGTGCGGCAGGGGCGATCGTAACAGGAGCTGCAGTGGCCTGCCCTGGGGGTCCGGGGGACTGAACCACAGTCGCCAGGCCGCCCCCGGGAATGGCCCAGATCCCACTTCCGCCCACCTGTCCAGCCACCTGCCGAGCCGCCGGCCCGGATCCTGGCTCCGCTCCGGGACCGGACCCGGGGCCAGGGCCAGGGCCGGGTCCTGACCCTGGCCCGGACACGACAGCTCCCCCTACGACGACGGGGTCCGCCCCCCGACTCCCTGGACCTGCCCTTACCTTGTCTGCTGGTGCATCGGGCTGTGCCCACGAGGTTGCCGGCACAGAGATGATCACCCTCTGGATGCCATTGGACAGAGTGACGGTGCGCCCCGCCTGGTCCCACTCGAGCCAGCAACCAAGGATGTTGGCAAGCTCCCTCGCGGGCGAATACGCCTGGCCCAGCACGGTTACCGCCTCAACGAGGTGCCCGTTGACGAGCGTCCCCACCCCGGCCACCCAGTGCACGGTCGCCCCGTACGCCTCCGCCACCGGCCGCACCGGCACCATCATCGTGCCGTCGCGCACGAACCCGAACACGTAGACATCCGGTGCCCGCCGGATCTGGTATTCCCCTTCGTAGTTGCCGGCCGAAGGCGCCACCCCGGCCTCGCCTGCCCCTGCGTCCGCCCCGCTCTGCGCCCCCACGTGCCCAGCCGACCCCGCGACCACTACCATCGCCAGCGCCGCTGCCGCCACAAATGAACGCGCGAGACGCTTTCGCAGACTCCATCGAAGCAACCCTCCCCCTCTCAACTGCCACCACGCCCTCCTTCCTGCTGGCGCGTCCCGTCTTAGCAACCCCCGATGGACGCTTTACCTATCCCTATGCTTGGCCGCCTCAGATATGACAGCTCACCAGATGCTGACCAGTATCTTTGCACCTTTTCGCGAAACCTGGCAGGAAAATGGCCAGCCTCCTCCGCGGATAGGACGGAGTGGCAACAAACTGGCCAGGCTGGCCGCCAAGGAGGCAAGATGGCAAGAAACTTGGCACCCCTCAGCGCGATCTGGCTAGAAATTAGCCAGATCGCTCGCATTGCGGCGACGGAGGTGGCCCGGGTGGCCAGAATCTTGCCAGTTCTACGCGGAAGATGCCCATAGACTTGCCACTTGTCGGCGTAACATGGCGGAAAAGTTGGCAGATCGTCGGATTCCCCGAGCGAGAGGAGGCGGGAGTGCCTAGAATCTGGTCAGTTTGCCCCGCATGGTGCCCAAAAACTTGGCAGATCGATCCCACTGTGTAGGGCCCGGGCGAGAAGGTGCCCAGGAACTTGGCGGGTCTGCGAGGAGACTGGCTCGCGTCTTGTCACGTCCGCTGTGCTGATAGGCAGGAGCCGAGCACCCCAGACGGGATCACATGACACGCGAGCTCAAGTACGCCACGATCGCTCCCGCTATGGCCGTGCCGAGCACGATGGACGCGAAGGCCTTGCGGATGCCGATGCCGAAAAGGAAGGCGGCGACGGCGGCGGTCCAGGCGCCGGTGGAAGGTAGCGGCACTGCCACGAAGATGACGAGGCCAAGGGGGCCGTACTTCCGGATGACGCGGCTACGCGCCTTCGTGCGGGCGAAGAACCAATCGCTCGCCCTGCGGATCGATGGGAACCGCCGCAGCCACCCGGCCGCGTAGCGCAGGAAGAGCATCACGGGGACGACTGGCACAAGGTTCCCGAGCATGGCCACCGCACACGCCTCGAGCGGGCGCATCCCCAGCGAGATGCCCAGCGGGATCGCGCCGCGAAGCTCCACCACAGGTACCATTGCCGTAAAAAAGACCAGGGTTTCCCTGGACGCAATCGAAAGCCATTCGTTCAACGACTCGACCAAGCCCGGACGCTCCTCTCTCATCTCCCTCCGGCTATTGTTTCCCTGTCCACACGCGATCTCCTTCTCCGCATCCGCCTGGGCGCCGCCCTATAGACAACAAGAGGGCGCCCGTGCGGCGGCGCCCCGTCTCCACTCGGCTATCTGTAGTAAAACGCCTGCAGCCTGTCGCCCGGCACCGTCCCGCTGCGCTGCAGCACTCCCTCGGGAAGCTCCACCAGCCAGCTTGCATTCCACGCCACCGGACCGGCCCTGTTCGGCAGAAGCGGCGCGAGCACGCGCACCACCGCACCCGCTTCGTTCACGTAGGCCACGTCGATGGGGAACCTCATCCCGAAGCTGTGGACGCCCTTGCACGGGCGGATGATGAGGCCTTCACCCCCATCCATCCCCGTCCTTCCGAGGAGACCGCGCGCGCGTGCCACCCCCGACAGGGCCAGGGTCGCGCGCGTCGCAAGCACAACGGAGCGTGTGACGTTCACTACTGCAATCATGGAGGACATATCCTGGCCACCCTGCTCGCCCTTCTCTCTGCCCCGTCCCGCTCGCCTGCCCACTCGCTGCCTGCTGCCCGCCGACCACCGCCTGGTTCGCCAGAGGCTGACCTCGTCCGGGCCGCCGGTGCCTCGCCCCGGGGACAGCGTCTCGGGGGCAGCGTCCCGGGGATTGCGTTCCGGGCGGGGCGCCTCCACAAGCTCCGGCCTGCACCCGGGTGGCCGGGCTCTGACGCCCCGCCGTGCAGGCACCGGCAACCCCGGTGAGACGACCAGGAAGTCATAAGCCCATCGCCCTCAGAAGTTGACGAACGTCGTGGCCACTTGGATTACGGCAGGCCCCAGGAGCACCACGAAGAGCGTGGGGAATATGAAGAAGATGAGCGGGAAGAGCATCTTGATGGGCGCCTTCATGCCCGCCTCCTCCGCCTGCTGGCGCCGCTTCGTGCGCACCTGCGCGGCCTGGATCCGGAGGATGTTCGCTATGCTCACGCCCAGCTGGTCCGCCTGTATCACGGACGCGATGAACGAGGTGATGTCGTCTATCTTCACCCTCTCCGACACCTCGCGCAGGGCATCCCTCCTCGGCTTGCCCATGCGGATCTCCTGCAGTAAGAGGCCGAACTCCTCCGACAGCGGGCCGGACTTCCGTTCCACCACCTTCGCCAGGGCCGCGTCGAACCCTAGCCCCGCCTCGACGCTCACGGTGAGGAGGTCCAGCACGTCGGGCAGAGACTTTCGTATCTGCTTCTCCCGGTCTTTCTTCTTCGACTGCATCATCATCTCAGGGACCAGCCAGCCGAGGGCGGCCGCCACGAATGCCAGCAGAAAGGCCGGGCTCGCACCGATGCCGAGCGTTAGCCCAAACACCGCCATCGGGATGATCACGAGCGTTATGACGCGCATGAGGATATAGTCGCCGGGCGTCATGTTCCACGGGTTGCCCGTGACATCGAGTTTCCGCCTGACCGCGTCAACCACGTGCTTCGGGGTGACCGCCATGATGAAACCGTTGACGGCCTGCACCACCGGACCGAACAACCGCTCGCCGAGGGGCCGCGCCAGCTTCTTCTCACGCTCGCTGGGCACCCGCGTGAGCACGGCGATCCGCTTGAGCCTCTCATCCGCCGTAGGCTCGCGTTTCGCCCCCATGGACCACATGGCAATCGATGTGACGCTCACGAACACGAGCGCTGAAAGCAAGAGTGCCACGCCCCTGCCCCCTCTCCGACCCTACCTGTCTCCGGCACCCGCGACCCTCGCGACACCCGAGACGCCCGCCGCTCTGATGCCCGCCGCTCTCAGACCTCGATCGTGACTATCCTCCTGATCACAAGCGCCCCGATGGTCTCGCCTATCACAGCCATCCCGACCATCACCTTACCGATGGGATGGGTGAAAAGAAGCGTGATATAGCTCGGATTCATCATGTAAAGCAGGACGCCGAGCCCGACCGGCAGTATCCCTATGATGATCCCCGACAGCCTGCCCTGGGCGGTGAGGGTTCTGATCTCGCCGCGAATCCTCACCCGTTCCCTGATAGTGTGGGCGATGTTGTCGAGCACCTCGGCGAGGTTGCCGCCGACCTGCCTCTGTATGAGGACGGCCGTTATCACGAGCTCCAGATCCTCGCTCCCGACCCTGTCGGCAAGCGCCGTGAGCGCAGCCTCGGTTGGAGTGCCGAGCCCCATCTCCTTCATGGCCCCCGAGAACTCGTCGGATATGGGCGGCGACATCTCCCGCGCGACCATGTCCATGGCCTGCATGAAGCTGTAGCCCGCCCGCAGCGAGTTCGCCATGATTGCAAGCGCGTCGGCTATTTGGACGTTCAGCCTCCCGAGCCTGCTGCCCTGCTTCCACTTGATGTAGCAGTTCGGCAGAAACCCGCCCGCCATCCCGAGCACCAGGGCGAGGCCCACTCCCCCCGTGACGAGGAAGCCCAGCCCCAGGCCTGCCAGCACGAGAACGAGGTTGAGGACCACGAACTCCGATCCGCGAAGCGGGATGTCGGCCTGCGCAAGCTCCCGTTCGACCTTCGCGGCGTAGGCCCCGTTCTCGAATGCCTTGCCCAGAACCGCGAGGGCCGGACGCAGCGAGCTCAGGAGAGCATCCTTCGAATCCCTCGCGGACCTGCCCCTGGATGTGGCCTGCGACGGGCCCGCCGCCTGTCCCCTGCCGGCGCCCGCGGCCCCGGCCATGGACCCGGCTCCGGCCCCGGCGCCCGTCGCGGCCGCCTGCTGGCCACCGGGCACTCTCGCCAGTAACCCTGATAAACGCGTAAGCCGCCACGCCCCGGACCTCCGCTCGCCCACCGCCTGCACGGCCGCGTAAGTCACCAGGGCAATGGAAACGAACACAAGCCCCGCTATCGCGGCTGCAAACACCTGGCCCGGCATAACTCGCTCGCCCCCTTCCCGTCTCGTCCCGCCCCGTCCCGCCCCGTCCAGTTCGGTCCTTGGCCCCGTCCAGTCGCGTTCCCGTCCTCGTTCGATTCCGGCCGGGGCCTACAGGAAGTCCACGAACAGCCCGGGCGGCACCGCTATCCCCGCCGCCTCGAACCTGTCGAGGAACTTCGGCCTGATGCCGGTGGCCTTGAACCTCCCGACCACCCTGCCCTGCTCATCCACGCCGGTCTGCTCGAACACGTAGATATCCTGCATCGTGATGACGTCGCCCTCCATGCCCTGGATCTCCGTGAGGTGCGTGACCCTCCTGCTCCCGTCGCGCAACCTCGCCTGGTGCACGATGAGGTCGATGGCCGACGATATCTGCTCCCGGATGGCCCGAAGCGGCAACTCCATCCCCGCCATGAGCACCATCGTCTCCAGCCTCGCCAGCATGTCGCGGGGCGAGTTGGCATGGCCCGTGGTGAGCGACCCGTCGTGGCCGGTGTTCATGGCCTGGAGCATGTCCAGCGCCTCGCCCGACCGAACCTCGCCGACGACGATTCGATCGGGCCTCATTCGGAGGGCGTTTCTCACGAGGTCCCTGATGGCGATGGCGCCCTTGCCCTCGAGGTTCGGGGGCCTGGCCTCCAGCGTCACCACGTGGTCCTGGCGGAGCTGCAGCTCGGCGGCGTCCTCGATCGTCACGATGCGCTCGTCCGGCGGGATGAACGACGACAGCACGTTGAGCGTGGTCGTCTTGCCGCTGCCGGTTCCGCCCGACACCACAATGTTCAGCCTGGCTTTCACGCACCCCTCCAGGAACTGCGCCATCTCGCGGGTGAGCGTGCCGAACCTGACCAGGTCATCTACGGTGAACGGCTCCCGCGCGAACTTCCGGATGGTGATGCACGGCCCCACCAGCGAGATGGGCGGGATGATGGCGTTGACCCTGGACCCATCGGGCAGCCTCGCGTCCACCATGGGGCTGGCCTCGTCGATCCTGCGGCCGAGGGGAGAGACGATCCGCTCTATGATGTGCATCACGTGGTCCGGGCTGCGGAAGCTCACCCTCGCGCGCTCGATCCTGCCGCTGCGCTCCACATACACCATGTTCGGGCCGTTGACCATGATCTCAGTGACCGAGTCGTCTTCGAGAAGCGGGGTGATGGGCCCCAGGCCCATCACGTCGTCGATGACCTCCGAGATGACCTGCGCCCGCTCTGAGCGGATGAGCGGCAGGGGTTCCTCATCGAGCACCTTGGACGCCACCGCCTCGACCTCGCTCGCCAGCTTCTGGCGGTCGGCGGGGGAGTCGGTCTTGCGCAGGAGCTCCTTGTCTATATCCTTCACGAGCCGCTCGTGGATTTTCTCCTTGAGCGCAGCATGCGGGTCCTCCCTGGGCATGGGAGGCCCAGGCTCGGGCGTCGCCGCCGCGGCCTGGCGCGCGGACTCGAGCACCCTCAGCACCCTGTCCTGCGTCTGCCCTGGCACGTACAAAGGGCCTTGTGCCTGCCCGCCGCCGCGCTCCGGCGCCGGCTGGCCCGGCCGCGCCTGTTGCGGCTGCTTCGCCTGTTGCTCCTGCTGAGCCTGGCGTGCCTGCTGGAGCCGTGCCCGAAGAGACATGTCTTACCTTCACCCACCCGTGAAAATGCTGAAGATCCGCCCGGCGATGCTCATCTGCCGCCGCGCGCCTCCGCCGTGCCCGCCTCCCAGCGCGCCCGCTGCCACCCCTACCCCTGCCCCTGCCCCTGCCCCTGCCCCTGCCGCTGCTGCCATGGCCGCCCTCTCCGCGTCTGACGGGCCGACGGCGCGGGCCAGATCCCGTATCGTCTGCGATATCCTCGCCGACGGCGCGCTTGTCACGAACGGCACACCCTTGTTGACCGAGGGCACCACCACCCGGCCGTCGCTCGGGATGTGGACGTCCACGGACCGGCGGAGGATCTTCTCCATCTCCTCGATGCTGAGCCCGATGTCCCGGGACGACCTGTTCAGCACCAGCTTCACCTTATCCTGGCCGTAGCCCAGCGCCTCCATGATCTCCAGGCACAGCCTGGCGTTCTTGATGGCCGGAAGCTCCAGGGTCGTCACGAGCAGGATCCTGTCCGCGGCATCGAGCGCCGTGAGGGTGATGTCGTTGAGGCCCTGGGGCATGTCGGCGATTATGAAGTCGTGGGTCTCGGCGAGGAGCGTCAAGATCGCCTCCACGTGCTTGGCCGTGATCACCTCCGCCTGTTCCGGGCGCAAGGGGGAGGCCAGCACCCTCACGCCAGACTTGTGCGTGAGGAGACACGCCTCCACGAGCTCCGAGTCGATCTCGTCCTCCTTCGCTATGTCGGCGATGGTGCGGACGGGAATGGAATCGAGCATGATGGCCACATCTCCGAACTGGAGGTCGAGGTCCACCAGCACCACGCTCTTGTGGGCGTGGGTCGCGAGCTCGGCGGCGAGGTTCGTAGCGATGGTGGTCTTGCCCACGCCGCCCTTGGTGCTGAACACCGCGACGATCCTGCCCGTCCGGCGCAGGGCTATGGGGGCCGGAGCGAACCTCTCGCGGCGCCTCGAATCCATGTCGTGTGCCCTGCGGATGGTGTTCACGAGGTCGTCGGCGGAGAACGGCTTGATGAGGTAATCCCGGGCGCCGGCCGCCATGGCCTCTCTCAGGTACTCCGACTCACCCTGGACAGACATGACAATCACGGTGGTGGTCGGCACCTCCACCGAGATGGCCTCGGTCGCCTCGATGCCCCCCATGATCGGCATGTTGACGTCCATCAGGATCACATCAGGCCTGACCCTCTTCGCCAGGGCGATGGCTTCCTTGCCGTTCTCCGCCTCGCCGGCCACGGTGAACCCCTGGCCGAACGACAGGAGCTTTCGGAGGTTCTCCCGCGTTTCCGCGGTATCGTCCACTATGAGGATCTTTATCCGTTGCTCCGCCATGACTATCACTTCCCAGGCCCTCCGGACGGCGCCGGCTTCACCATCATATCGCGTGTGACGCCCTCGCTGGCCCTCACTACCTTCGGAGTGATCAGGATCACAAGCTCGGTCTCGCCCCGCTCGAACCTCTCGCTCTTGAAGAGCGTGCCGATAATAGGGATGTCCCCGAGGATGGGAATCTTCTTCACGGTCTTGACGTCGGCGTTCTGGAGGAGCCCGCCGATGGCGATGGTCGCGCCGTCGGTCACCACGAGGTGCGTGGACGCCCGCCTGACCTTGAGCGCCGGGATGACGGCGTCCCCGACATCCAGGGCGTTATTCCAGTCGAGCGACGACACCTCGGGCTCCACATCTATCACGATCCGGCCGCGCGTGTCCACGGTGGGGAGCATGCGCAGCTTGACGCCGTACGGCCGCCACTCGAACGTGATCTTGCCCTCGCTCATGCCCGTGTAGACCGGGATCTCCCCGCCCACGAGGAACTCGGCCTGCTTGCCGCTGAGCGTGAGGAGCGACGGAGCGGCGAGGATCTTCGCGGCGTCCTGGTTCACCAGCGCGTCCAGGATGGCACGTATGGGGACCAGCCGCCATATCTCTGAAACGGGGCTTCCGGCGGGCACCACGGATGCCCAGTCCTGCCACGCTTGGATGTCCATGGGTGGGGGCGGGAGAGGTGGAAAGCTCACCTCCCCGAACAGGAACGACCCGGGCTCGACTCGTTCGCCGTTCACTCCGCCCCATGTTACCCCGAGGTTCTTGAGCGAACCGGTGTTTATCTCGACGACCTCGACCTGCAGGAGGACCTGCACTGGGTCGGTCATCTCGAGGAGGTTCACGACGTCGTTCGTGAACATCCCGGCTATCCTGCCGGCTCTCTCGAACTCGTTCTGCGACGTGACGCTGCCCTCCAGGAGGACCTTGCCCTCGACCGACCGCACCTTCACCGTGGGCGTATTGATGTACTCGCTCACCCTTTCCTCCAGCTTCGGCTCCGGCGGCGGAGGTGGAGGTGGCGGAGGCGCAGGCGCGGGTGGCGGCGGCGGTGGGGCTGGAGGCTCCACAACCCGGATGATGCTCACGACGTTCGGTGAGTAAAGCCTCGCGACCGTCTCGGCGCGGAGCTTCGCATAGTCGCCGGACACCGCGCCCTCCAGGAGCACCGTCCCCTTCACGACCGTCACTTCGACGGCGGGGTCGCGGACCGCGGCGACGATAGTGTCCCGTAGCGCGACATCGAGGTCGACTTTCTCGAGAGGAGCGGGAGCGGCCTGGTCACCCTCGCCCGCCCCGGCTTCCAGCGCCGGGCTGTGTGTCCCCGTCTCCGGAGCTGGCGCGGGAGCCTCGCTGGGCTTGACTTCCCCCGGGACGCCTTCAACGCCTGCCGCACGTGTCTCGGCCCCATTGGGCGGGCCGCCGGGCTCCGTGCCGGAAGGCGCCGCCGCGATGGCCTTGCCCTCACGCGGCTCCGCAACCGCGGGAGGCGGCGGGGTGACCGCGACGAAGTTCAGCACCTGGTTCGCGAAGATCCTGGCGATCTTCTCGGCCCGGTCCGCGTCGAGAGGGCTCTTGACCTCGCCCTCCAGGATCACCGCATCCTTGAGGACGCGCACCGAGACGCCTTTGACGCCGATGGCCGCCTGGACCTCGGACGCCTCCACGACGGGAGGCGGGGGGGGCGAGGTGGGCCTTCTCACTGCCAGCAGGTTGATGACCTTGTCCGCGTACGCTTTCGCGATGAGCTCGGCCCTCTCGGAGTCGGCGTCGGTCTCCACCTCGCCGTCGAGGAGAAGCGACGACCGGGCGAACCGAACGCGGATACCGCTCATCCCGATTGTCTCCTCGACCTCGCGAAGGAGGCCCTCGTTGTCGATGCACACCCGTACGTCGTAGCTGGTGCGGCCAGATGCGTCCCATACGTGGAGGGTCGTCCGCCCCTCGGTCTTGCCGTTGACGATGACCTCGCTCTTCGACACCACCACGACGTCGGCGATGGCGGGGTCGGCGATGGCCACCCTCACGAGGCCCTTGACCTGCAGGATGCGAGACTCGCCGACCACCACGGCGAACGTGGGGTTGGCTGTGACTGCTGTGACCGCGCCCGCTTGCCGTGCTTGCTGGGCCTCCTGGGCCGCCTGCGCCTCATGGGCTTCCTGGACTCCCCAGGCTTCCTGAGCTTCCTGGGCCTGCTGGACTTCCTGGGCCACGGCCGGTTGCGGCAAGGCGGTGAATGCCGCCATGGCCACCAGCACGGCCAGGATTAAGCTAAAGAGTCTATTCATTGTTTGGTCGCCTCCCCATCATCGGCCACGGTGACGTAGGTCCTCTGTGTTCCCTTGATGACCTCCACCACCTCGGGCTCAGGAATGGGTGGACCGACAGGTTGAGGAGGAAGCGTTGACGGCCCGTGCGCCACAGGGGTTGGGGGAGCCTGGCGCGTTATGGTCACGGCGGGTTCCTGGGTTGTGTCCCCAGGGGAGACCATCGGTGCAGCGGACCGTGGGGTGCTCTCGCCTGCCGGCCGGGGAGGCGACCAACCTTTAACCTCTCTCAAAAGATCGTGGGCAACGATGCCCGAACTCTTCGCCACTGAAGGAAACAGCGGACGCAGGGCCAGGCGCAGGTTCCCCATATCCTCGGCGAGGGCTAGCCTCTCCGCCTGAGCCGGGGTAACGGCCAGCGTGACGCTGGTGGATACCTTCGCCTTGCCTTCGTTCTTGTCCTCGGTGTCCTGGGCGACGGCGAGCACCTCCACATCTTCGAGCACCGTGAAGGCGATGTCGCCGGTCTGCTCAGTGCCACCCACCGTGGCGACGACATCAACGCGATCGCCGGGTTTCACGAACCCGGCCACGCCGACCACCTCGTTGACCGGGACGGTAACGGCACGCTTGTCCCTGGGAACCGAGGATGCAAGGCCCACCGGCTCGTTCTCGCCGAAGAGCCTGTCCATGATGATGGCCTCGCCTTCGAGGATTTCATACTTCGTGAAGAGACCCACCACATCCTCCGCCTGGCGCGCCGTCCTCGCATGGACGGCGGCTTCCGGCACCTCCTTGACGTAGATCATGTCCGGCGTGACCTTCGTGCGCGGCGGTATGGTCGCCCTCGCAGCCACCACGGACACGGTCTTCACGCTGACGGGTTCGGGCTTTGCCGCGTTGTTGACGTATACGTAAGTCATGACGGCGGCTAAGAGCCCGGGAATCAGGGCGAGCAGGATCATAAGCTTACCGCCCTTCATTTAGCCACCCCCTTGTCCCTGCCCACATGAACCTGTTTCGTGGGCATGGTTGACCATCACAGGGACATACTGCCATCAAACTCGAGAGCCAGGACCTGACAACCCACAACCAGTGCACCTGACGACCCCGTCAAGAGCCCAGACTACCGTTGACGACCCGGCTTCCAGCGCGTGCTTTCGAATACCGGCCCGGCATCCCGACCGGGGGTCCCTTGCCTGTTTACTCTTCCAGCCTGCTGGCAACCACGCCGTAATCCCCCGCACCGCCAAGCTCGCCGTCTACCGCCCACCTTATGAACCTGCCAGTCACCTCGCATCTGTTGCCGTATCCCCCTACGCCCTCGAGGAAGAACGCGGCAAATCCCACCAGGCGCACGTCGCTGCGCCCACGAAGCTCCTCCGGGTCAAGATCAGCCACCGGCACTAACAACACCCTCGGGCAGTCCTTTGCGCAATGATCAAATGCACAGGGCGGCGAGTGGTGGCACTGGGATATCCTGTACTCGACCCCGCGCACCGTGGGGCCGGACATGTTGCCAGGCTCTGTCTCTCGCCATTCGCCCACGCGCAGCCAGCCCTGGTAACCATGCTTGATGTTATCCTCGTAGTTGC